>JAWOGY010000294.1:0-19554 GCA_046496425.1 Vicinamibacterales bacterium
CGCGGTTGACGGTCGAGGTGGCAAAGGGCTTTCGCGTGTTCGCCGGGTACGGGCAGGACAGGAACGACCGGGACGCCGACCCGGTGGACCGGCTGTCGTTCGGGATCTACACGTCAAATCTTTTCGGTACCGGCGTCGACGTCAACGTGACGGACTACCGTTACCAGCGCGGCTCGGCGTCCTCGTACGACTCCTGGTACGTCTCGGCCGGCCGGTCATTCGGTTCGCGCCTCTATCTCTCGGGAGAGTACACGACGTCGCTCTCCGTCCTGAGGTACGCCCGCGAAGACGGCTTCCTTGTCGAGAGCCGCCCGCAGACGAACCGCTTCGGCGCGTCAGCGAACATCTACCTGTCGCGGACGCTCTCGCTCCTGGTGGTCGCCGACTACACGCGGGATGAGGGGTACAAGGAGACGCGCCTGCTCTCGGGCCTCTCCGTCCGCTTCTGACCTCGGTCCGGGTCGGACGCACGTCACAGCAGGAGGCGGGCGCCAAGCAGGACGAGCACCGCGCCCGTGACGCCCTCCAGGATGCGGCGCACCGCCGGCCGGCGCATGTGCTCGGCTGCTGAGCCCACCGCCATGCCGCACGAGCCCTGCCACACGACGCTCATGGCCACGTGCGTGGCGCCGAGCGCAAAGGCGCGGGCGAGGTACCCGTCCTGCGGCCCGATGAACTGCGGCACCACGGTCATGTAGAACAGGATGACCGGGGGATTGAGCAGATTCGTCAACATCCCCCTGCCGACAAGTGAAACGGGGCCTGGCCCCTTCTCACGTTCTGGATCCCGCCGCGTTGCAGAATCTGCACTGGGGCCCGGCCCCGTTTCACGTTCTGCCGCGGGGCGGCGGCAAGATACTGCCCGCCATAGACCGCGCACACCGAGGTACGCCAGGTAGGCGCCGCCGGCGACGCGGACGACGTGGAGCGACGAGGGCCAGTGTCCGACCAGTGCCGACAGGCCGAGCGCGGCCGCGGCGGCCAGCGCGGCGTTGGCCAGCCCGACGCCGACGACGGTCAGCAGGGCGGCCTTCCGCCCGTACCCCAGCGCCGTTTCCACGACCACGGCGAGCGTGGCGCCCGGGGAGATGACCAGCAGCGCGGACAGTGCGGCGAAGGCCGCGAACCTGGCGTCGAACATCACGGCGACTGGAGAAGCCGGGCTCCGATTGGCTCGAGCCCGTCGAGCACGCGCTCGAGGTCGCCGGGCGTCGTACGGGGGTTCATCAGCGTCACGCGCAGGACCCGCCGGCCGCCGAGCACCGTGCTGGTAATCCAGCCGTCGCCCTCCCGGTTGTAGACCGTGCGCAGCTCCAGGTTCAGCGCGTCGAGCCGGTCGTCGGGGAGCAGGCCGTCCCCCACGTACCGGAAGCAGAGGATGTTCGACTCGGGTGCGTGAAGCGCCTGGAACGAGGACCGCGCGAGGATGGCGTCGTACAGGGCACGGGCGGTTCCGCATAGATGTTCATACAGCGCGCCCAGGCCCGAGGCGCCGTAGCGCTGGATGGCCACCCAGACCTTCAGCGCGTCGATGCGTCGCGAGCACGTGAAGCTGCGGAGGCCCTGATCCCAGTTCCGCACTCCGGGCTTGCCGTGGAACAGGTAAGGTGCCTGCTGCGAGAACGCCGCATCCAGGTCGCGCTCGTGCCTCACGAGGATGACACTGGCCGTGAGCGGCATGAGCATCATCTTGTGCGGGTCCCAGGCAATCGAGCGAGCCCGGTGAATGCCGGCCAGCCGCGCCCGATGCGCGGGCGACAGCAGGGCCGACGCGCCGTGCGCCCCGTCGACGTGCAGCCACAGCCCGCGCTCGTCGCAGATGCGCCCGATGGCGTCGATGTCGTCGAACGACCCTGTCGGCGTCGTACCGGCCGTGGCGACGACCGCCATCGCCTGGCGGCCGGCAGCGCGCAGGCCCTCGAGCACGCCGGTGAGCGCCTCCACGTTCATGCGGTAGTCGCGCGACGGCACGATGACGGCGTTGTCGGACCCGATGCCGAGTTCACCGACCGCCCGCGCGACGCCATAGTGGGCATGCTCGCCCGAGACCACGACCGGCGGGTTCGCGCCGACGCCGGCCCGCCACGCATCCGGAATGGCGGCCTGGCGCGCCGCGAGCAGTCCCGCGAAGGTCGCCTCGGTGCCGCCGGAGGTGAACGTGCCGCCGCTCTCCGGCCCGAACCCCGCCAGATCGCACATCCACCGCACAACCTGCGTTTCGATGATCGTGCCTGCCGGGGACATTTCGAAGACCGCACCGGACTGGTTGAGGGCGGCGGTCAGCGCCTCGGTCCAGACGGCGACGGGAAGGGGCGCAGAGACCTGGTGCCCCATCGAGCGCGGGTGCGTCAGGCGGTTGCAGTCCGGCAGGACGTCGCTCCTCAGCCGCGCGAGCACGTCATCGAGCGGCCGGCCGAACTCCGGCAGGGGCTCTGCGAAGCGCGCCGCCAGGTCTGCGGGCGCGAGCGCCGTCGACACGCGCCCGTCGCCGGCGCGTGTTCCCTCGAGGTAGTCGACGGCCAGTTGTGTGAACGCCGCAGCGGTTTCGGCACCAGCGTCGCGCTCGATCTCGGCCAGAAGGTCCCGGTATGACTCCGCCATGAGGAGCAGTATGTGCGTGCGGCAGCCTGCCTGTCGACCCGCCGCCGGTGTTGCCCGCCGCCAGAACGGGCATGCGGCCAGACGGCCCCGGAGCGAAGTATGATTCAGAGGCCCGCTCAGCCGGTCGCTGGGGGTGTCGGAGGTCAGTATTCGCGTGTCGACGCCCAAGAAGTCTACGTCCACAGCCCAGCCGCCCGGATCTCCCGTCCTCGTTGTTCCCAAAGCGTGGCTGGTCACCCTGGCAGTACTCATCGTGATGCCCTGGCTCATCGCCGGCGCCGCCTACTGGTGGCCCGGCTCGCAGTCGACGGCGCCCGCGTCGGAGGAGAAACGGACGCAGCCGGCCGAGGCTGCGAAGCCGGGCCCCTGGGGCAGGCTCGATGTCACGACGCTCGTCATTTCTCCGCCCCTGGAGCTGGTCGGCAACGAGTGGGGCCGGCCGGACGGAGCTGGCAAGGACTGGTACTTTCCAGAGACGTCATCGGCGGCGGCAGAGGCCTTCCTGGCCTCGGCGGGCCTCAGTCCGGGCCAGTTGTCGGTGCTCATGGCCACGGCGAGAAGGGATCCCGGCATCAACGGTCTGGTCGTCACGCCGGGCGCGGACCTGCTGCGCGCCCTGCCTCCCGAGGTCCGGGCACGGCTGTACGTGCAACTGGCGGGAAGTGCGCTCAATGTGAACCAGGTGCACGCGTTTCGCTTTGCGGGCGCGTCGGCCGAGGACTGGCTGGGCCGTTCGCTCATCTCGCCGGAGACGCGGCGGATCGTCGAGCCGCTCTTCTACCGGCGCGGAGGACATCTCTACTTCGCCGACACCGAACTGGTCAGACAGCAGATCGCCGATCCCGAGGAGTTGCGGCGCCTCGCCAAGACGCTGCTTCGCCAGAAGACATCCCGGGTCCGGCTCGCGGTGCCTTCGATGCTCGACGTGCCTGGCCTCGTGGAGTACTGGGGGCGCGGGGGCCGCCGCACGGACATCAGGCCGCTGCTCGAATCGATCAGTGCCGCGGAGTCGGACGGCACGGTCGACATCGTCCATCTGCTGCCGGCCTTCGCCCGCGATCGCCTCTACCGGTACCCGCTGCTGACGGCGCTGGATCTGAACCGGCCCGCGCTCGCGAACTGCCTGTGGACGGCGTTGAACTTCTTCAGCGTCGTTCCCGACGACCGCTATCTCGACGTCCAGGCGGCCATTGATCACCTGCAGCGCGACTACTATCTCGTCGAGAACGGCCTCGAGCTGGGTGACGTCATCGTGCTGCTCGACGAGCGGGGCGTCATCTACCACGCGGTCGTGCACCTGGCTGACAACCTCGTCTTCACCAAGAACGGCACGTCGCCGATGGCGCCGTGGGTCATCCTCCCGCTCGATGCGGTCGTCGACTACTACCGCCTGCGGTCGGAGAACCCCCGGTTGCTTCATCACCGCAGGAAGGATCGCTGACGGCCCGGGCAGGACCTGTGTTAGCTGGTCTTGACCTCGATGTTGCGGAAGCGGACCTTGCAGTGGTCCCCCTGGAGCCGGATCGGGCGGGGTGTCAATGTATGATCTTCTTTTCGGGGGTGGCGCCGCGTGAAGCTGACGCAATGCCCCCCGGAGGATTCATGCGTCGTCTCATGGCGTTCTTCGTCGTCGCGCTTCTCGGCGCCGCCGCTCACGCGGCGGCGCAGGATTCGCCTCCCGCCCAGCCGGCACCCTCGGCCGTCCGCATGTTTCTGGACTGCAACCACGGATGCGATACCACCTACATCCGCAAGGAACTCAACTTCGTGGACCACGTCCGCGACAAGGAAGTGGCCGACGTCCACATCCTGATCACGACGGAAGGGGCAGGCGGCGGCGGCAGGCTCTACACCATCAGCTTCATGGGCCTCCGGGGCTTCGCCGGCACCGACGACGCCGCCACGTACCTCACCCAGCAGTCGGACACCGACGATGACATCCGCCGGGGCCTGGTGCGCGTGCTGAAGCTCGGTCTCATTCGTTACGTCACCGCGTCGTCGGTCCGCGACAACCTCGATGTCACCTACCGCCCGCCGCTCCAGCAGGACCGAGCAGCCCAGTCGACGGTCGACCCGTGGAACTTCTGGGTGTTCCGCCTGCGAGGCAATACCAGCATGTCGGGCGAGGAGTCCGAGTCCACGGTCCGGCTGAGCAGTTCGGTGACGGCATCGCGTGTCACCGAGGCGTGGAAGCTGTCTGCGAGCTACAGCGGCAACTACCGGCGGTCCAGGTACAGCTTCGAAGACGAAGACGACGAGGACTACGTCGCGATTTCCCGGGACTCCTCGGCAAACGGCCTGATTGTCAAGTCGCTCGGCGCCCACTGGGGCGCCGGCGGGCGGCTGTCGATGGCGACGTCGACCTACAACAATCAGAAGCTCACGCTGGCCGCCCTCCCCGCCATCGAGTACAACATCTTCCCCTACGACGAGAGCACGCGCCGCCAGCTCACGTTCACCTACTCGCTGGGGCTCCGGCGGTTCGATTACCGCGAGCTCACCATCTACGAAAAGACGGAGGAAACCGCGTTCAGCCACGCTTTTGCGGTGAACTGGGACATGCAGGAGCCCTGGGGCAATCTGGACATGCGTTTCGACGCCTCGCAGTACGTCCCTGACGGCTACAAGTACCGGCTGGCGGTCGACGGCGACGCCGACGTGCGCCTCTTCAAGGGATTTTCCCTGAGCCTCTCCGGAGGCACCTCGCGCATCCGGAACCAGATCTATCTGCCCGCCGAAGGGGCGACCGACGAGGAGGTGCTGCTCCGCCTCCGCCAGATCGCCACCGGTTACGACTACTACTTCAGCGTCGGCTTCAGCTACACGTTCGGCTCGGTGTTCAACAACGCCGTCAACGCCAGGCTCTCGGCGTTCTGATCGGGCGGGCGCCAAGCCTCACGAACGTCTCGCCGTCGCGCCTCCCGAGATCGTACGCGCGCTGAAGGCCCTCTGCGCTCGTGTAGTCCCAGGCGCTGACGGCAATCCTCGCGGACGGCTGCACGTACGTTCTGCCGGGAATGACGGGCAGCGCGGGATATTGCCGCGTCAGCATCACCAGCGTTTCCCCGGGGGCCTCGTCGAGCGCACACACGGGCACGTTGTCGACGACCCCGCCATCGAGGACGTAGCGCCCATTCCACGTCAGCAGCGGCGTCATCGGCGGCGAACAGGACGAGGCGAGGATGAGATCCGCCAGACGCTCCGGCGTCCCGCACTCGCGCACCGACACGACCTCGGGCCGGAAGCCGATGGCGGACGGCGCCGTCGGATGCACGATCCCGCGGATGCGCTTGTCGAAGTTGTAGGCCGCCGCCGCCACGAGGGCGCCCGTGCGAGGTCCGAGCCAGCCGGGCATGCGCCCGAGGAGCATCCGGATGTCAGGCCCTGCGTGCACTCTGGCGAGCGCCGCCCGGTCGAAGAGCGCCAGGACGGCCTTGCGGTACATGCGCTCGTGAGGAAACACGGGGTCTTTGCCGAAGACGTTCCGCGGGTAGACATTCCTGGGATTCGCGCGGGTCGCGGCCTGGAAGAGGCGCATCGCGTCCTCGCCGATGCCTGCGTTGATGGCACAGGCAATTGCTCCGGCGGCGCTCACCGCCGCGATCTGCCGCGGAGCCAGCGCGAGCGGCCCCTGCGCTTCCCGCCAGAAGCCGGCGTGCCAGAAGCAGCGGCTGCCGCCGCCCGCGAGGACGACGCTGTCGAAGCTGGGAAGACCTGAGCCCGTCATCATTTCAATCCGGCACATCGTTGACGACGCCGTGGAGTGCGAAGGCCGCCCGCGGCCGCTGGACAAATTCCGGGTTCAGACAGGCGGCGGCGTAACCGGGCGGCGGCAGTTGATTCACTGCTATCATCGGCCACGGCCGGTGCGGTCGGCAGGAGGAAGGGTGCCATGAGAAGAGCCGTCGTCGCAATCCTCGGTCTGCTCGCCTGCTCCGTGTCACCGGCATCGGCAGACCTGGGCATGACCATGACGATGTCGATGAACGCGGGCGGCATGAGTGTCAACGCGACCATGGAGACCCGCGTCAAGGCGCTGAAGATGCGCTCCGACATCAAGATGATGCAGCAGGATATGTCCATCTTCTTCGATACGGCCGCCGGGCAGGTGTTCACGGTCAACCATGCTACCAGGGAGATCACGAGCACCGACCCGTCGGCCCTGGCCGGGGACTTCCCCGTCGCGTTCGGCGAGGCGGTGGTGAGCATGAAGCCCAACGGGCAGACGAAAGAGCTCCTCGGCCGCACATGCCAGGGCTACGCGCTGGAGATGACCGTGCCGATGAGCGTCGGCCAGGAGGCGATCACGATGCGGATGTCCGGCACGCTCTGGATTGCCGACACGGGACCTGGCGTGGAGGAGTACAGAGCGGTCAGCAAGGCCGCCGCCGACTCCGGTTTCTCGACCTCGTTCATGGCCCAGGGCCCCCAGGCGAAGGGCATGCTGGAGATGCAGAAGGCGATGGCCGACGCTGGCATTCCGCTCGCCCAGGAACTCCAGATGACCCTCGAGGGCGCCGGGCAGGCGGCCGCCGTGATGGCGCAGTTCGGCAACATGACGATGTCGACGACGGTGACGGCCCTTTCGACCGGGCCGATCGCCGACGAGGTCTTCTCCCTGCCGGCCGGATACACAAAGAAGTAGCCGCGGCGCCGCGAGTGCCCGGGTCGTGTCCGGGTCCGCGCGTTGCGACACCACACCGGAGGTTTCCCGTGTTGCGCACCTACCAGTCCTTCCGCTTTCGACTCCGCCTGTGCGGCGGGCTTTCGGCCGCCCTCCTGCTCATGCTGGCCGCAACGGCGACCGCGCAGGGTACCAGGGCGCTGACGTTTCAGGACGTGATGAAGTTCAATGCCATCCAGCGGCCCGTGATTTCCGAGGACGGGTCGCTGGTGGCGTACGGGGCCCAGCCCGGTCGCGGCGACGGAGAAGGCGTCGTGCACCGCCTGGCGGACGGAAGGGTGCTCCGTGTCCCGCGCGGGAGCGCGCCTGCGATCTCCGCCGACGGCCGCTACGTGGCCATGACGGTGAAGCCCTCCTTCGCCGACACGGAGCGTGCCGGCAGGACGCCGCCCAAGCCCGGCATGGCGCTGCTCGATACGCGCACGGGAACGGTGACGCCGATCGACTCGGTCGATCGGTTTGCGTTTTCGAGCGACTCGAAGTGGCTGGCGTACCTGCTGTCGGCCGCGCCCGCCGTGAAGACCGATGCCCAGAAGCCGCCCGAGGCCGGAAGCGAGGCGAAGAAGGCTCCTAAAGGCACGCCGCTGAAGCTGCGCCAACTCGAGTCCGGGGTGGAAACAGACCTCGCAGACGTCGTCGCGTTTGCGTTCGACAGCGACGCGAAGTACCTCGCGTTCACGGTGGCGGCAGACGGCGGCAAGGGCAACGGCCTGTTCGTGAAGGATCTCTCGGGAGATGGTGGCGCGCAGGCCAGCGCGGCGAACCAGAGCGACGGGGCTCGCTACGATCATCTGACGTGGACCCGCACCGGAAGCGCGCTGGCCTTCGTGACCGCGGGAGACGAGGACGGGCCAGGCGCGCTCTGGGTCTGGAACGGCGCATCGCGCACGGCGCGCCAGGTGGTCGCCCCGACCCAGGCTCCGGCCGGGTGGGTGGTGCCGCTCAAGAACGATCTAACCTGGTCCCGCGACGGCCAGCGCTTGTTCTTCGGCGTGAAGCCCGCGCAGGCGAAGCCGGCGGCGCCCGCGAAGCAGGACGGCCCCGCCGATCCGTTCGACTTCGGTCCTATCCTCTCGAAGGCCGAAGTGGATGTCTGGCACTGGGACGATTCGCGCGTCAACTCCCAGCAGAAGAAGGCCTGGGTCCGCGAAAGGGACCGGACGTATCGGGCACTGGTGCACATGCCTGACGGACGCATGGTGCGCCTCGCCGATCTCGACGTGCCGGAACTCGAGACTCCCGAGAACCCGCGTGTCGCTCTCGGCTTCTCAGACGTGCCATACCGCAAGCAGACGACGTGGGGCGAACGCCAGCGCGACGCGTATCTCGTGAGCCTCGCAGACGGGTCGAAGACGCTCGTGGCGTCCGGCTTGATCGGCAACGCGTCGCTCTCGCCCGACGGCCGCAGCGTCGCCTTCTTCCGGGACGGCCAGTGGCACCTGTACGACGCCGACACCCGGTCCACCCGGAACCTCACCGAGTCGCTCGGCGTGCGTCTCGACGACGAGCAGGACGATACACCGGACACGCCGGCCGCCTATGGACTCGGCGGCTGGCTCGCCGACGGGTCGGCGCTCGTCGTGTACGACCGGTTCGACATCTGGCAGGTGCCGGCGAAGTCAGGCGCGGCGGTGAGCCTCACGGCGGGAGAAGGCCGGCGCCGGGGCATCACCTTCCGCGTCATCCCGCTCGACCGCGAGTCGCCGGGCTTCGCCCCCGGCGAGGCGCTGCTGCTCTCGGCCAGCCACCAGCGCGAGAAGAACGACGGGTTCTATGCCGCCACGGTGGGCAAGGCCGGTGTGACGGTGCGTCTCGACGAACCGCGGAGACTCCGATTCGTGGGCAAGGCGAAGAAGGCCGACGCGGTGATGTACACGCGCGAGCAGTTCAGCGAATTCCCCGACATCTGGGTGGCCGATGCCGCGTTCCGCCAGCCCCGCAAGGTCACCAATGCCAACCCGCAGGTGGCCGACTTCGCCTGGGGCAGCCCCGAACTGGTGGAGTGGAACAGCCTGGACGGCCTGCCCCTCCAGGGCGTCCTCATCAAGCCCGCCAATTACCAGCCTGGGAAGCGATATCCCGTGATTGTCTACTTCTACGAACTGATGTCGCAGCGCCTGTTCGAATTCAACGAGCCGGTGGTGAATCACCGGCCGTCGTTCGGCGTCTACACGTCGGCCGGGTACGCCGTCTTCCTGCCGGACGTGGTGTTCGACATCGGGCGTCCCGGCTACTCGGCGACGAAGTGCCTGGTGCCGGGCGTGCAGAAGCTCATCGACATGGGCGTCGCCGATCCGAGGGCCATCGGCCTGCACGGCCATTCCTGGAGCGGGTACCAGACGGCGTTTGTCATCACCCAGACCAACATCTTCGCGGCGGCCGTCGCCGGAGCGCCCGTGGCGAACATGACGAGCGCCTACGGCGGCATCCGATGGGAGTCGGGCGTGGCGCGCCAGTTCCAGTACGAGGAGACCCAGAGCCGGATCGGCGGCAGCCTGTGGGAGTATCCCGAACGGTTCATCGAGAACTCGCCGCTTTTCTTCGCCGATCGCATCCGGACGCCGTTGCTGCTGATGCACGGCGACGAGGACGGGGCGGTGCCGTGGTATCAGTCCATCGAGATGTACCTGGCGATGCGGCGGCTGGGAAGAGACTGCATTTTCCTGCAATATCGCGGCGAGCCCCATCATCCGCAGAAGTACCCGAACAAGCTGGACTACTCGATCAGGATGAAGCAGTACTTCGACCACTACCTGAAGGGCGAGCCCGCCGCTGACTGGATCGTGAAAGGCGTGCCCTACCAGGGCAAGTAGCGGGGGAGCCGGGTGCGCAGCCCCGTCGCGTGGCATTCCCCTCAGCCGCCATCCGGGCGCTGGCCGGCAGACATACGCTGCCCGGCCGGCGTTCCCGGAGTCTCTCGCGCAATGAACCGCCCGGTTCGGGTTCTCGCGATTAGAAGTTCAGCTTGACGCCGAACATCATCCATCAGTCTAGAGTCTGGGCGTTACGTCCCGATGGCCGCGCCGTAACATCCGCGTGAACAGTCGGCGAATACCCCCCGGGGAGCTAAACGCCCCGGCCACTCGTCTAACCGGACATGTCCCTGCACACGCGTGTTTCCTGGTTGCTCGTCGCAGCGCTCGGCCTGCCGCCGGCCGCTGGCTACGCCGCAATCCCGCAGGCCGCCGGCACGAAGGCGGCGCCAGCCGTGCAGGCTGCGAAGAGCCCGGCCGAGCGGCAATTTCGCGACTGGCTGAGCGCGTTCAACGCCGGCGACCGCGCGGCGTACGAGCGGTTCCTGCGCGAGCAGTTCCCCTCGCGGGCAGCCCGGCTCGACGGCGACATGGACTTCCTGCTGCGAACGGGCGGGTTCGATCTGCGCAGGGTCGAACGCGTGACGGCCACCTCCGTGACGTGCCTGGTGCAGGAGCGGGCCTGGGAGCAGCTCGCGAGGGCGGTCGTCGAGGTCGACGCCGCACCGCCCCACCGCATCGTCCAGCTCGAGTTGAACCTGGTGCCGCGCCCCGCCGACCTGGCTGTCCCCCGGTTGAAAGAGGCCGACCTGGCATCAGCCGTGCGTGCGAAGATCGATGCCCAGTCTTCGCGAGGCAGGTTCCAGGGCGCCGTCCTCGTCGCGCGGAACGGTAAGGTGATCTACAACGAGGCGAAGGGCCTGGCCGACCGGGAAGCGGGTACGCCCAACACGCTCGAGACGCGCTTCCGCATGGGCTCGATGAACAAGATGTTCACCGCGACGGCCGTTCTGCAGCTCGTGCAGGCCGGCCGGGTGAAGCTCGACGCGCCGCTCGGGACCTACCTGACGGACTACCCCAATCGCGACGTGGCCGCGAAGGTGACCGTCCACCACCTGCTGACGCACACCGGCGGCACCGGCGACATCTTCGGGCCGCAGTTCGCCGCGCGCCGCCTGGAACTGAAGGCGCTCGACGACTACCTCACGCTCTACGGCGCGCGCAGCCTCGAGTTCGAGCCCGGGTCGAAGTGGCAGTACAGCAACTACGGCTTCGTGTTGCTGGGCGTGATTGTGGAACGCGTGTCGGGACAGAGCTACTACGACTACGTCCGCGACCACATCTTCGCGCCTGCCGGCATGACCGGCAGCGGCTCGGAACCGGAAGACCTGGCAGTACCCGGGCGGGCGAAGGGTTACATGCAGCAGAAGGGCGTGTGGGTGCTGAACACCGGCACGCTGCCCTATCGCGGCTCATCGGCTGGCGGAGGCTATACCACCGTCGGCGACCTCCTGCGTTTCGCGTCGGCGCTCGCCGGCCATCGCCTGCTGGACGCGAAGCACACCTCGCTGCTGACAAGCGGCAAGGTCGACACGGGCCAGGGCGACAAGTACGCCTACGGGTTCGTCGAGACTATTGAGGGGGGCGTGCGAAGTTTCGGCCACAGCGGCGGCGCGCCGGGCATGAACGGCGACCTGCGGATCTTCCCGGACTCCGGCTACGTCGTGGCCGCGCTGGCGAACACCGGTTCCGGCGCGTCGCAGGTCGTGTCCTGGGTAAGCGAGCGGCTGCCGGCGCCGCCGCGATGACGGCGGCGCCGGCAGGCACCGCAAAGGCGATCTCGGTCTACTTCGCGTACTTGATGCCGCAGCCGTAGGGACGGGAGGTGGCCATTGTCACGGGCTTCCCGGCCATGCCTTCGGAGAGCGCCGCCGAGACGTAGTTGGAGGCCGTCGCGAGGTCCGCCCGGTCGCTGGTCGGCTTGTCGTCAATCGCGCCGTTGTACACCAGCATGCCGTCAGGATTAATCACGAACATGTGCGGCGTCGTCTTCGCATCGTAAAGGCGCCCGATCTCGCCCGTTGGGTCCAGCAGAATCGCGGAGGGCGCGGCCTTCTGCTGCACGAAGTAGGCATCCGCCTGCCCGGGCTCCATGTATCCCTGCTGGCCCGTCGCCGAAGAAATGACGGTGAGCCACACCACGCCCTTGGCCGTCCACTCCTGCTGGAGCTTCTGCATGTTGTTGCCGCCGTAGTGCTTCTTCACGTACGGGCACCCTTCGTTGTGCCACTCGAGGACGACCCACTTCCCCTTGAAATCGGCGAGATTGTGGACCTTGCCCTTGGTGTCGGTGCCCTTGAAGGCCGGGGCCGGCGCGCCGACCTTCGAGGCGTGCGTGGTGATGGGGGCGGCGGCTACCGCCAGGGCGAGCGCCGCGGCAACGATCGTCGTGTTCTTCATGAGGGGCTCCTGTCTTCTGTCTTCTGTCTTCTTCCCTACCTCACGGACGCCGCAATCGTGTACGCGCGCCCTCCCTGCAGTGCAAGCACACCCCGGAGCACGCCGGGGTCTTTCGCGAGCTGGCTCGACTTGCGCAGGACCAGGCGGACTCCCTCCGCAAGCGGCGTGGCGGACTGCGCGGCCGAGTCGTTCACCTGGCTCAACTCGAGCGGGAAGAAGACGGCGTTCTCCTCGCGCGAGCCTGTCAGGACATCGACGACGAACGAGTCGCTGGTCGAGCGGGCCAGGGCCTTCCACGAGGCGGGAGCCGGCTTCGGCACCTGGCCGCGGGCGGCGTCAATCGCCCCCTTCCAGCCGCCCACCTGGCCGGTCTCCGAATCGGACAGCGGGAACTTCAGCTCCAGTTCCGCCTGGCCCGGCACGCAGAGGTTGGCGCACGCCATCCAGCGCACGGACGCGGCGACGGTGAATTCCCGCGGGATCCGCGCGTCAGCCGCTACAGCAACCGCCACCGGCAGCACGACGGTGCCGTGGTACCCGTAGTTGATGAGCCCGCCGATGTCGATGCGCTCTGGCGCCGGCCACTCGATGCCGGCGGCCATCATCCCCGGCGGAAACGTCCACGCGACCTGCGGCGGCCCGCCCGAATCTCCCGGGTTCTGCCAGTAGATGTGCCACTCCGGGTCGAGGTCGAACTTCAATCCGAGGCGCATCCCGGACCCCGGCGTCGGCCGGTCGGCGATCAACTCGACCCGGACATGCGGACCCTGGCCCGTCCGGGAACCGGGTGCTGACGCCTGTGCGCCGGCGGAACCGGGCACGAGGGTCAGAGCGGCCGCGGCTGCGGCGCACACCAGCGCTCGGCGCAGGGGGGGGCTCGGAATCATGGAATATTGATCCATTCTATATGACGTCCGCAGCAGTTGGCACGATCCAAGCCGCGCAGGGGCCAGGACGGCTGCGCCCGGATGCGGCATGAGGCGCTTTTCGTTTGTGTCGGCCCGCGAGGCGTCCTAAGATCGAAAAACACGTGTCAAGTAGACGATTCACGCCAACTCCATGAACTGCACGAAGTGCGGTCGCAGCACGGGCTTGGCTTCCGGGCTTTGCGCTGTTTGCGGAGCGATGCAACGCGACCTGACCGGTGTTCCCGGCGGCCAGCCCGGCGGGGTAGATCCCGACGCCACGGGAGCGGGCTTCACGCCTCCGCGTGCCACCGCGGCTGACGCCGACGCGACGATGGTCGGGTTCGGGCCGGGGACGCCTGTCGAGGATGCCGGCGCCACGCGGATCGGCGTATCTAATCCCGCCACGTTCGGCGACGCGGCGAGCGATCTTGTCGGCAAGCAGCTGGGCTTCCGCTACAAGATCATCAAGTTGCTCGGCGCTGGCGGCATGGGCGCCGTTTACCAGGCCTGGGACGAGGTGCTCGAAGTCGTCGTCGCCCTGAAGACGATCCGGCCGGAGGTGGCGGCGGACCCGGAGACGGCGCGCATGCTGGAGCGCCGGTTCAAGCAGGAGTTGCTGCTGGCCCGCAGGGTCACACACAAGAACATCGTGCGGGTGCACGACATGGGCGACGTGGGCGGCATCAAGTACATCACGATGCCGTTCCTCGAGGGGGAGGAGCTGTCCGCGATCCTGGAACGCGAGGGCAAGCTGACCGTGCCCCGCGTCATGAAGATCGCGCGAAGCGTCGCGTCCGGCCTGGTCGCCGCCCACGCGGCCGGCGTCGTGCATCGCGACCTCAAGCCCGCCAACATCATGGTCGACGCCGACGGCGAGGGCCTGGTGATGGACTTCGGCGTGGCGGGCTCGACCGACGCCGCCAAGGCGCGCACGGCGGAGCACGGCGCGGCCGGGGCCGCGCGCCCGGCGGACGCGCCGGCGGGACATACGATGAGCGGGGTCGTGGTCGGCACCGTCGCGTACATGGCGCCCGAGCAGGCGCGGGCGGAGCCGGTCGACGGGCGCGCGGACATCTACACCCTCGGCCTGATTCTGTACGACCTGCTGCTCGGACACGCGCGGGCGAGCCACGCCGAAAGCGCCTTCGAGGAACTGAACGCCCGGATGGTGCAGGCGCCGCCGCCGCCGCGCGCGGCGGACCCCTCGATCCCGGAGGCCCTCGACCGGATCATCACGCGCTGCATCCCTCCCGATGCCGCCGCGCGCTACCCGTCGATGGCGGAGGTGCTGGCGGATCTGGAGGCGCTCGACGACAACGGGAAGCCGCTGCCGATGGTGCGCCGCCTCACGTGGCGCATGGGCGCCGCAGCGGCCCTGGTCGTCGCGTCGCTTGTCGGCGCGACGTACTGGCTGGCGCGGGGCCCGGCCGTGCCCGTCGAGCACGAGCCCGTCTCCGTGCTGATCGCCGACTTCACGAACGGGACCGGTGACCCGGCGTTTGACCGCACGCTGGAGCCAATGCTGAGGCTCGCGCTGGAAGACGCGGGGTTCATCAGCGCCTACGACCGGCTCGGAATCAGGCGGACGCTCGGCGTGCGCCCCCCGGACACGCTCGACGAACGGGCGGCGCAGGAAATCGCCGTCAAGCAGGGCCTCGGCGTGGTCCTCTCCGGCTCGGTGGACCGCCAGGGGAGCCGCTACGGCGTGTCGGTCAAGGCGACCCAGGCGGTGACCGGCAACGTGATCGCCTCCGCGACCGAGCGGGCCTCGAGCAAGGACAAGGTCCTTGCCGTGGCGACGTCGCTCGCGTCCAGGGTTCGCGAGGCGCTCGGCGACGATACGTCCGACTCCGCCAAGCGCTTCGCCATGGAAACCCTCTCGGCGACGTCTCTGGACGTGGTCCGGGCGTACGCCGGGGCCATGGAGGCCCTTTCCCGCAGCAAGTTCGACGAGGCGCTCCAGGGCTTTTCGAAGGCGGCCACGCTGGATCCCGCCTTCGGCCTGGCGCACGCGGGCATGGCCATCACGTCGCGGAACCTCGACAGGCAGGAGGATGCCGAGAAGCACGTGAAGGAGGCTATCCGTCATCTCGACGGCATGACCGAACGCGAGCGCTACCGCACGCGCGGCATGTTCTACTACCTGACGAACGACTACCAGGCGTGCGTGAAGGAATACGGCGATCTGATTTCCCGCTACGCGGCGCACGCCGCGGCGCGAAACAACCTCGCACTGTGCCTGACGCATCTGCGGGACATGCCCAAAGCCGTGGACGAGATGCGGCAGGTCGTGAAGGTGCTGCCGAATCGTGCGCTCTACCAGGAGAACCTGGCGCTGTACCTCGCCTACAGCGGCGATTTCGGCGCCGCCGAACAGCAGGCGCGAGCCATGCAGGAGCCGGGGCTTTTCGGCGTGCTTCCTCTGGCGTTCGCTCAACTGGGGCAGGGCCAGCTGAGGCAAGCCGCCGCGACATTCGAGAGCCTGGCCAGGATCGACGAACAAGGGGCGTCCTACACGGCCTCGGGCCTCGCCGATCTCGCGCTCTACGAGGGCCGGCTCCTGGACGCCGCGAAGATCCTCACACAGGGCGCCGCCGCGGACCTGGCGGCCAAGGACACCGACAGGGCCGCCAACAAGTTCGCCGCGCTCGCCTACACGCAGCTCCTGCGGCAGCAGAACGGCGCCGCCCTCACGGCTGCCGAGAGCGCGCTCGCGAACAGCCAGGCCGTGAAAATCCGGTTCCTGGCGGCACGGGTCTTCGTCGAAGCGGGTGCGGCCGCGCGAGCCGGCGCGCTCTCGGCCGCGCTCGGCGCCGAACTCCAGGCAGAGCCCCAAGCCTATGCCTTGATTATCGACGGCCTGACCGCGTTGAAAAACGGCAACCCGCGCCGGGCGATCAAAGACCTCACCGACGCCAACAACCTGCTGGACACGTGGATCGGCCACTTCGATCTCGGGCGGGCCTATCTCGAAGGCGGCGCGTTCCCGCAGGCCGATTCCGAGTTCGACCGCTGCCTCAAGCGCCGCGGCGAGGCCCTGTCGCTGTTCCTCGACGAGGAGCCCACCTACGGCTACTTCCCGCCGGTCTATTACTACCAGGGCCGCGTCAGGGAAGGGCTGAACAGCACCAAGGCCGCCGAGTCGTACCGCGCGTACCTGGACATCCGCGGGAAGTCCACGGAGGACCCGCTTGCCGCTGACGCCAGAACTCGGGCAGGCGGGCCGCCGGCCCGCCTGCCCTGAACCGTCGCGTTCTTACTTCACCAGCTTGATCCGGAACGCCGGACTCGGCAGGAAGCCTGTCGTCGCCGGCGTGATGACGACCTCATACTCGCCGAGCGGATAGCTCTTTCCGCTCGCGTCCTTGGTCTGCAGGTTGAACTGCCACGTTCTGGCGGCCGGATCGTACTGGAACGAACTGCTCCCCGGGGCGGTGTTGGTGAACGTGCGCACGGGCCCATTGGGAAGCGGTCCTCGCACCGTCACGGTATGCCCGACGAACGAACTGTCGACGATGGCCGAGCCGTTCTTGAACTGCCACAGCATCGGGATTGCGCTGCCCGCCTTGAACGACGATTTGTCGGCCGGCGGCGGCGCGTTCTGGACGTTCGAGAAGCTGTAGGCGACCTGCGTCACCGTCAGCAGGAAGGTGTCGACGGCCGCGAGGCCGCCGCTGTCGGTCACCGACACCGTGATCGTCGCGCTGCCGGACTGGTTCGGCGCCGGTGTCACGGTCACGGTGCGGCTGGCCCCGCTGCCCGCGAACACGATACTCGAGTCAGGCACCAGCGCGGCGTTGCTGGAACTGCCCGTGACGGTGGCGCCCGCGAGCCCGTCGGGGTCGCTGATAGTGAAGGCGAGCGGCCCGGTGCTGGTGTTCGAGTCGATCGTCCGATCGGCGATATCCGAGATCGCCGGCGTATCGTTCACGGCGTTCACCATGATGGATACCGTCGCGACGTTGCTGTCGACCGCCGGTTCGCCGGCGCCATACGTGGCGACGGCCTTGTAGGTGAACGAGTCGGCGCCGTAGAAGTTTGGCGCCGGCGTGTAGGTGAACGAGCCGTCGGCATTGAGCGTCAGCATGCCATGCGCCGGCCCGGCGACGAGCACCGCTGCGAGGGTGCTGCTGGTGTCGGGGTCGGCGTCGTTGGCCAGCACGCCCGGCGCGGCCTGGCTGAGCGGCGTGTCCTCGTCGGTGGCGAACCCGTCGTCACCGGCCGCCGGGGGCTCGTTGACGGCCGTGATTGTCACGAGGTTGGACGGGTCGCTCGTGATGCCGTCGGCATACGCCGCCACGGCGAAATAGGTGTAGCGCGCGCCGTCCGTGAGCGAGGCTCCGTCGATCGAGGAGTAGGCCAATTGGCCCGGGGCGGCGCCCACCTCCGCCACCCTCGTCCATGGTGTTGACGTCGTGTCGGGCACGAGCGTCTCGCCCGCCACGCGATAGACGAAGTACTGCGAGACGCCGCCAACATTGGGCGCCGTCCAGCTCAGGCTCACGCCGTGCAGCGGGGTGCCCGAACAGGCGGAGTCCACGCCAATCACACAGGCCGCAAACGTGTTCGGGGGGGTCCTCCCCAGGTCGCCGGCCGTCTCGGCGTCGAGTTCGCCCTCCTGGTACGGGTTCCCCACGAAGAGGTCCCCACCCCCGAGGTCTCCGCGCCCCAGGTCCCCGCGGCCCAAGTCGCCACGTCCGAGGTCGCCACGCCCGAGGTCCCCGCGCCCCAGATCCCCGCGCCCCAGGTCCCCGCGGCCCAGGTCGCCGCGCCCGAGGTCGCCGCGCCCGAGGTCCCCGCGCCCGAGGTCTCCGCGCCCGAGATCCCCCCGGCCGGAATCGAGCGACAAGGGCCCCACGAGCAGGTGGCCCGCGCTGTCGACGACATAGACGCCGCCGGTGTTCCGACGGACTCCCATCTGGTTCAGGAGGATGTTCGACCAGTCATCGGAACCGCCGAGGGGCGGGTTCGGGGAGCCGTCGAGGCGTCCGTTGAAGTTGACATCGAGGGTGAACGCCGAATCCGTCAGGCTGCCGTTGGCGTTCCAGTCGATCGCGCCCGCGGCCGTTCTGGCGTCGATGCGGACCATCGGCACCTCGGTGGGCGCGCCGTTGAGATCGCGCAGCAGGTCCGACCCGTCGCAATGTCTCAACGCGGGATTTCCGCGACCCTCGAGGAAGCTCCCCGTTAGAGGTGCATACCAGCCGATCCGGTAGGGCAGCCCGCCCAGGAGCCCGTCGGCCAGGAACGACTCGTCAATCAGGGAGCCGGCGAACGAACTGCCCGAGAAGTTCAGGTGCGGAACGCCCCGGTCGTCGAGCAGCCCGCGCAGCTGGTACAGGTAGTTCATCACGCTCAAGTACGTGGGCTTGCAGTTTGGTTCGAACGCTTCCCCGCCATGCCTCCGCTCCATGTTGTGCCCGAGCTCGTGCATCAGCGTCGAGGCCTGCATGAAGGGAGTCCCGACGGGCAACCCCTCGTGGTCGGCGAACCCGCCCAGGGTGACCATCACGTCGCCACCCGGGAAGTCGCCGACGCCGGTGTTCGTCCGCGGCACGTGAAAATCGGGGTTGGCACGAAGCGGCGCGTCGCAGCGGCCGGTCACGCCGTTTGGCGGGACGGCGGCGCCGGCTTCGTCGAGACACGGCAGTTCGGCCCTCGGCAAGCCGATCGCATGGGCGAACAGCGCGTAACGGAACATGTCCTTCCGGTTGCGATCGAACCGCAGCTCGCAGGCGCTGCCGGGCGCATCACAGTCCTGCCCTTCCGGGGCCACAAGCACCTCGTCTCGCAGGAACCGGAACCCGGACTTCCAGCCGACGGTGCCGGGATAAGTCGAGAACTGGCACACCCACGGCGGGTCCGTCGCGCCGGGCGCGCACACGGTGATCATCTCGTCGATGGCCTCTCCGCCGCGGGCCAGGCCGGGGCCTCGGATGATGTACGGGTCGGCTTCGCCCGAGGGATACGCGTTTCCAACGTCAAAATGCACGCGGATCGTGCCGGTGGGCGCGTCGCGGAAGGCGTCACCCACCAGTCTCAACACCGCCGGGCTCGGCAGGTGCGAGTGCGCGGGCTTGGACACGCCGCCGAAGGCGGTCTCGGCGTCGGTCTTCATGTACCCGATCTCGACGAAGAGATCCTTCTG
>JAWOGY010000159.1:0-33450 GCA_046496425.1 Vicinamibacterales bacterium
CGGAGCGTCCGATGACTCCCAGATGTCGAGCAGGCCGTCCCTGTCAGAGTCCTGCACCTCGGTCTTGAAGATCACCGCGCCCCACGTCAGGCAGTCGCTCGACGGGCTGACGCCCGTCGTCACCTGCGTCACGTTCCCCGGCGAGGTGCCAAGGGCCAGGTCGACGAACGTCGGATTGTCCCAGGATTCTCCCAACCCGGAAGCGAATGGATTCGTCGCGATGGGATCGGTCGCCGTCGGACCCGCGCCAAACAGCAGCGTCTCCGATTTGTTCGACTGGCCGCTGCCGACGATGTGCGTCATCTTGGCGACGGCAGGGTTCGCGGGCTGGTAGAACCCCCCGAGCGTCTGGAACATCTGTCCGGTCGAGTTGTCGAGGGTGTACCCGCCGTCGTAGATCACAATGGCGCTCAGCGGCATCGTGGGAACGCGATAGACCACGACCAGGCTGGCCCCGAGGGCGAGAGGCGTTGCGTTGCCGCCGGAACCCGAGTCGGGTACTCCGACCAGGTGTTCGCCGTTGACGGCGAGTTTCCCGGTCGCTTCGTCGACCTCGAAGTACCTGAGGACATCGGCACGGTAGATGTAGGTCTTCTTCGAGCCGCCCGATGAGCCCGTGCTGCCTCCGGAAGCCCAGCACGGCGCGGTTCCCTCCGTGGTCAGCAGTTTCCCGAACGGTCCCTCAGCTGAACTGAGAGGGCTGCCCTTGAACGTCACTGGCAGGCTGCCCGAGTCGGGCCCCGCCGTGCTTGTCGTCACCACCTGCCAGTACAGGAACGCCGCGACGATGTCGGCATCGGCCGGCACACCGCTGATCTCGATTGGGCCCGTGGCGATGCCGTTGACGCCCTGCCCGCGCAGGCCGACGCCGCCCACGACGTAGTCGCCGGTGATGAAGTAGTTCTTGAAGAACGACAGAGGCCCCGGCTGCGCCTGCGCCGGCTGCGCCAGGAGCCAGACCAACCCCAGGGAGAAGAGCGCGACCGACGTCTTCCACCGTGCGGCTGCGAACGTCGAACCGATTCTGAATGGGGGCATGGGGCACCTGGCTCAGGGCTGATGTTTATCTCTTATCGTAACCATCGGAGTATACAAGACAGGCGAGGCACGGCTCAAGCACAATCATCGAGAGGACTTTGCGCCGCCGGGACGTCAGTGGTAGACGTCCCGCGCCTTGCCTCGCCAGATGCGATAGACGCTCACCTGGTACAGGACGACCAGGGCGAGTCCCCACAGGTAGATGGCGAGCGCGGTGCGGAGGCTGCCTTCGGGCGACGCGGCGTTGTAGATGTCGAGCCCCGGATGGGCGCTCCCGGGCGCGGCGGGCAGCAACTGCGGATACAGCCCCGCGGCAACCGAGGCGAGCACGCCCGCGACGAGCACCGCGCCGGCGACGAAGGCACGCCGGCCGTCCTGGCGCCCCTGGAAATACTTGATGGCCGCCGCGGCCGCCGTCGTGATCACGGGGATCAGGAGCAGCCATGGATATTCGACGAAGTTGGCGGTGAAGTCCGGCCGCACGGCGAAGCTGGCGGCAATCATCGCCGCGAGCAGCGCCATCGCCACCCACCACAGCGCACTTGCGTAGCGCGCGGCGCGGGCCTGAAGGGGGCCGTCCGTCTTCACCACGATCCACGCCGCGCCGTGCATCGAGAGCAGGGCCACGCTCAGCGCCCCGCCCAGGAGGGCGAACCAGTTCAGCATCAGGGAGAAGGTCCCCTGGAATTCCCCGCGCGCGTCGAGGGGCACGCCGCGCAGCACGTTGCCGAGCGCCACGCCGAACAGCAGCGCGATCAGCACGCTCGACAGCGAGAACGCCACGTCCCACGCCTGCCGCCACATGTCGTGGTCGATCCCGTGCCGGAACTCGATCCCGAGGCCGCGCAGGACGAGGAGCCAGAGCACGAGCATCAACGCGAGGTAGAACCCGCTGAAACTGGTCGCATAGAGATGCGGGAAAGCGACGAACATCGACCCGCCCGCCGCGAGCAGCCAGACCTCGTTGCCGTTCCACACGGGCCCGATGGTGTCGATGAGCTTCCCGCGCTCCCGGGTGTCGCGGCCGAGCAGAAGGTGCAGCGCGCCCACGCCGAGATCGAAGCCGTCCAGCACGGCGTAGCCGGCCAGCATGAACGCGAGGACGATGAACCAGACGGTGTTGATCACGATTGGGCCTTTCCGGACGCCGCCCCGGCGCCGTCGTGCGCGCTGCCCTGCCCCGGCCCGGCGTGCACGATCCGCAGGACGAGCAGCAGGTAGAGCAATCCGACCAGTGCGTACAGCCCCATGAACCCGAACAGCGTGAAGTACGTCATCCCGGCGGTGACGTTCTGCGACGTCCCCTCCGCCGACCGCCGCAGGCCGTAGACAATCCACGGCTGGCGCCCCACCTCGGCGACCACCCAGCCCGCATGGTTGGCGATGTACGGGAACGGCATCCCGAGCATGAGCGCCCAGAGGACTCCGCGCGATCCGAACAGGCGGCCGCGCCACAACTGGACGCCGGAGATCGTAAAGATCGCGATGAAGATGGTGCCCAGGCCGACCATGATGTGGTACGCGTAATACACGATCTCCAGCGGCGGGTGCTGATCCTCCGGGATGTCGTTCAGCCCGGTCACTTCCTCCCCCGCGTTGCCGTAGATCAGGTAGCTGAGCACGCCCGGCACGACGATGGGATCCATCAACTGCTTCCGTTCGCGGTCCGGCATGCCGATGATCGCGATGCCCGCGCCGGCCCGTGTTTCGAACACCCCTTCCATCGACGCCATCTTCGCCGGCTGGAAGCGCGCGACGTTTTCGGCGTGGAACGACCCGGTCGGAACGAGCGACACGACGGAGAAGATGAGCCCGGCGGTCACGCCCACGCGGACAAACAAGCGGCCCTCGGCCTCGTGCTTCCGCGCGAGCAGGTAGTAGGCGCCGATGCCCGCCATGACCATCGACGCCACGACGAGCGATCCCGAAATGACGTGTGGGTACTGCCAGCGGGCGTAGGGGTTCGTCAGGAGGGCCCACAGGCTCGTGAGTTCCGCCCGGCCCTCGACGATGCGGTAGCCGACCGGATGCTGCATCCAGGCGTTGGTGGCAACGATGAAGAACCCCGAGAGCACGGCGCCGAGCGCGACCATCACCGCCGACAGCCAGTGCAGGGTCGGGCCGAGGCGCCGCTCGCCGAAGAGGAACAGCCCGAGGAACGAGGATTCGGCGAAGAACGCGAAGACCCCCTCCAGGAACAGGGTCTGGCCGACCACGGGTCCGGCGAAGTGCGAGAACCTGGCCCAGTTCGTCCCGAACTGGAACTCCATCGGGATGCCGGTCACCACGCCCGCCGCGAACGTCACCGCGAAGATGCGCGCCCAGAACCGCGCCGCCGGGCCGTAGTGCGGATCTTTCGTCCTGATCTCGAGCGTCTTGAGCACCGCGATCAGCACCCCGAGCCCCATCGTGAGGACGGGGAACAGGTAGTGGAACATGATCGTGAACGCGAACTGCCACCGGGCAGCGACGAATCCGTCAGCCACAGCTGGACCTGCCTTTCGGGTGAGGAGCAGCAGTCTACATCACCGCAGCCGGATGCGCGCCGTCACCGGGAAGTGGTCCGACGGGTACCGCCCGTCGCGCGATGTCCGCACGATGGCGGCGTCGAGCACCTCGACGCCCGGTTCGACGAACACGAAATCGATCTTGTCGCCGGAGATCTGACCCAGCTTGAAGCCGTTGAACGTGCCGGCCTCGCTCGCGTCCGGATGCAGGACACGGAAGCTGTCCCTGAACACGGCCAGCATGGCCGTGGCGGCCGGGTTGCTCTCGCCGGCGTTGAAGTCGCCGGTCACGACCACCGAAGCCTTCGGGTCGCGGGCGCCGATTTTTGCCAGCAGCAGCGCCGCGCTGCGCTCCCGCGACGGCTGCGACTGGTGATCCAGGTGCACGTTGTACAGGTAGAAGGCAGGGCCTTGACGGTCCTCGAAGTAGGCCCACGTGCAGATCCGCTCGATCTGGTTCCCCCACGACGTGGACTTCACGACGCCCGGCGTGTCGGAGAACCAGAACGTATCGGTTCGACGTACGTGCATCCGGGCGGTCCTGTAGAGAATCGCCGCATACTCACCGGCACGGCGCCCATCGCCCCGCCCCACGCCGACATACGCGTATCCCGGCACGGCCTGGAGGATCTCCTCGATCTGCCCGTGCAGGGCCTCCTGGAGGCCGACGACATCAGCCTGCTGTTCGCGCAGCAGCGCGAACAGTTGCTCGCGTCGTCTCAGCCAGTGGTTGTCGCCGTCGTTGGCGGTCCCGTAACGGATGTTGAACGACATCACCGTCAGCGGGGCCGCCTGCACCGGCGGCGCCGCAGGCGCCTGCGCGAAGGCAAGGGACAAGAGCAGGGAGAAGATCATCATCGGGCATTCTCGTGCTGCAATCAGCGCTTGAGGCAGGTGTTATGCGCGCGCGCCGCAGCTTGCGGCTGAGCGCCGTCAGTCGAGGAACCGGAGAATTTCGTCCACGGGCCGGCGGTCGTGGCTCCCAGCGGGCGGCGCCGCCGGCACGCCAATCGCCACGAGCGCGGCCAACTGCTGCGGCGCCTCGACGCCCAGCAGCGCCTCGAGCGCGTCCCGGGCGACGAGCGGTCCGCTGAGCCAGCAGGTGCCGTAGCCGAGCCCGGTGGCGGCCAGCAGCAGATGCTCGATGGCCGCGCCAACCGACTGGACGTCGGGATAGCCGCGCATGGCATTGATGTCGGCGCCGCTTGGCGACGACCCGGCCAC
The DNA here is from genome assembly GCA_046496425.1 of Vicinamibacterales bacterium. Lineage (GTDB taxonomy): Bacteria > Acidobacteriota > Vicinamibacteria > Vicinamibacterales > JAKQTR01 > JAKQTR01. Next base: position 4,770 of record JAWOGY010000159.1, read on the forward strand.
GGCCCGCGCGATCACGCTGTCGTAGGGCTGCCTCGTGACGGCCATCACCAGCGGCGCATCGGCGAAGAACGTCGAGAACCACTCCACGCGCTGCGCCGACCGGCGGGCGTCCTCCGACATGGCGACCGGCAGCAGCGTTCGGAGGCGCGACCGAACGGCATCGGCCATCTCCTGCAGCAGCGGCCGCCGCGTCACCGCGATGAAACGCCAGGGCTGCTGGTTGTTCGGGCTCGGCGCCAGGCCGGCCAGGCGCACCATCTCGCGCACGTGCTGCGGCGGCACCGGGTCGGGCCGGAACTGCCGCACACTCACCCGCCTCTCGACCAGTTCCACGAAATCCATGGCGACTCCTCGGGAGGGGGCGGCGATGACGGCCATTATACGGCGGTGTGCAGGGGATCCTCGCACGAGTCGGCTAACGGGACGCCGCCACCAGCGCGATCAGGCCCTTGGCGAGGGGCCCCGCCTCGGCCACGCAGTTGTTGATCGACACGCCCCGATACGCGTTTCCCGCCACGGCAAGGCCCGGGTGGCGGACGAGTCCCTGTTCGATCCGCGCCAGCCGATCCAGATGCCCCACGGTGTACTGGGGAATTCCCACGGGATGCCGGAAGACGCGCACGAACACCGGCTCGGCTTCGAGGCCCATCGCGGCCGCGAGACTCGCGCGCGCCACATCGACCGCCTCGTCATCAGCCATTCCGATCGCCGCAAGGTCGTGTGCGCCGCCGAGCATGACGCGAATCAGCCCATGGCCTTCAGGCGCCCGCCCAGGGTAAACGCTCGAGTCCCAGAGCGCGCCAAGCGCCCGCGGTCCCTGGCCGCGAGGTACGAGGAAGCCGAACCCGTCCAGCGACGTTCCGAGCCCGTCGAAACGATATCCCAGGCAGACCACGACCATCGGCGCGCTGGGGATCGTTCGCAGGTCATCTGCCAGCGCGGGATCGAGGCGGTCGAGATGGCTGGCGCTCGCCTCCGCTCCGGCCGCCAGCACGACGGCATCGGCCTCGATCGGGTCCTGGTGTTCGATGGCGATCCTGTAGCGCCCGGGACGGGAAATGGCGGAGACGGGAGCGGACAGTCGCAAGCCGCTCCCCAGCCGCGCGGCGAGAGCGGCCGCCAACTCCTCCGTGCCCCCCCGGAACGAGGTCAACCGGCCCAGCGGCGTGCCCACGCCGTCCCGGGAGCTCATCCGGCCGGCACGCCTCTTTGCCAGGAGCGCCTTCACCAGCCCGCCGTACTCGGTCTCCATGTCCCACATCTTCGGAAAACACGCGCGCAGGGACAGCGCACGCGCGTCGCCGCCGAACACTCCCGACACCATCGCGTCAATCAGGATGTCTGCGGCCTCGCGCCCGATCCGCCGCGACGCGAACGCGTGAATCGTCTCGTCGCCGGCGGGACGGCGGCGCGCGAACGGCTCGGCGGCCACGCGGAGCTTCCCTCGCGCCGACAGGAGGCCGCTTGTCACGAAGGCGGCCGGCCCTTCAGGCAGCCGGTGCAGGCGGCCCCGCCGGTACATGAACCGCTTCCGCGCCGCGTCGGCGCTCACGTGCAGCCGCTCTGTCAGGCCAAGCTGCGCGACCAGATCGAGCGTGGCGGGCGCGTTGTCCAGGAACCCGTTGGGTCCCCACTCGCACAGATAGCCGTCGACGAGATCCGTCCTGATGTTGCCGCCGGGCCGCGCCGAGCGCTCCAGAACGACGACGTCGACGCCCCGCTCTCTGGCACCTTGCCGCGTCAGCTCGTGCGCGGTGGCCAGCCCGGCAATGCCGGCCCCGACAATCGCAATCCGCTTCATGACCGCCCGTCCAGGTGTCGCTCGACGAGACCGGCCAGCGCCTCGATGAACAACGGATGACTGTTGAGCGCCGGCGAGCGCACGACGGTGGAAATGCCCGCCGCCCGCGCTTCTGCGGCGAACAGAAGGTCGACCTCGTACAGCGTCTCGATGTGATCGGACACGAACGACACCGGTGCGATCAGGAGCTCCTTCACGCCGTCGCGGCCAAGAGAGGCGATGACCTCCTCGATGCCCGGCTCGATCCACTTCACGGGGCCTGTCCGCGACTGATACCCGAGGACGTGCCGGTTGGGCACGTCGAGCCTCGACAGGATGCCCGCCACAGTCGCCGCCACCTGGCCGACGTAGGGGTCGCCGCGCTTCACGAACGACCGGGGCAGCCCGTGGGCGCTGAAGAGCAGTACGGCGTGGTCCCGGCGATCGTCCGGAAACGACGCCAGCGCATGACGGACGGTGTCGGTCATGGCGTCGAGGTACGCCGGGTCGTCCGGATACGACTCGATTCTCGTCACCTCCGGCCGAGGGCGCGATGCCGAGGCGTCGAGCGCCTGCGCGAGCGCGTTGAACGACGATCCCGTGGTCGCCAGGGAGTACTGAGGGTAGAGAGGCAGCGCCACGATGCGGGACACACCTTCTTCAGCGAGGGCGTCGAGCGCCGAGGCGATCGTGGGCTGAGAGTAGCGCATGCCCACCCGGGCCCGGAACGCGCCGCCACCCCGGTTCAGCCGGCTCTCGAGCGCGGCCGCCTGCGCCAGCGTCAGAGGCAGCTGCGGCGAACGGCCGCCGATGCGCTCGTAGTTCTTCCTGACCGACGGCCCTCGCGCCTTCGACAGCGCGCGGGCGAAGACGGGTTGGACCAGCCGGCCGAAGGGCAGCTGGATGATCTCCCGGTCGGAAAAGAGGTTGACCAGGAACGGCTCGACGGCGGCGAGGCTGTCGGGCCCGCCCAGGTTCAGCAGCAGCACGCCGGTGGGAGTCGGGGGCATCGCCGCTTCTCTCAGATCGTGCGCGAGAAGACCGGCGTTCCGATCGTCTTCTCTCGGAGATGCCGGTCGAACAGCATGCAGACGTTTCGCACGAACAGCCGCCCGAGCGGCAGCACCTCGATCCCCTCCTCGTCGAGCCTCACGAACCCGTGCGCGGCCGGGCCCTCGGCCAGCGCCTGACGCTCCCGGGCGAAGTACTCCGGGGCGGAGATCCCGAACCGGCCTTCGACATCGCGCCACGCCAGTCTGAAATTGCACATCAACTGCGTAATCACATGCCGCCGCACGAGATCGTCCTCGTCGAGCACGAAGCCGCGTTCAACCGGGAACCGGCCGGCATCAAGCTCGGCATAGTAGGTACTGAGCTTCTTGGTGTTCTGCGCGAAGGCGCCGGCAACGTCGCCGATCGCGGAAACGCCGATGCCGAGCATGTCGGCCGCGGGCTTCACGGTGTATCCCATGAAGTTGCGGTGGAGCACACCGGTTGCGGCCGCCCGGGCCATCTCGTCGTCCGGCAGGGCGAAATGGTCCATGCCAATCTGGACATATCCCGCCGCGAGCAGGCGTTCCCGCGCCTCGAGGAAGAGCCCGATCTTGCTCCGGGCGTCGGGCAGTTCCGCCGGGTTGATGCCCTTCTGGTTGCCGCGGACCCACGGGACATGGGCGAACGAGTAGACGGCGAGCCGGTCGGGCCGCATGGCGACGACGGCCTCCACGGACCGGCCGAACGAGCCGGCTGACTGGAGAGGCAGGCCGTAGATGAGGTCGATGTTGATGGACTGGAACCCGGCGGCGCGGGCGTACTCGTACATCCGCCTCGTCTCGTCCTCGCCCTGCACCCGGTTGACCGCGGCCTGGACCTCCGGCGTGAAGTCCTGCACGCCGAGCGACAGCCGGTTGAAGCCCAGGCGCCTGAGCGTGTCGAGGTGGGCCGTCGTGGTGACGCGGGGATCGACCTCGATCGCCATTTCCGCGCCCGGCTCGAACTCGAACTGGCGGAGCACGGCCGCGTGCAGCCGCTCCATCTGCCCGGGCGTGAGGTACGTCGGCGTGCCGCCGCCCCAGTGATACTGAGCCAGCCGGCGGCGGGCCCCCAGCGCGCCGCCGAGCAGTTCGAGTTCGCGCTCGACGTACTCGAGGTAGCGGACGGCAACCTCGCGCTTGCGCGTGATGATCACCATGCAGCCGCAGAACGTGCAACGTTCCTCGCAGAATGGCAGGTGCACGTACAGGGACAGCGGGTGTCCCGTGTCGGCTGCCGCGGCGGCCAGTCTCGCGCGGTACTCGGCGTCGCGGAAGCCGTCGTGGAACTCCACGGCGGTCGGGTACGAGGTGTATCGGGGCCCGGGCCGGTCATAGGACGTGATCAATTCGAACAGCCGGTCTCGCGTGAGCAGCAAGGATTCGGTCACGACTGACGGCGCCGGGACGACGGGCGGCTCCATCACAGGCTCCGGGCGGACAGTTCCCGTACCGCGTCCACCAGCGCTCTGGCGTGGTCGGGGGGCGTGGGGGGCAGAATGCCGTGTCCGAGGTTGAAGATGTGGCCGGACGATCCGGACGTGCCCGGATCCTCGCCCTGGCCGACACGCGCCGAGGCGAGCGTGGCGGCGGCGCGTTCCCGGATGAGCGCGGACGGGCCGAGCAGCACCGCCGGGTCCAGGTTGCCCTGCAGGACGACATTCGGCCCCATCGCCTTGCGAGCCTGTCCGAGGTCGGAGCGCCAGTCGAGCCCGATGACATCCGCGCCGGTGCCGGAACATCGGTCGTACCAGCCGGCCGCGTTGCCGGCGTAATAGATGAGGGGCACCCGCTCGGGAAGACCCGCGGTCGAAGCGCGCACACGGTCGAACACCTTGCGCGCATATGGCTGCGCGAAGCGGTCGATGTCGGCCGGCGAGAGCATGCCCGCCCAGGTGTCGAACAGCATCAGGGCCTGGGCGCCCGCGATCGCCTGCTCGGCCAGGTGCGCGGCGACAGTCGCCGCGCAGCAGTCCATCAGCCGGTCGGCCGTGTCAGGGTCGTTGTAGAACATCGCCTTCAGTGCGGCCAGCGACTTCGAGCCTCCTCCTTCGACGAGGTACGCCGAGAGCGTCAGCGGCGCCCCGGCAAACCCGATGAGCGGCACGTCCGCCGGCAGTTCGGCCCGTATGGCCCGCACGGCCTCCAGGACGAAGGGCATGTCCTCCCGGGGATCCGGCACGCGAAGCGCGTCGACATCGCCGCGCGTGCGGATGGGCCTCGCCAGATTCGGTCCCGGAGAGAACGTCACGTCGGCGCCCATGGCGATGACCGGGATCAGGATGTCGGAAAACAGGATGGCGGCGTCGACGCCGAGCCTCCGGATGGGCTGCATCGTCAATTCGCAGGCCAATTCAGGCTCGCGGCACGTGGTCAGAAAGTCGTACCGTTCCCGGACGGCGCGGTACTCGGGCAGATAACGGCCCGCCTGGCGCATGATCCACGTCGGCGTGCGTTCGGTACGCTCGCCGCGGCAGGCCCGCAGGAACAGCGGTGCGGTCGTCTCAGGCACAGGCACTCTCCAGGGCGGCGGCGGCAGAGGCTGCCGTCTCGGCGATATCCGCGCCGGTGTGGGCGGCGGAAATGAAGTTCGCCTCGAACTGCGATGGCGCGAGCATCACGCCGCGGCGAAGCATCTCGTGGAAGAAGACGGCGAAGCGCGCGGTGTCGCACGCGGAGGCATCCGCCCAGTTTCGCACCGGCTCCTGGCGGAAGAAGAGGGTCCACATCGAGCCGACGCGCGCCACGCCGCACGGAAACCCGCGGCGGGCGATGACCTCGGCCAGGGCCGCCTCGAGCGCGGCGCCGAGCCCCTCGAGTCTCGTGTAGATGGACGAATCGCCCGCGATGGCCGCGAGCGCGGCCCGGCCGGCCGCCATCGCCAGCGGGTTGCCCGAGAGCGTCCCGGCCTGATAGACCGGCCCCTCGGGCGCGACCAGGGCCATCAGGTCGCGCCGCCCTCCATACGCGCCTACCGGCAGGCCGCCGCCGATGATCTTGCCGAACGTGGTGAGATCCGGCTGGACGCCGTAGCGCTGCTGGGCGCCGCCGTGCGCCACGCGGAATCCCGTCATCACCTCGTCGAAGATCAGCACGGCGCCGCGCGCGGTGGTCAGTTCGCGAAGCCCTTCGAGAAAACCCGTCGCCGGCGCCACGACGCCCATGTTGCCGACCACTGGCTCGACAATCACGGCGGCCACCCCGCCTGGCGCGGCGTCGAAGCATCGTTCGACGCTGCCGACATCGTTGAACGACGCGGTCAGCGTTGTCGCGGCCGTGGCCGCCGGCACGCCGGCGCTGTCGGGCACACCCATGGTCGCCGCGCCCGACCCGGCCTTGATGAGGAACGTGTCGGCATGGCCGTGGTAGCACCCCTCGAACTTGACGATGGCCGACCGGCCGGTCGCGCCGCGCGCGACGCGCACCGCCGCCATCGTGGCTTCCGTCCCCGAGTTGACGAGGCGCAGGCGCTCGACGGACGGCACGGCTGCCATCACCGCGTCGGCCAGCTCGATCTCGAGGCGGGTGGGCGCGCCGAAGGACGTGCCTCTTCCCGCCTGCTCGCGGATGGCCCCCACGATCGCCGGGTGGCTGTGGCCGAGAATCATCGGCCCCCAGGAGCCGATGTAGTCGAGGTAGGTCCGGCCGTCCTCGTCCGTGATGCGCGCGCCCGAGGCGCTGGCGATGAAGACGGGCTCGCCGCCCACGCCGCGGAACGCCCGCACGGGCGAGTTCACGCCGCCGGGAAACAGGACCCTGGCCCTGGCGAACAGGCGCCGGCTCTCGGCGCGCTCAACGGAATCGGGAATCGGTGTGGTCATGGCGGTGTCCCTGCGTCAGCCAAGCAGTCGTGCAGCATCCCTGGCGAAGTAGGTCAGGATGATGTCGGCGCCGGCCCGCCGGATCGAGAGCAGCGACTCCATCATGACGCGGGATTCGTCAATCCATCCGAGCCGCGCGGCGGCTTTCACCATCGCGTACTCGCCGGACACGTTGTAGGCGGCCACCGGAACGCGGAACTCCGACTTCACCCGCTGCACGATGTCGAGATACGCGAGGGCGGGCTTCACCATGACGATGTCGGCGCCCTCGTCGAGGTCGGTGCGCACTTCGCGCAGGGCCTCGAGCGCATTGGCCGGATCCATCTGGTAGCCGCGCCGGTCGCCGAAAGCCGGCGCCGACCCTGCCGCCTCGCGGAACGGGCCATAGAAGCCCGACGCGTACTTCGCGGCGTAGGACACGATGACCACGTCCGTGCGGCCGGCCTCGTCGAGCGCCCGGCGGATCGCGCCAACGCGCCCGTCCATCATGTCCGACGGCGCGACGACATCGGCGCCGGCCTGCGCGTACACCACCGCCGCCCTGGCCAGCAGCGGCAGCGTGCGGTCGTTGTCCACCTCCAGCCGCCCGTCCGGCCCGGCCGCGACGGGGCCGCAGTGCCCATGGTCCGTGTACTCGCAGAGGCACACATCGGCCCACAACGACAGGTCGGGGAACTCGCTCCGCAGCGCACTGAGCGCGCGCGCGACGGGCCCCTCGTGGTCGCAGGCGCCGCTCCCCTCCGCGTCCTTCGCGGACGGGATGCCGAACAGGATGACGCCGGCAACGCCCGCCGCGGCAATTTCACGGCACTCGGCAAGCAGCATGTCGACGCTCAACTGGTAGCAGCCGGGCATGGCCGCGATCTCGCGCCGGACGCCATCGCCGTCGCAGACAAAGAGCGGCGCAATGAAATCGGATGGTTCGAGCGACGTCTCGCGAACCATGCGGCGGATCGTCTCTGTCCGCCTGAGCCGCCGTGGACGATGAACCGGGAACGGCATGGAGCCTCCTTCAATCAAGACAGGCGCTGGGCCAGACCGGCCGCCATCGCCTCGGCTGTATGCGGGTGCGCCTCGAGGTCTGGAGGCGCGCCCAGAGAACGAAGCGCCGCGCTGGTGGCGGGGCCGATGCTGGCCACGAGCGTCCGGCCGGCCAGCGCGGCAAGTGTACCGCCGGCCGCGGCAGCCGCGAGGCTGCTTGCGGCAGAAGGCGAGAAAAAGGCCACGGCGTCGATCTCGTGCGCGCCGAGGCGGCGAAAGACACCGGCGGCCAGGGCGGTCGAGGCGGGCACCGTGCGATAGGCCACCACCTCGGAGAGCGCGGCGCCCCGTGACGCGACCTCGTCGGCGAACGTGCGCCGCGCGATGCTGGAACACGGCCACAGCACGCTGACGCCATGCAGGCGGCCGCCGCTGGCGGCAAGAAGCGCCGACGCCAGGCCTTCCCCGCCGGCGTCGGCGGCTTCAAGGGCCGGGGCATAGCCGCGCTCCGCCAGCCGGGCGGCGGTCGCGGGGCCGATGGCGGCCAGCCGCGGTCTCGACGCATCCGCACCGGGCCACGCGGCGCGCCAGCCTGGATGGCTGACGACGGCATCCACGGCGTGAACGCTCGTGAAGACGACCCAGTCGAAGCCCGCCACCAGGGCGACGGCCTCGTCGAGCGGTCCCGGGTCTTCCGGCGGCAGCACCGAGATGGCGGGCAGCCACTCGACGTCGATGCCAGCCGCCGCAAGACGGCCCACAAATGGCCCCTCGGGGGCGTCGGCGCGCGTGACGACCACGACCGGGCGACGGTGCGGGGGCGTCATTTCTGCCCCGCCGCGTCGAGCCCGGTCGCGCCGGCAGGCGGACGCCTGACGAGCAACCGCGCCACACCGCTCGATAGCAGTTCGCCGGCAACGGCGGCGCCGAACGCGCGGCCCTCGTTCTCCGACGCGACCGGCCGACGATCGTTCCTGCGCTCGATCGCGCCACCGTCCGACTGCGCAACGAGCGCCTGAAGGTCCATGAAGGCACCGTCCCAACGGGCCAGCGCGCCGACAGGCGCATGGCAGCCAGCCTCGAGCGTGGCCAGCAGCGCTCGCTCGGCAGCCGTGGTCACGCGCGTCGGCAGGTGGTCGAGACGGCGGCACGCCGACCTCGCGTCGTCATCATCGGAACGGACCTGTACGGCGACAGCGCCCTGGCCGGGGGCCGACAGGAGGTCGCCGGGATCGAAGACCTGTGTGACCCGGTCCGCGAGGCCGAGACGCTTCAGGCCCGCCAGCGCCATCACGAGCGCGTCGTAGTCGCCCCGGTCGAGTTTGTCCAGGCGCGTCGGCACGTTGCCGCGCAGGTCGACGACGCTGACGTCGGGCCGCCGATGGAGCACCTGCGCGCGGCGCCTGAGCGACGAGGTGCCGATGCGCGCGCCCGCCGGCAGCGTTTCGAGGGTCAGTCCGCGCGGCCCGATGAGCGCGTCCCGCGGGTCCTCCCGCTCGAGGAGCGCCACGACGGCGAGTCCGTCGCTCGCGGCCGTCGGGAGGTCCTTCAGGCTGTGCACGGCGATATCGACCTCCCCGCGCAGCAGGGCCTGCTCGAGTTCCTTGGTGAAGAGGCCGATCTCGCCGAGATCGGCCGGACGCGCCGTCTGGTTCCGGTCGCCCAGCGTCCGGATGACGATGCGTTCCAGTCGGAGGTCCGGCCATTCCTGCCGGAGCCGCCGGCTGACCTCGTCGGCCTGCCACAGGGCCAGGGCGCTCCCGCGGGTGCCGAGGCGAAGTGTCCGTTGCTCAGCAGCCATGGTCCGACTCCCCGTTGTGACCGGGTTCCTGGAGGGCGAAGACGTTTCGAACCGCCGCGAGGCTCATCGCACCGCCCTGGGAAGCCGGGTCGAGCGTCTTCAGCCTCGCCGTCGGTATATGGAGCAGGCGGTTGACGATGGATCGCGTGAGACGGTCCACGTGCTCGCGGTCCGCGTCGCTGAAGTGCCCCAGGCTCCGGCTCACCTCGTCGGCCCGCACCCGCTCGAAGTGCTCGCGCAGCTCACGGACCACCGGCGCGGCCCCCCGCCCGCGCGCCCATGCGAGAAAGCGGTCGCACTCGTCGTGCACGATGGCTTCGGCGCGCGGCACTTCACGCTGCCGCTTCGAGAGGTTCTGGTCGACCATCGTCTGCAGCGCGTCGATCGGGTAGAGGTAGACGTTCTCGTAGCGTCCCGCGCCAGGGTCGATGTCGGGGGGCATGGCGATGTCCACCAACAGGAGCGGGCTGTCCGGGCGCGCGCCGGCACTCGCCGCGATCATGTCGGCGGTGATCACGAGGCCCGGCGCGCTTGTCGCGCTGACCACCACGTCACAGGTCATGAGCGCCCCGGCCACGCCGTCCAGGCCGATGGCGCGGCCGCGGCACTCGGCGGCAACCTGCCCGGCGCGTCCGATCGACCGGTTGGCCACGATGATGGACCGCACGTCGCGCTCGGCGAAGTGCCGGGCGGCCAGGCGGCCGGTTGCTCCGGCGCCGACGATGAGCACGTCGCGGCCGGCGAGGCTCCCGAATACGCGCTCGGCCAGGGCGACGGCCGCCGACGCCACCGAGACGGCACCCGCCGTGATGCCCGTCTCGGCCCTGGCGCGCTTGCCGGCGTGGAGCGCGCCGTTCCACAACCGGTCCAGCATCGCCCCGAGCGAGCCGGCGTTGCGTGCCGCCGCGTGCGCCTCCCGCACCTGGCCCATGATCTGCGGCTCGCCGAGCATCATCGAATCGAGCCCGGCCGCGACGCGGTGCAGGTGCAGTGCGGCACCGGCCGTGTCCATCACGAAGCCGCACGTGCCCGCGTCGATCCGCACCTGCGAGTACCCGGCGACGAGCGTCTGGAGGTAGGACCTTCCTTCGTCGCCGTCATCGGCGACGCCGTAGAACTCCGTCCGGTTGCACGTCGAGAGGATGGCCGCCTCGCGCAGCACGCCCTCCGCGCGGATGCGCGCGAGGATGCGCTGCCGGCCCTCGGCATCGAGCGCCATCGCCGCCCGCGCAGCGGCGTCCGCCGTCCGGTGGTTCACTCCGATCAGTACCAGATCCATGGCGCCCTCACGCGAACGTGTGGAACGACGGCAGCCCGAAGACCGTGGCGAGTGCCGAGGCAATCAGCAGGACGAAGGCCACCAGCGAGAGCCCGATCGCCCTCCGGCGGCTCCAGTGCAGCCGGTAATGGGCGAAGAGCACCGCCACGTACGCCAGCCAGACGGCCACCGTCATCACGACTTTCGGGTCGGTGAGGAATCCCGGGAACTCCCAGCTTGCCCAGACCATGCCGAGCGCGATCGCCGCACCCAGGAAGAGCGCGCCGACGGCCGCGGCGCTCAGGCTCATGCGCGTCAGCACGTCGAGCGAGGGCAGCCGGTCGAAGACGATGCCAAAACTCCGCCGCTTGAGTGCGCGATGCAGCAGCAGCGACAGGATGCCGTACACCGCCGAGAGGCCGAACGCCGCGTACCCCGCCACCGCCGATCCGGCGTGGACGGCGAACAGCGGGCTGCGCAGGACGTCCGGAAACCGTGTGACCGGCTCGACGAACGCGGACGAGACCGTCTGCAGCGCGAACGCGACACCCACGACGAACGCGCCGGTCCGGCCGACCTGCGTGCGGCGTTCCACGAGCAGGTACACGACGCCGATCGCGAAGGCCACCGTGCCCATCACTTCCTCGCGGGACGCCAGCGGCACGTGGCGGTACAGGGCCGCGGCAAGGCCGAGTTGCACGGCATGCGTGCCAAGCGCCGCAGTCAGCAGTCGCCGCCCCGCGCGAGCCGCCCGCGGGTTGAAGGCGACGAAGTCGGCCACGTACGCCGCGACCGACAGCAGATAGATCATCGGCAGCACGGTCGTGATCAATCGAAGTGCGATTTCCACGGATGCTCCTTGCCCTTGCCGCGACTGGGCAACGTGTCTCCCCCCGCGCGGGGAGCCGGGCCCTCTCCCGCCGGCATCACCGGCCGCGGTGCGTCATGCCGCGCCAGGCCCGAGACCGCAGGATACGACGAATGGGACGTGGCGGGTGACGCGCCGTTCTCCGGGCGCGCGGCGCCACAGGCTGTCGAGTGAGGGTTAGACGATGGGCAGCGGGGGTGCGCGGGCGGGGAGCGCGGGGCCGAACCCGTGGGCAGGCGGAGGCGCCTGCCGGCAGCTCAGCGCCCACAGCGGGCGGAGGGGGATGGCGACGCGCCTCCCGCGTCGAACGCCAGCTCCGGCCGTCAGCAGCAGGGCCGTAGCGACGATGCCGGTTGCCGCAGCGGGCAGCACGACGAGCAGCGCCGCCGTACTCCTGGCGTCAGCAGCATGGACAACCGGTCCTCCGCTCATGTGCGCGTGCAGCAGCGCCACCAGGATCCAGACAATCGTGCCACGCCGGCTGAGCAGGAGGGGAATCCCCGCCCGACGCAGGGCGGCGAGGGCCATCACCAGCGCTCCGGCGAGCATCCAGCGAAGGGCAATGACGGGTTCGGCGATTTGCCCTTCCGCCAGCCTCCATACGAGCAGCCAGGCATGGAAGGCGGCCAGAGCGATGCCTGCCGCACCCAGCGAGAGCGTCAGAGCGAGCCGGCAGATGGAGAGCATTCGGCCCATCAGCCTCAAGTCTAGCAAGAATCGATCCGATGCCGGCACAAAGCGGTGTCAGCACTGAAATTGACGAGATCGTCGAGAGTCGACCTCACGCGCCATGGGCTCTGCCGGAATTCCGGCAGGTTCAGGGAGGGCCCTGTGGCAGTTCCGCTCATCGTCGCTGCCGCTCGTAGACGATGCGGCCGTTCACCATCGTCAGATCCACGTTCATGTCCAGAAGTTCACGCGGATCGATCTTCAGCAGGTTGCGGTCGACGACCACGAGGTCCGCCAGTTTGCCGACCGTAATCGAGCCCCGGGTGTCGCCGTCGAAGGCGGCCACGGCATTGTTAATGGTGTAGGCCTGGAGCGCGGCGGCAACGCTGATCTTCTGCTCGGGGAACCATCCCCCCTCCGGCGCGCCTTTCAGCGTCGTTCGGTTCACGGCCGCGTGCAGGAGGTACTTCGGGTGCATGTGGTATTCGGCGGCGGACGTGCCCGGCCAGTCGGACCCGAACGAGAGCATCGCACCGTTGTCGAGCAGCGACTTGAAGGCGTAGGCCCCTTTGCACCGTTCGCTGCCGATCCGCTCCTCCATCCACCGCATGTCATCGGAGATGTGGTACGGGTTCACCTCCGCGATGACGTGCAGCGCCTTGAACCGGCCAAAGTCCTGCGGCCGGATGACCTGCGCGTGAATGACCCGGAAGCCTTCGAGGTCGCGGCCGAGGTCCTTCATGAGCCGCTCGTACGTGTCGAGCATCAATGCGGTGCCCTTGTCGCCGATCGCGTGGACGTTCGAGACGAAACCGGCGGCGTACCCGGTCTTGATGAGCCCGTACATCTTCTCCATGTTCGGGACGAGGAGCTTCGCGTCGTCGCTCGTGTGCGGCCGGTAGTGGCCGTAGTTCCCGGGCTGGTCGGCGTAGGGCTCGAAGAACAGCGCACCGTATGTGCCCATGATTCCGTCGATGTAGCCTTTGAGCGCCCCGTAGCGGAGGAAGCGGTCCGGCTGACGTGACACAGGATGCACGCCCATCGTGAGCCCCTTGTCGCGCAACTCGGCGCCGCGCGACAGGTCTGGCCGCATCCACACGCGGCACGTCAACGCGCCCTCCTGCTGCAGACGCACGAAGCGGTCGGCCTGCGCTGCGTCCGTGATGTCGTGAATCTCGACGATTCCCGACTCGGCGAGCTTGGCGAGCGCGGCGCGGTTCTCGCGGAGGAGCCGCTCGGCGGACTTCGGCCTCACGGCGGCCCGGAGGCGCTGATGGGCGGGGGACCCCCCTGCGACAAGACCGGTCACGCGCCCGGCGGCGTCCACAGTCAAGCCATCGACGGCCTCCCGCTCCAGGCCCGCGGCTTGCAACGCCGCCGTGTTGGCGAGGAACAGCTTGCTGTCGAAGCTGCTCAGCAGGCAGGGGTTGTCGGGCGTCAGCGCGTCAATGGTCTTCCGGTCTGGCAGCCAGCGGCCCGCCCGGCCCGAGCCGCTCTTCTCGGCGCCGAGGGCCCACTGCTCATAGGCCCCCCACAGGCCGCCAGTGATCCACTCGCCGGGACCGACGACCCTGACGACACGGGCGACCTCGTTCGCGAGGCCTTCGTCGCCAGCCACCGTCATCAGGTTGATGTCGATGACCAGGGCACCGGCCTGGTTGAAGTGCGTATGGCCGTCGATGAAGCCGGGCAGCAGCATCCGGCCCCCGAGGTCGATGACCCGCGTCTTTGGTCCGACAACGCCGGCTGGCGCCGCGTCGCTCTCGGCCACGGCGACGATGAGCCCTCCCCGGACGGCGGCGCCCCGCGCCCACGGGTGCCGGGGATCCATCGTGTAGACGTCCCCGTTGCGGAACACGACGTCGGCGGGCGCCTGCGCCAACGGCGGCGGCGGAGCCTGGCCAGCAGCCGAGGCGGCATGGAACGGCGGCACGGGAGCGGGCATGCCGAGGACGGACAGGAGGACGGCGACGAGCAGCGGCTTCGATGGCATCATGGCGGGCCTCCGAGACCGCCATTCTAGCCCCTGGGGCTCCGGGCGGCGCGCGGAATGTCCGGCGCCGCCCGCTGGGAGTCTTCGCCCCTTCAACTACAATAGCGGCGGCCCGACCATGCCCGATCTCTCTGCTGCAACCGTTCTCGCCGGCGGGCTCGGCCTGTTCCTGCTCGGCATGTCGATGATGACCGACGGGCTGAAGCTTGCCGCAGGCCCCGCGCTGGAGCACGTACTGTCCGGCGCCACCCGGACGCGGTGGCACGCGCTCGGGTCCGGCGTGCTGGTGACGGCGCTGGTGCAGTCATCGAGCGCCGTGACGGTGGCGACGATCGGCTTCGTCAACGCCGGCCTGCTGTCGCTCGGGCCGGCGCTGTGGGTGCTGTTCGGCGCCAACGTCGGCACGACGATGACCGGCTGGATTGTGGCGCTGGTCGGCCTCAAGTTCAAGATCGAGGCCCTGGCCCTGCCCATGGTCGGCATCGGGGTGGTCCTGCGTTTGACCGGTTCGGGCCGCCGGCGCGGCGCGATCGGCACGACGGTGGCCGGCTTCGGCCTTCTGTTCCTCGGCATCTCGATGCTGCAGGAATCGTTCACCGGCCTGGCCGCACAGGTCACGCTGCCGCAGGGCGAAGGCGCGCTCGCGGTGGCCGCCCAGGTCGGTGTCGGCGCGCTGATGACGGTTCTGGTGCAATCGTCGAGCGCGTCGATCGCGATGGCGATCACCGCGGCCCAGGGAGGCCTGCTCACGCCGCAGAGCGCGGCCGGCGTCGTCATCGGGGCGAACGTCGGGACCACCGTCACGGCGCTGCTGGCGGCAATCGGCGCCACGCCCAACGCGCGCCGCGCCGCCGCCGCGCACGTCATCTTCAACGGACTCACCGGCCTCGTCGCCCTGGCTCTGCTGCCGTGGCTCATCGGTGCGATTGCCACGGCTCGCGAATCTCTCGGCCTCCCGTCGGACCCCGCGGCCAAGCTCGCCCTGTTCCACACCACGTTCAACGTGCTGGGCATCGCGCTGATGTGGCCGATCGCCGGCAGGCTGACCCGTTGGCTGGAGCAGCGTTTTCGCGCGCACGAGGAGGACGAGGCGCGGCCCCGGCACCTCGACCACAACGTCCTGGCTGTGCCCTCGCTCGCTCTCGACGCGCTCGGCCTGGAGATTCAGCGCATGGGGCAGGTCGCGCAACGCATGCTCCGGGCCGCGCTCGCCGGCGCGGACGCTCAGGCTCTTGCGCGAGATCAGATCGTCATCGAGAAACTCGACGGGGCGGTCGCAGCCTTCGTGGAGCGCATGAACCGCAACGCGATGTCCCCGGGCGCCAGCAGGCGCCTGGCGACCGTGCTGCGCGTGCAGCGCTACCACGAGACGACGGCCGAGCAGGCGCGTGCGGCGGCGGCGCTGCCGATGGTGCCGGCAGGCACCAGCCGCGCCCTTGCCGAGGCGCAATCGGCGTTCGCGGAGCGTGCCGGGGCGCTCATTGCGCTCTGCGATCCCCTGGCGCCGGCACCCGCCGCCGCGGCGCTCGACGCCGCGGCGAGCGCGGTGGAGCAGGCCTATGAACCGCTGAAGGCTGAATTGCTGGCCGCAGGCGCGTCCGGCGCGGCGCGCCTGGCCGACATGGAGGTGGCGCTTCGCCGCATCAGTGCGCTGCGCCGCGCCATCCAGCAGGCCGCCAAGGCCGCGCGCCACGGCCGGACGGCCGCCGAGATCCTGGATCGGCCGTGACGGTCCGCGCGGTAGAATCGGGCCCACGCGCCCGGAGTGATAACACGGGGTGAACCGATGAGCACAGCGTTGAAGGTCCTGGTCGTGGGATGCGGCAACATGGGATCGTCGCACGCCAGGGCATACCACGCCGATCCCGGGTTCGAGCTGGCCGGCGTTGTCGATCGTGCCGCGGGTCCGAGGCACGCGCTGGCGGCCGATGTCGGCGGCGTCGCCGAGTTCGACGACTACGACCGGGCGCTGGAGGCGACGCGGCCGGACTGCGTGGCCGTCTGCACCTATCCCGACACGCACGCCGCTCTGACGCTGCGCGCGTTCGCCGCCGGCTGTCACGTGTTCGTCGAAAAACCTCTGGCGACCAGCGTGGCGGAGGCCGAGTCGGTCGTGGCCGAGGCCACGCGGGCAGGGCGCAAGCTGGTGGTCGGCTATATCCTCAGGCACCATCCGTCCTGGCTGAAGTTCGTCGAGCTGGCCCGGTCGCTCGGCACGCCGCTCGTGATGCGGATGAACCTGAACCAGCAGAGCGCCGGCCCGCAGTGGGCCACGCACCGGAACCTCCTGAAGTCCATGTCGCCGATTGTCGACTGCGGGGTGCATTACGTCGACGTGATGTGCCTGATGACGCGTTCGCGCCCCGTGCGAGTCAGTGCGATCGGCGCCAGGCTGGCCGACGACATCCCGGAGGGCATGTATAACTACGGGCAGCTGCAGGTCTCGTTCGCGGACGGGTCTGTGGGCTGGTACGAGGCCGGCTGGGGGCCGATGATGAGCGAGACCGCGTACTTCGTGAAGGACGTGGTCGGGCCCCGCGGGTGCGTCAGCATCGTCGAGAAGCGCGCGGGCGTCGAGAAGAAGTCGTCGGACATCGACTCGCACACGAAGACCGAGTCGCTCCTGCTGCACCATAGCGCGCTCAAGGCCGATGGCAGCTTCGAGCGGCCCGACGAGGTCATCGACCTGACCGACGAACCGGATCACCAGGAATTGTGCGCGCGCGAGCAGCGGTTCTTCCACCGGGCGATTGCCGGGGACCTCGATCTCTCGGAGCACATGGCAGACGCGGTGAGCAGCCTGCGCATCGTGCTGGCCGCGGACGAGTCGGTGCGGACGGGAAAAACGGTCGAACTCGGCTGATCGCCAGGAGTCGTAGGGGCCGCCCGGGCGCCGGCTACCTGAAGCCGGGTTGCGCGAAACGGGAGACACGCGATGCACGAAGACTTCATGCGGCTGGCGATCGCCGCGGCCCGCCGCAGCCCTCATGCGCCGTTCGGCGCGCTGCTGGTGGACGCCTCCACGGGCGAGGTCGTCGCCGAGGGCGTCAACCGCTGGCGGGAGAACCCATCCTGGCACGGCGAGATCGACGCCATCAACCGCTGCGCCTCCGGCCGTCCCGGCATCGACTGGTCGGGCCTCAGGCTCTACACCACCGCTGAACCCTGCTGCATGTGCCAGGGCGCGATCCTGTGGGCGGGCATTCCGGAGGTGATCTTCGGCACCTCGATTCGAACGCTCATCCGCCTGGGATGGCGCCAGATCGACATCGCGGCCGAGGAAGTGGTGCGGCGCTCGGACGTATCGGGCTGCCGAATCACGGGCGGTGTGCTGGAAGCCGAATGCGACGCCCTGTTCGAGGCGGCCGCGCGCCCCTGATGCGCCGGCCTTCCGACAAGGCCGGTCCGCCGGTGAGCGGCGTGCGCGTCAGCCACGGAGCCACGAGGCCCTCCGCTGAGGTTCGGAATCGTCGCGGCGAACTGGAACGTCATAGGATGACACTCGCAGCGGATGCGCTGCGGTTCCATGGAGCGGAACTGATGCGCCCACAAGTCACCTCAATCCTGCTGGCTTTCCTGGCCATCGTCGCCGCCGCTCGCGCCGTGGACGCCCAGGATCGCTGGCGTATCGATGTCGAGAACGGCGCAGCCATCTCCGGTTACAACGACGTGGCCATTCCGGGCAGCACGGGCACCCGGTTCTCGATGACCGACGACCTGAAGTCAGACACCGAGTACTTCTGGCGGGTGCGCGCTGACTTCCGCTTCGCGCCGAAACACGTCTTGTCGGCACTCATCGCGCCCCTGACGATCAATTCGTCGGGCACGTTCAGAGAACCCGTGGATTTTGCCGGCGCCACCTTCCGTCCGGGTGTGCCCGTGGACGGCACGTGGACGTTCAACTCGTACCGGGTGACGTACCGCTACGAGCCGTGGCGGAAGGACAACTGGATGCTCGGCGTTGGCGTGTCCGTGAAAGTGCGGGACGCCGTCATCCGATTGGAGTCGGGCGGGACGACGGCCGAGAAGACCGACCTGGGCGCCGTGCCTCTCATCAACTTCAAGTTCGAGCGCCGGCTGGGCAGTCGCGCGACGTTCCTGTTCGAGGGTGATGCCCTGGCCGCGCCCCAGGGCCGCGCCGAGGATCTCTTCGCAGGCATCGTCGTCGACGCCGGCAGGAACTGGTCGATCAAAGCCGGCTACCGCTTCCTCGAGGGCGGCGCCGACAATGACGAGGTCTATACCTTTGCGGCGGTGCACTACGCCGCAGCCGGCGTGATCTTCCGCTTCTGAGGCAGACGAGAGAACGGCCTCCCCGATTCACTCCCGGAGCAGCCCCTCGCCGAAGGGGGAGCGTCCCCCGAGCGATGTGAAGAAGCCGTAGCCGGCCATCGCGGCGGGTACCACAAGGGTCGCGATTGTGGCACCCGCGTACCATTCGCCGAGGTGAGCGGTCGTCGGAGACCCCAGGAACAAGACGGAACCTCGACAAGACCCGCCTTCGCCAAGCCCGCCGCCGCGAGAAGCTCGTCCCAGACCGGCGCCGGCGCGGCCGGCGAGGATGCCTCTGATTCCTGCTCGGGCGGCACGGTTTCGAGTTCGGCCAGCCGCCCCTCGGTGTCGGGCTCGTCATCGAGGAACTCGAGGTAACGCCCGTTGCTTCGGAAGCCCCAAGCCTCGTCTGCGGGCGCGCTGCTCTGCCACGCGGACCGGAGAATCGCTTTCGCCTCGGCGACAAGCACGGCCGGCTCCTTGGGGAGCGGCACGTGGCCGATGAGTTTCCCGGATCCCGCGAACGCCACGAGGAGCGCGGCGCCGGCGGCGAGCGCGCCCCAGGCGGCGGCGAGCCTTGCGGGCAGGAACTTGAGTGCCACCATCTGCGCGAGCCCCGCACGGCGGCGGCTATTGCAGCAACAGCAGGCTGACCGCCATCAGGCCCATCCCGCCGGCGATGCAGGCCAGGACCTCGTGGCTGTGGCCGTACCGATGGGCGGTCGGCAGCAGTTCGTCGATTGAGATGTAGACCATGATGCCGGCCACGGCAGCGAACACGAACCCCATGGTATAGGTCGGCAGGAACCAGTGCATCGCGAGCGCGGCGGCAAGCCCGCCAAGCGGCTCCGACAGGCCGGACAGGAACGAGTAGGCAAACGCGCGGCCGCGGCGCCCCGTCGCGTAGAAGATCGGCACCGACACGCTGATGCCTTCGGGGATGTTGTGCAGCGCCACGGCAAGGGCGATGGCCACACCGGTCCGGGGATCGTCCAACGCGGCCAGGAACGTGGCCACGCCTTCCGGGAAGTTGTGGATCGCAATCGCCGCCGCCGTGAAGAATCCCAGCCGGCTGAGGTGCATCCGTTCGCCGGGGTCGGCAGCGAGGTCCCCGCGCCGGATCTTGAGCGCGTCAAGGTCCGTGTCCGACCGCAATTCGTGCGGGTTGTCGGCGCTTGGCACCAGGACGTCGATGGCCGCCATGGCCAGGATGCCGCCGAAGAACCCGACATTCGCCAGCCACCCTGACGCGGCGGCGCCGAAGTGCTTGGCGAGATCGCCTGACGCCTTCGGCAGGATTTCGACAAACGACACGTAGAGCATCACGCCCGCGGAGAAGGCAAGCGACTGCGCGAGCAAGCGCAGGTTGGTGCGTTTCGCGAAGAAAGCCAGCGCGCTGCCCACGCCGGTCGCGAGGCCGGCGAGCAGCGTCAACCCGAATGCGAACCAGAAATTGCCCGATCCCAATGCAGACGAGGCGTAGTCCATAACGGCGAACGATGTCCCGGCCCGACGGCCGACCGGCGCATCATACCCTGACCCCGGCCCAGGAGAGGGGAAGATGATTCAGGGCGTCAGAATCCGGTTTCAACGGTCCAGTCCAGCCACTGGGCACGCCTGAGCGCCAGCGCCTGCTGCGCATCGACCAGGTACGTGCGGCGGTAGAACGCCAGCGCCCATTCGTGAACGGCCAGGTCTCGAAACCGTTGAGGGTAGGCCCCCTTCGCCATGATCAGCAGATCGAGCGGGTACTCGAGGCGGCGGGCGCAGTTCATCGGCGACCACGGCAGCGCGTACACCCGCCGCTCGCGAACGGCGCGAAGCCGCTGCAGTTCCCGGAAGCGGGGCGCCTCGGCCAGCTCGCGAGGCGGGTGGTAGCCCGTCGATGTCGGCAGGAAGATCACATCGGGGTCGAGCGCGAGGATCTGTTCGGCATTGAGCAGCACCCGGGCACCCGGGCCGCGGTAGGCGTTGCGCGCGCCGACGATGCGCTCGATCATCCATGACTCGGCCGTGTCCGTGCCCCAGACGTACGCGGCGCCGCCAGCCAAACGGGCGCCGGACGCCAGGCCGAGATAGAGCACGCGCGGCGCCTCGGCCGCCGTGATGCCGGCCAGCCGGGTTCGCACCTCCGCCTCGGCGTCTTCCAGTTCCCTCGCGAGCGCCGCAGCCTCGCGCTCGTTCACGAACAGGCGCCCCAGCACCGCGATCTCCCTGCGGAGCGTGTGGAGTCCCTCCCCGCGGTGGTCGGTGGGAGAGCGAATCACGACCACCGGGATGCCCATCGCCTGGAGCACGTCCACGATCCGCGCCACCACCTCGGGAGCCGTGCCGACCGTGCAGTCTCCGGCCCTCAACACGACCACCTGCGGCCGCGCGGCGGCGAGGGTCTCGTAGTTGATCGCGTCGCCGCTGGTGACGCTCGCGCAGGGCAGGCCGGCCATCCAGGGGTGCAGCGCACGCATCGTGCCCATCCCGTTGGTGATGGAGAAACTCCGGCCGTCGCCCGTGGGATACGAATATTCCCAGGCGCGCTGCTGGGCGGACGATCCGACGGCCACGAGCGCCCTGATCGCGCCCAGGCGCGTCATCACCGATTCGACGAAGCCGTCGTTGATCGTCGCGACCCGCGTAAGCGCGGCGGGAACCTCGACAGCCACGCCGCGCATGTCGTGCACGACGCGCGTGACCGCCGGAGTTGTGCCGGCAGGTGCTCCCGTGCGCTCTTCGGTCCGCGTACCCTGCGGCGCGCACCCTCCGCACACGAGGGCGAGGGCGGCCAGGACAAGGCAGGGCCGTCGCCGCTCGGATGTCATGGCTGCCCCCGTCCGGCCGGACCGGCCACCGCTCTGGGGAGGATCACGGGTGCGCCGTTCATGTGCGCCAGCGTGCATGCGCCCGGGTAGAGATCCTCGAGCGTCCCCGCGCCCAGCGCCTCTGCCGGCGTCCCCTGCGCCACGACCGAGCCGGACTTCATCACGACGGCGCGATCGCAGAACCAGGCCACGTGGTTCGGGTCGTGGCTGCAGCACAGGACCGAGGCGCCTGACCGGGCCAGGCTCCGCAGTACCGACCAGATTCGCACCTGGTTGTGGAAGTCCAGGCCCGACGCCGGCTCGTCGAGCAGGACGAGGGGCGTGCGCTGTGCCACCGCGCGGGCAATGAGGACGAGCTGACGCTGCCCGCCGGACAGCCGGTCGTACGGCCGCGCGGCCAGGTCCAGAAGCCCGATCCACTCCAGCGTGTCGTGCACGATTTGCCAGTCGGCGGGCGCCGGCCGCCCGAGCAGCCCCAGGTAGGGCGTGCGGCCGAGCATGACCACGTCCCGCACGAGCAGCGGGAACGGGGGCTTGTGCTCCTGCGGCACGTAGGCCATCAGCCGGGCGCGCTGCGCGGGCGGCAGCGACCCGATCGCGTGCCCGCCCACAGTCAGCGTGTCCGCGTTTCCCTTGAGCAGACCGAGGCAGCACCGGAAGAGCGTCGTCTTGCCGCAGCCGTTCGGCCCGAACAGGCCGCACACCTCGCCGATGATCGTCTCGAGCGAGACCCCACGCAGCACCGGCAGCGACCCGTACGAGAACCGGAGGTTCCGGACCCGAAGCATGCGGTTATCCGAAGAGCCCCGACGTGCGCTGGCGCACGAGGTAGGCGAGGAACGGACCGCCGGCAATGGCGGTGATGATGCCGACCGGGATTTCCGACGAGGTGAGCGAGCGTGCGGCTGTGTCGCAGGCCAGCAGGAAGATGGCGCCGAGGAGCGCTGACCCGGGGACGACGATCCGGTTGTCGGGCCCCACCAGCATGCGGACGGCATGCGGCGTCATGAGGCCGATCCAGGGCACGATGCCAACAACTGACACCGACACGGCGGTGGCCAGCGTCGCCGCGCCGAGCAGCACGCGCCGCGTACGCCTCGGGTGGATCCCGAGCGTTTCCGCCTCGTGGTCACCCACGGACAGGACGTTCAGACGCCAGCCTCCCCCGACCATGACGACAGCCGCCGCCACCACGACCGGCACGACCATCGCAACATCGGGCCAACCGGCGAAGTAGAACCCGCCCATCAGCCAGAACACGATGTCCCGCAGGGCCGCTTCGTTCGCCAGGTACTTCAGCAACGACACGCCGGCCGCGAACATCGATCCGACGATGAGGCCTGAGAGGACGAGCGTGACGATGGGGGCGTCGCCTCGTGAGCGGGCGAGCAGATGAACGAGGCCGACGGCGGCCATCGCCCCGAGAAACGCGGCCAGCGGCACCGACAGCGGAAACTGCGGCGCCACCATCCCTAACGCGGCCCCGAACGCGGCGCCCGACGACACGCCGAGGATGTAGGGCTCGACCAGCGGGTTGCGGAACGATGCCTGAAATACCGCGCCCGACGAGGCCAGCGCCGCGCCGACCAGGGCGGCCAGCAGGACGCGGGGAATCCTGAGGTTCCAGAGCACGGCGGCCGCGACCTCGTCGCCGAAGCCCCCGGGACCCGGGCGCCCGGTAACGGTCCTCACGACGTCGGCGATCGAGATGCGGTACGTGCCGATGACCACCGCCGCGAGCATGGTGGCCAGCAGGAGTGCCGAGAGCGCCCCGAGCCACGCCAGATTTCGGCCCGCGGGAACCTCGACCGGCCGCGACGCTCCGGTGTCGAGGTGCATCGCGCCGGATGGTAGCACGATCGTTCACTTCGTGCTACGCTCGGCCGGATGGCGGCCCGTCGCGGCGCGGACGCAAGCGCGACCCGGGGGTGCGCGGCACGCGCGGAACACACCATGAGCCTCTCGGACATCGATTTCGCGCAGCGCTACCGGGATCACGTCGGGCGCAACGCCCGTCCCCGGCGGGAGGCCTCCGACTGGGACCGCCGCGCGCCGGCCATGGGCACGCGGACGTTCGAGTCCGCGTACACGCGCGCGTTCACCGCCTGCGTGGACCTGACCGGCTGCGACACGCTCCTGGACGTCGGGTGCGGGCCGGGGACCATCAGCCTGACGCTCGCCCCGCGCCTCGCGCACGTCTACGGCCTGGACTACAGCCCCGGCATGCTCGCGGCGTTTGCCGGTCAGGCCGCTGCCCGCGGCCTGACGAACGCCTCGGCCATCCTGCGGGCCTGGGACGAGGACTGGTCCGACGTGCCGATGTGCGACATCGCGGTCGCGTCGCGAGCCACGGCCGTCCCGGATTTCGAGGCGGCGGCGAGGAAACTCGCCGCCAAGGCGAGGCGGCGCGTCTATCTCACGTACCCGGCGCACGGCCGCTTCGTGGGCGACGATGTATGCCGGACGCTCGGCCGGCCCCGCGAGCCGCTGCCGGACTACCTGCACGTGATGGGGATCCTCCATCATCTCGGCATCCATCCGGCGCTGGACTATCTCTCCGACGCCAACCGCTTCGCGGGCTGCGCGGGCGTCGACGACTTCCTGGCGAGGGTGGCCGACCTGGCAGGTGACTTGAGCGTCGACGATGTCGCGGCGGCCCGCGAGTATTTCGACCGGCACCGCGACCGCATCGGGCTGGAGCCGATGCGGTGGGCGCTCTTCTCATGGAACGTCGAGGAACCCGCTTGAGCCGCGCCGCGCCGCGGAGTAGGCTCTCGCCATGAGCGATCTCACGCGCATCGGCGTCGCCATCGACACCCCGCTGCTGGAGCGGTTCGACGGCCTGATCAGCAGGCGCGGCTATGGGAGCCGGTCAGAGGCCTTTCGAGACCTCATCCGCGAGTCGCTGGTGCAGGAGGACTGGAAGGCGGGCACCGGCCAGGTCGTCGGGACCGTGACGCTCGTCTACGACCATCACGTCCGGCTCCTCAACGAGAAGTTGACCGCGCTCCAGCATGAGTTCCAGCACGCGATGCTCTCGACACTGCACGTGCACCTCGATCACGATCACTGCCTGGAGGTCGTCGTCGTGCGCGGGCGCGCGGCGCAGGTCAGGAGGATTGCCGACGCGCTCACCAGCCTGAAGGGCGTGACGCACGGCCGTCTGACCGTCACTGCAGCCGGCGCGCGGCACCGGCCGTGACGTCCGCCAGCGTGCTCAGGCCGGCCGTCTACGTCGCCTGCAGCAGATTCAGCGCGAACCCTGCCTCTGCATCCACCCACTGCCCGCGCACGCTGAAGCCCGCCCCGGCGGCGAACCCGGCGATCCGCTCAGGCGTGTACTTGTTCGAACTCTCCGTCCAGATCGACTCCCCGGCCTCGAACGCGATGGCGAGATCCGCGCCTGGAACATGCACGCGCTGCGGCACCCGGCTTACCAGGTGCATTTCCACGCGCGAGTGCCGGGCGTTCCACACGGCGCGGTGATCGAAGGCCGCGAGGTCGAAGTCGGCGCCGAGCTCGCGGTTCAGCCTCACGAGCAGGTTCTTGTTGAAGGCGGCCGTCACGCCCAGCGGGTCGTCGTAGGCGAGCACGAGGTCGCGCTCCGGCTTGACCAGGTCCGCGCCGAGCAGCAGCCAGTCGGCGTCCCGCCCCGCCGCACGCACGCGCCGCAGGAACGCCAGCGCGTCCTCGTCGTCGAAGTTGCCGATGTTCGAGCCGAGCAGCAGCGTGAGCATCGGGGCGGCGGCCGGCCGCACGCCGCCGAGCGCGGCCAGACCGTCGTCGTACGTCGTGTGCGCGACGGTCACGGTGAAGCCTTCCAGCCGCGCCAGCGCCTGCTGGGCCTCCGCGAGCGCGCTGCTCGAGATGTCGACGAGGTGCAGGTGGGCCTTGTACGGACCTTGATCGAACGCCTCGGCCAGCCGCAGCAGCTTGCCTCCGCTGCCGGGCCCAAGCTCGACGATGAACGGCGGACCGGCGATCTGACCGGCGACCAGCTGCGCGCAGGAGGACAGCAGGGCCGTCTCGGCGCGGGTCACGCGGTACCAGGGCAGCGCGCAGATGGCCTCGAACAGCGCCGAGCCAAGCTCGTCGTAGAGGTATTTCGGCGGCAGTTGCCTGGGTCTGCGCGAGAGGCCTTCGCGAACGTCCTGCGCCAGCGACCCGTTCACGGCAGGCTCCTCGCGCACCGGAAGGTCGCGTACACGTACGGGTAGCGCGGGCGGAACCAGTTGCGCAAGCTGCATCGCAGCAGCTCGTGAGCCGTCACTGGCGAGGCGCCCTTCAGGACGTAGTGCTGAGCGTCGAAGAACTCAGCCGAGTACTCCGGATAGGACGGCATCGGCCGGAACCCGTCGAACGGCCCGAACAGCGTGCTGGTCCACTCCCACCCGTTGCCGACCAGATCGTGG
The DNA here is from genome assembly GCA_046496425.1 of Vicinamibacterales bacterium. Taxonomy (GTDB): domain Bacteria; phylum Acidobacteriota; class Vicinamibacteria; order Vicinamibacterales; family JAKQTR01; genus JAKQTR01. The sequence goes on from JAWOGY010000159.1 coordinate 30,472, forward strand.
ACACCCCACGCGCTCGCGCCGGCCGGGCGCGATCCGGCAGGCACGGGATCCCAGCCTGCGAAGCCGAAGTGCCCGCGGGAGGCGTCCGGCGGACCTTCACCCCACGGGTAGGCGCGCTCTGAGCCGTCGGGCGTGCCGCAGGCGGCGCGGTGGAACTCGGCTTCGGTGGGCAGCCGCCTGCCGCGCCACCGGGCAAAGGCCGACGCCTCGGCGTGGCTCGCGTACACCGGCCATGCGGGCGGCAGCGGAAGCCGGTCGAACTGACCGCGCCAGTGCCACTGGTTGTCCTGCCGTTCCCAGAAGTGCGGATGCCGCGCGCCGCTGCGGCGCAACCATGCGAAGTCGTCCTCGCCCCACCATCGCGGGTCGTCGTAGCCGCCCGCCTCGACAAACTCCAGGAACGCCGCGTTGGTGACGTCGTGCGCGTCAATCTCGAAGGCCGGCACCGCGACCTGGTGGGCGTCGAATTCGTTGTCCCAGCCGAACCGCGCCGCGCGGCGGTCCGCCCCGAGCGTGGCGACCCCGGCCGGTATCGCGACGCCGTGCGCGCCGGGAGGGTCGCCGGCCACCTCCGGGGCGTAACCTTCGGGCCGCCGCTTGTCGCCGTACGGCACTTCGTGCCACATGTAGAGGAGCGTCTCCTGATGCATCGCTTCGTGCTCGAGCAGCGTGAACACGCCCTCGGCGCGATCGAGCACGGGCACGCCGGGCCGTTCCACTTCATCGTGCAGCAACGCGAGCTCCACCAGGCGGTCGCACGCCTCGGCGAACTGCCTCACCTTCTGGCGGTCGGGCCACGCGCTCACGCCGCCGCGCGGCGACGCGAGCGCTTCGTCTTCCGGATCGATGCCCCTCGCGAAGATCTCCTCCAGCCGGGCGTCCACCCCGGGCCGGCCGAGTCCTTTCTTGATCAGGGTGTTCACGCTGAAGCCGGGAAGGTGCCCCTCGTAGAACACCACCGGATTGCGCATCGCGATCGGGCGCGTCGCGTAGCGATGCTCCGCCAGCATCCCGAACACCTGCGCGGATCGGGCCCGGTTCCGGCGATACCAGTCGAGCACCGCCGCGCGATCGAGCCCGCCTGCAGCCCCGGCGCCGCGAGGCGGCTGCGCAGCGTCCGTACCGCCGCCTGACATCACGAGACCTCTCCCTCCAGGCCGCGTGCCGGAATCAGCCCTTCAGGAAGCTCTTCAGCATCCAGATCGTCTTCTGGTGGAGCGTGATCCGGCCGATCATCAGGTCCTGGCTCTCCGCGTCGCCGCTCTCGCCCGCCACGTCGCGCGCGCGCGCGGCATCCGACACGAGCTTCTCGTTGGCCGCGATGAGCGAGCGGACGTACTTCTCCTGCGACAGCGGCGATGCAAACTCCTTCAGCTGCGCCGCCTTGGCCAGCCGTCCGAGGCCGCCGATGGCGTAGTCGTCGAGCGCCCGAATCCGCTCCGCGATTTCGTCAATCGCCGTGAACAGCTCTTCGTACTGCGTCTGGAACGCGGCGTGCAGCGCGAAAAACCCTGTCCCTTCCACGTTCCAGTGGGCCAGGTGGGTGAGCGACATCAGGGCGTAGGAATCGGCGAGCACCTGGTTCAGGCTCTCGGTCAGCTTCGCCGACCCCTTCGACGCGATCTTGTTCTTCTTCATGATTGGCTCTCCCCTTCGATTGTCTCACGCATCCGGCGTCGCGCGCTCAGGCCCGCGAACGGATCCTCGACAGCCCGCCGTCCACGCCGATCACCTGTCCCGTCACCCAGGCCTGCTCGGAATCGAGCAGCCAGTCGATCGCAGAGGCCACCTCTTCCGGCGTCCCGATGCGCCCGAGGGCATGCATGCCAGCCGACGCCTTCGCGACGGCGTCGTTCTGCCACAGCCGTGCCGTTAGGGGCGTGCGCGTCAGACCGGGCGCGACGCAGTTCACGCGGATTCCCTTCGCGGCGTACGTGGCCGCCGCTGCGAGCGCCAGCCCCTCGATGCCCGCTTTCGCCGCGGAGATGGCCTCATGGTTGGCCAGGCCAATCCGCGCGGCGGCCGAGGACACGAGTACGACGGAGCCTCCCTGGTCGGCCATCACGACCCCCGCCGCCCGGACGACGGCAAACGCGGACCCCAGGTTGGCCGCCAGCATGGCGCTCCACTCCTGCTCCGTGATGGCGTGCGCAGGTTTCAACAGGAACGAGCCGACGCAGTTCGCCACGCCGTCGATGCGGCCGAAGGCGTCCGCCGCGCGGCGGAAGCACGACTCGACCTGTCCCGGCTGCGTGGCGTCGAGCGCGAACGCCTCGCCCTCCACCTCGGCTGCCAGCCGCGCGAGGCGCTCCGGATCCCGGCCTGCCAGGAGCAGGCGCGCGCCTCGCCTGACGAGGCGCCGGCAAAGTGCTTCACCCACGCCACCATAGGCGCCGAGGACGACAAACGACTGAGTCATACTCGTCTCACTTGCTCGGCTTCTCGACCTTGTTTGACGCCAGCGTACGCCGGAACGATTCCGCCGCGGCGCGGGTTCACCGGCCTGGTGCGCCGCCGATCGCGGACAAACCGGCCGCCTTGAGCGTGGCGTTCAGCGCCGGCAGGTCAGCCGACTTGAGCGAGGCCCACCGCGCCATCACGGCATCGGCCGCGTTCAGGGCCGCGGTGACGGCGGCGAGTGTGTTCGCCGTCGGCGCCGCGTCGGCCGCCTGCATTGCGTTCATCTGGCTGGCCAGCGACGCACCGACGGCCCACAGACTGTTCGGGGCGGCCGGCGCTGCGCTCTCCCCGCGGCCGCCTCCCATCGCCCCCCGGCCGCCCCCGGCTCCGGCGGCCGGGCGCTGCCCTTCGAGCGCCGCCGCCTTCTTCACGAACGCGGCAAGCGCTTCCGCCGCCGGGCCCTGCGCCTGGATCTTCGCGGCCTGCTCGCGCAGCGCCGACAGCTCAGCGGACGCGGCTTGCGCCTCAACCGCCCCGAAGTACATCGCGTCGGTCAGCGCGTACACTTGCTGCATGACG
>JAWOGY010000185.1:0-3376 GCA_046496425.1 Vicinamibacterales bacterium
GCCGTCCCTGGGCCACGCCGGCGAGCAGGCCGTCGTCACCGCCACCGGCGAAGGCCGGGTGGAGGTCGCGCCCGATCTCGCCTGGCTCGGCTTCGGCATCAGCGCGCGGCAGCCCACCGTCGCGGAAGCCCGTGACGAGGTCGCCCGCGGCGTGGCGCGGCTGATCGCACTGGCCCGCGACGGTGGGCTGCCGCGCGCTGATGCCGAAGCCGAGCCAGGCGAGATCGGGCGCGACCTCCACCCGGCCTTCGCCGGTGGCGGTGACGACGGCCGGCTCGCCGGCGTGGCCCAGGGACGGCATGGCGAATAACGCGAGGATCGCGAGCAGTGCGAGAGTACGAGAGTGCAGCATCATGAGTCTCCGTGGCGTGGGCCGGGCAATTGGCTTTTTCGATTTTCCCTGATTAACATACCGCGGCTAATCGCTGCCACCACGACCACTCGAAGGATGCTTGCCTGATGCGACCGCGAGCCGTAACGATCGGACTGGCCCTCAGCGCCCTGTTGGCCTCGACTGCCGCGCTGGCCAGCGAGCGCCCGCTGGCGGTCGAGACGTGTCTCGGCTGCCACGCGATCCCGGGCTACAAGAACGTCTATCCGACCTATCACGTGCCGAAGCTCGGCGGGCAGCATGCGCAGTACATCGGCGACGCCTTGCGGGCCTATGCGAACGGCGGCCGGCCTCATTCGACCATGCACGCCAATGCCGCGACGCTGACTGCGGAAGAGATCGAGGCGATCGCCAAGTGGTTCGAGGAGCAGGGACAGTGAGCATCCGCATGAGTCTTTCCGCCCTGTTCGCATTCGCCGCCGCGCTGCTCCTGGCCGGCACGGCCCACGCCGGCGACCCGGCGCTCGGGCGCGCGAAATCTGCACCGTGTGCCGCCTGCCACGGCGAGGACGGCCGCGGCACCGCCCCCAACTTCCCGGTCCTGGCCGGCCAGTACGCCTCCTACCTGGTGCACGCGCTGAAGCAGTACCGCAGCGGCGAGCGCAACAACGCGCTGATGGCGCCCATGGCCACGAACCTGTCGGATGCGGATATCGAGGACCTGGCGGCGTACTACGCCGCGATGCAGGCGCTCACCGTACCCAAGCGCTAGGGCCTGTTCACCCTGGGCGCAGCCCCGACCCGGAGGCCATCCGGGATCTCCCCGTCCGCGGGTCCTTTGCTCATCGCCGCGCGAGGCGAGACAATCGGGACAGCTGCGAACGGGGATAGTCAATTGCACAAGCCCAGCCTGATCGATTTCGACGCCGGCATCACCGCGGTGGATACCGAGTACGTGCGTCCCGGCCTGGATGCGAGTCACCTAATCGTCCACGGCGGTCGCGCGGCCTTCGTAGACACGGGCACGAGCCTCTCGGTGCCGCTTCTGCTTGCCGCGCTGGAGGCGAAGGGCCTCGAGCCCGCGCAGGTGGACTGGGTGTTCGTGACCCACGTGCACCTGGATCATGCCGGCGGAGCCGGCACGCTGATGGCGGCGCTGCCCAACGCGACCGCGGTGCTGGATCCGCGCGCCGCGCGCCACATGATCGACCCGGGCCGTCTCATCGAGGGCTCGAAAACGGTCTATGGCGAGGAGGCGTTCAACGCGTTGTACGGCGAGATCCGGCCGATCCCCGCGGAGCGCGTGCGGACGGTCGAGGACGGCGAACGGCTGTCGCTCGCGGGCCGCGAGTTCGAATTCATCCACACCGAGGGCCACGCGAAGCACCATTACTGCATCATCGACCCGACCGCGGCGGCGGTGTTCACGGGTGACTGCTTCGGCATTTCCTATCGCGAACTCGACACGGCCGCGGGGCCGTTCATGTTCCCGACGACCACGCCGGTGCAGTTCGACCCGGAGGCGGCCCACGCGACCATCCGCCGCCTGCTGTCCTACAGGCCGGAGTGCGCCTTCCTCACCCACTTCAGCCGGGTCTCGGCGCCCGCGACGCTGGCGCCGCAGCTGCACCGCGACCTCGACGCGTACGTGCAGATCGCGCTCGCGCGGCGCGACGATGACGATCCGGAGGCGTCGATCCGGGCCGCCCTGCGCGACTGGATGTTCGCGCGCCTCGACGAGCACGGCGTCGATCCGGACGCGGCGCTGCGGGAGGAAATCGTCGGCATGGACCTGTCGCTGAACGCCCAGGGCCTCGCGGTCTGGCTGGCCGGCAAGGCAAAAGGAGATCGAGCATGACTTCATTCAGAGCATTCCGGATTCACCAGGCGGGCAAGGGCGTAGAGGCGCGCCTCGAGACCCTCACCCTCGATGATCTCGGGGACGGCGAGGTGGTCATCCGCGGTCACTATTCCAGCATCAACTACAAGGACGCCCTGGCGGCGACCGGCAAGGGCCGGATCCTCAAGCGTTTCCCGCTGGTCGGCGGCATCGACGTGGCCGGGGAGGTCGTCAGCTCGTCCGATGCGCGTTACCAGCCGGGCGACGCGGTGCTCGTCACCGGCTGCGGCCTCAGCGAGGAACACGATGGCGGCTATGCGGAGTACGCGCGCGTTCGCGGTGACTGGGTGATCCCGATCCCGGCGGGCCTGGACTCGCGCTCCGTCATGCAGCTGGGCACCGCCGGATTCACAGCAGGCCTGGCGATCCACCGCCTCGAGCACAATGGCCTGGCCCCGGACAATGGCCCGGTCATCGTGACGGGGGCCACCGGCGGCGTCGGCAGCCTGGCGGTCGACATGCTTGCCGGGCGGGGCTACCGGGTGACGGCGCTGACCGGCAAGGCGGAGGCCGCCGACGACCTCCGGGCCCTCGGGGCCGCGGAGGTGCTGGTGCGCGGCGAGTTCGAGATGGGCACCCGGCCGCTGGAGAAGGCGGTGTGGGCGGGGGCCGTGGACAATCTCGGCGGCGAGACCCTGGCCTGGCTGACGCGCACGATGGACTGGTGGGGCTCCATCGCCTCGATCGGCCTGGCGCAGAGCCACGAACTGCACACGACCGTCATGCCGTTCATCCTGCGCGGCGCGAACCTGCTGGGCGTGAACTCAGTGGCGACGCCGCGGCCGCTGCGGATCGAGGTCTGGGATCGCCTGGCGACCGGCCTGAAGCCGCGCCATCTCGACGAGATCGCGAACAAAACCGTCACGTTGAGCGAACTTCCCGACGCATTCGGCGACTATATCGACGGCCATGTGCGTGGCCGGACGATCGTCGACTTGCGGCGCTAGGCGCGGCCCGGGCTGGGGAAGGGCCGGGCTGGCCTTTGGCCATCAGGGATTGCCGCAGAAACCGCTACAAGCCCGGCGCGCCTGCTAAAATAACGGGCTGCTCGAGCAGTCGCACCTATTGTCTACAGGGAGTCGTTCATGCCTGAGACCCAGTCCGCCGGCGCCCGCTTCCGCGCCGCTCTCGAGTCCGAGCCCCCC
>JAWOGY010000296.1:0-3876 GCA_046496425.1 Vicinamibacterales bacterium
CTTGAACACGTAGGGCACGCCGCGCCGGCGCGCGATCGCGGCGATGGCCCCGCCGAGGTCGACGGCGTGGGCCTCGCTCTCGATGACGCAGGGCCCGCCGATGAGGACGAGCGGGTGTCCGCCGCCGATGGTGACGGACCCGATGGTGACAGCGCGCACGCGCGTCATTATAGACCGAGCCCGTCCGGAGCAGCGCTCACGCGGGCCCGCCGGCGTTCCGCGCGGCCTGGCGCTCCAGGGCCGCCCCGACGAAGCTCGCGAAGAGGGGGTGGGGCCGCAGGGGCTTCGAGAGGAACTCGGGGTGGAACTGCACGGCGATGAACCAGGGGTGGCCGGGCAGTTCGAGGATCTCGACGAACTTGCCGTCGGGCGAGCGGCCCGAGATGACGGCGCCGTGCTCGGCCAGTATCGGCTCGTAGAGCCGGTTGAACTCGTACCGGTGCCGGTGGCGCTCGTGGATATGCTCGGAGCCGTAGACGCGGGCCGCCAGGGAGCCGGGGGCCAGGTCGCACGCGTACTGGCCCAGGCGCATCGTGCCGCCGAGGTCGTCGACCCCGAGGAGGTCCCTCAGCTTGTAGATGATCTCGTGGGGCGCCTGCTCGTCGCACTCGGTCGAGTCGGCGCCTTCGAGGCCGCAGACCGTCCGGGCAAAGTCCACGGCGGCCCACTGGAAGCCGTAGCAGATCCCGAGGAAGGGGATGCTCCGCTCCCGGGCGATCCGCGCGGCGCGCATCATGCCGCGCGTGCCGCGCAGGCCGAATCCGCCCGGCACCAGGATGCCGTCGGCGCCGTCGAGGAGGTGTTCGCCGCCCTCCTGCTCGAGGGCCTCGGCTTCGACCCAGTGGAGGCGCACCCGTGCGCGGTTCGCGAAGCCGCCGTGGTACAGCGCCTCGTTCAGGCTCTTGTACGAGTCGGTCAGTTCGACGTACTTGCCCACGACGTGAATCGTGATCTCGCGCGCCGGGTTCTTGATCCCGTCAACCAGCGCCTGCCACGCTTCCATGTGCGGCGCGGTTGTCGGCAGGTGCAGGTACTTCAGGATGATGTCGTCGAGGTGCTCCTCGGCCAGGCAGAGCGGCAGCTCGTAGATCGTCTCCACGTCGCGTGCCGTGACGACCGCTTCCTCCGACACGTCGCAGAAGAGCGCGATCTTGCGCTTGATGTCGGTCGGCAGCTGGCGGTCCGTGCGGCACAGCAGGATGTCCGGCTGGATGCCCACCGATCGGAGGTCGCGGACGCTGTGCTGGGTGGGCTTCGTTTTCAGCTCGCCGGCCGTCCCGATGAAGGGCACCAGCGTCAGGTGGACGTAGAGCGTGTTCTCGCGGCCGAGGTCCTGCCTCAGCTGGCGGATGGCCTCGAGGAACGGCTGGCTCTCGATGTCGCCCACGGTTCCGCCGATCTCCACGATGACCACGTGCACGTCCTTGGCGATGCCGAGGATGCACTGCTTGATCTCGTTGGTGATGTGGGGAATCACCTGGATGGTGCGCCCGAGGTAGTCGCCGCGCCGCTCCTTCTGGATGACCGACAGGTAGACCCGCCCCGCGGTCCAGTTGTGGTTGCGCGTGGTGCGCGTGTTCGTGAAACGCTCGTAGTGCCCGAGGTCCAGGTCGGTTTCGGCCCCGTCGTCGGTGACGTAGACCTCGCCGTGCTGGTACGGGCTCATCGTGCCGGGATCGACGTTGATGTAGGGATCGAGCTTCTGGAGGGTGACCCGGTAGCCGTGCCCCTCGAGGAGGCAGCCGATGGAGGCGGCGGCCAGCCCCTTGCCCAGCGAGGACACCACGCCGCCGGTGACGAAGATGTACTTCACGGAGTTCTGTTCGCTTCGCTGCATGTCACGACTCACGGGAGCAGACCGTCGGCCGCCAGGCGGCGGACGCGCTCGAGGTCCTCGGGCGTATCGACCGGGACGGAGGGAGAGGCCGTTTCCACCACCCTGATCCGGTACCCGTGCTCGAGCGCCCGGAGCTGCTCGAGCGACTCGATCCGCTCGAGCGGGGTTCTCGGCAGCGACGCGAGCGTCAGGAGGAACTCCCGCCGGTATGCGTACAGGCCGACGTGCCTCAGGACCGCGCCGAACGCCTGCCCGGCTTCCCGGCGATACGGGACCGGCGCGCGCGAAAAATAGAGGGCGAACCCCTGCCGGTCGACGAGCACCTTGACCGCGTTCGGGTTCTGAAGCTCCGCCGCCTCGTCGAGGGGCGCGCCGATGGTCCCCATGAGCACGGACGGATCAGCGGCGAGCGGGGCAGCGGCGGCCTCGATGGCGGCAGGGTCGAGGGCCGGCTCGTCGCCCTGGACGTTGATGACGATGTCGCAGGACAGGCCCCGGGCCACTTCCGCGATCCGGTCCGTGCCGCTCAGGTGGTCGGGCCGCGTCATCACCCACGCCCCGCCGAATCGGGCGACCTCTTCCGCGATGCGGTCGTCGTCGGTGGCCACGATCACGCCGGCGATGCCCCGGGCCGCTGCCGCGCGCCGATAGACCCGCTCCACCATCGTGACGCCGCCGATATCGGCCAGCGGCTTGCCGGGCAGGCGCGACGACGCCCATCGCGACGGGATGACGACGACGACACGCGGGGGAGGGGGAGAACCGGGGTGACGAGCGGTCGCCGAAGCAGGCACGGCGAATCATAGCACACCACTCCGCGGCACCCGCGCGGCCAGGTGTTACAATTGGCCACCAACGCGAGGAATTGCCATGAACGCATCACGCGCAGCGCTGATGGTCGTCGGGGTCAACCTGGTCGCCGTGTGGGCTGCCGCGGCCGCCGGCAGCCGAACCGCCGTGACGGAACCCGCCGCTCCGCCCCAGGTGATGGCCGGAGAGGCCGTCGGGGAGGCCAGGGCGTCGCTGCTGGCCGCCGCCGAGCGTCTCGAGGCCCACGCGCGCCGGCACGTGCCGATCGCCGCCTCCCGCGACCCGTTCCGGTTCGGCGCCGAAGCCCGGCGCTCGGCGGGCCGTGTGGCGGCACAGCCGGCCGTGGAACGCCGGGACGAGGATGCGGCGGCCGATGAGCCGCGCGTCGAGTCGGAGCCGGACATCGTGCTCCAGGGCATGGCGGAATCGGAGGAGGACGGCGTGATGGTCCGCACGGCGATCCTGCGCGCGGGAGGCGAACTCGTGCTGGCCTCAATCGGCATGCGGATCGGGGACCGGTTCGACGTGGTGGCGCTCTCCGCCGACAGCGTGGAGCTTGAAGACACCGTCAGCCGGGAGCGGCGCACGTGGCGGCTGAAGTGAGAGAAACCTGCGCCATCCGGCGCGTGCACGGTTATCATGGCAGGTCGTTGACAGTCGTTCATGGCTAGTGCCGGCGCCCGGGTCGGGCGCCGAGCAGGGGAGGACTCATTTCATGCTGAAAAAGATCGCACTGATTGGCGGCGGGAACATCGGCGGCGTGCTGGCCCAGGAGCTGTTCCAGCGCAAACTCGCCGGCACGGTGGCGCTGGTGGATGTCAAGGGGCCGGACGTGGCCAAGGGCAAGTGCCTCGACATCGCCCAGGGCACGCCCATCATCTCCAGCGACGTGAAGTACGTCGCCGGCAAGGACTACGACGTCATCAAGGACGCCGACCTCGTCGTGAACACCGCCGGCGTGCCCCGCACCGTGCGGCCGGACGGCACCTTTCCGAGCCGCGAGGAGCTGCTGGCGACGAACCTGCAGATCACCGATGCCGTGGCGGCCGCCATCAAGCAGCACTGCCCGGATGCCATTGTCATCTCGGTCGCGAATCCCCTGGACGCGATCGTGTTCCGGCTCTACCAGAAGCTGAACCCGCCCAAGCACAAGCTGATGGGCATGGCCGGCGCCCTCGACTCGGCCCGGTACCGCTCCTTCGTCGCCCAGGCGGCCGGCGTGTCGGTGG
>JAWOGY010000202.1:0-2699 GCA_046496425.1 Vicinamibacterales bacterium
GCCACGCGCGCCAGTGCCCGGGCTGCGGCGCCAAGCATTTCCCGCGCGTGGATCCCGCAATCATCGTGCTCGTCGCCGACGACGAGCGCTGCCTGCTGGGCCGGCAGGCCGCGTGGCCCGCGGGACGCTTCTCGACGATCGCGGGCTTCGTCGAACCCGGCGAGAGCCTCGAGGATGCCGTGCGACGGGAGGTGCTGGAGGAGACCGGCGTCGCCGCCGACTCGATCGGCTACCACAGCTCGCAGCCCTGGCCCTTCCCCTCCTCGCTGATGCTCGGCTTCAGGGCGCGGCCGGCCGGCGGCGCCATCGCGCTGCGCGACGGCGAGCTCGAGGACGCACGCTGGGTCGGCCGCGAGGACATCGTCGCGCGCCGGATCCTCCTGCCGCCGAGGGTATCGATCGCATACCGGCTCATCGAGGAATGGTTCGACGCGGCCCCCGGCCGCCGCCTGGCCCTCGAGGCCGAGCCCGGGCCCTGGATCGTGAGGCCAGAGCCTTGAGCGGGCGCCGGGGCTGACGCCGATGTGCCTCTTGCTATTCGCCTGGCGGCCCGACGCGACGCACCGGCTGGTGCTGGCGGGCAACCGCGACGAGTTCCACGCGCGCCCCGCCGCGCCGGCCGACTGGTGGGGAAACGGCGCCGTTGGCGGCAAGGACCTGCGCGCCGGCGGCAGCTGGCTCGCGGCGCGCCGCTCGGGTCGCTTCGCTGTCGTCACCAACTTCCGCGAGCCCATCGAGGAAGGCCGCGGACCGCGCTCGCGTGGCGAGCTGGTCACCGGCTTTCTCGAGAGCGACCTGTCACCGGAAGAGTTCGCGCGCGAGGTGGCGGGGCGGGGTCGCGATTACGCCGGCTTCAACCTGTTGCTCGGCAGCCCCGCGGAGCTCGTCTACCTCTCGAACCGCGGACGCGGGCCGGAGCGGCTTGAACAGGGCGTGTACGGACTCTCCAATCACCTGCTCGACACGCCCTGGCCCAAGCTCGAGCGGACCCGTGCGCGCTTCGCGGCCCTGCTCGCGCAGGGCGCGCCGACCGAGCAGCTGCTTGCCATGCTGGCGGACCGTGAGCCGGCGGCCGCAGGCGAGTTGCCCGACACGGGCATCGGCCCCGAGTGGGAACAGCTGTTGTCTGCCCCGTTCATCGTCAGCCCCCACTACGGGACGCGCTGCTCGACCGTTTTGAAACTGCTTGAGGACCGCAACATGCAATTCACCGAGCGCCGCTTCGATGCCGCCGGCAATCATGCCGGCCAGTCGGATTTCCACTTCGCGATCGACGGGGCGCCGGCATGAAGCCCCGGCGCGCGCCCTACGGCAGCTGGACTTCGCCGCTGGACGCTGCGCGGGTCGCGACCGGCGGGCTGCGCATCTACCAGCCCCGCAGGTCCGGCGACGTGGTCACCTGGCTGGAGGTGCGCCCTGCCGAGGGTGGCCGTACCGTGCTGATGCAGGAGCACCGCGGGCGCCGCACCGAGCTGACGCCGCCCCCCTACAGCGCGCGCAGCCGGGCGCATGAATATGGCGGCGGCGGCTACTGTGTCGCCGGGCTCGACACCTGGTTCGTCAACGATGCCGACCAGGCCGTCTGGCACCGCGACCGGGACGGCGCGATCCGGCGCCTGACGCCCGCCGATGAGCGCCGCTACGCGGACCTGGCGCGGGATCCCGAGCGGCCGCGGCTGCTCGCGGTTTGCGAGGACCACGCCGCCGGGGCCGAACCGGAAAACTCGGTGGTCGCGATCGGCGACGACGGCCGCATCACGACGCTGCTGTCCGGCAACGATTTCTATGCTTCGCTGCGCATCGACCGGCAGGGCCAACGGCTCGCCTGGCTGACCTGGAATCATCCGAACCTGCCCTGGGACGGGACGGAGCTGTGGGTCGCGGAACTCGACGCGGATGGGCGACCGACCAACCCCGTGCAGGTGGCGGGCGGCGAGCGCATCTCCGTGTTCCAGCCCGAGTGGCTGAGCGACGGGCGGCTCGGCTTCGTCGCCGACCCGGACGGCTGGTGGAACCACTACGCCTGGCGGGCGGACGGCGATCTCGAGCGTCTCACGGAGATGGACTCCGAGGGCGCCTTGCCACAATGGGTCTTCGGCCAGTCCACCTGGGGTGAGATCCTGGGCGGCATCCTCGGCGCGATGACACGCGACGGCAGCTGGGAGCTGTGGCAGTTCGGCCGTGGCGACGCGGCGCGGCGGCTCTGGGAACTCGACGCGATCGAGCATCTCTCCACCGACGGCCGGGAGGCGGTCGCACTGGCGGGCAGTCCGGACCGGGCCACGGGCGTCTACATCATGGACGCACCGAGCTTCCGCCCGCACCTGCTCGTCGACTGCGGGCCCCTGCCGCTGGACGAGGCATGGATTTCGCGGCCGGAGCCGCTCGAATTCCCGACCGCGGACGGCTCGAAGGCGTTCGCGAACTACTATCCGCCGACCAACCCGATGTACGAGGGCCCGCCGGACACGGCGCCGCCCGTGATCGTCAAGTGCCACGGCGGCCCGACCGCGGCCGCGTCCACGGCCTTCGAGGCGAAGATCCAGTTCTGGACCACGCGCGGGTTCGCGGTGCTCGACGTGAACTACCGGGGCAGCACCGGCTTCGGCCGCGACTACCGCGAGCGCCTGTACGGGACCTGGGGCATCGCAGACGTCGAGGACTGCGTCGCCGGGGTCCAGTATCTCGCCCGGCGGGGG
>JAWOGY010000101.1:0-14232 GCA_046496425.1 Vicinamibacterales bacterium
GCCAATCCGCCGCCTCCGCGTACTGAACTGCATCTTGTCGTGAACTGGTTCGAGGAGCTGAAGGCCAAGGTGCCGGTGAGGTAGGGACAAAGCCTGCCGCGCCGAAGCCGACTTCCGGGCCGCTTGGCGAAGGCGGGGGGCAAGGCACAAGGCGACGCGCCTGACCCCGGTGTTGTCATGAGCCCGATCCACGAGGCCGATATCCGGGCGTTCGCCCGACGTGACTGGGCCGCGCTGGATGACCCGTCCCATTTCAGTTCCTGCACGCCGCCGGGGTGACGGAGGTTGCAGAAACTGCGGCCACCGATCCTGAGCGAGGCGGACGGTACGAGTTTCGGGCTGTGTTTACCGTGCGTTTCCTCACCTTGCCAGATCAGGCTCCGTTGGCGCGATTCTCGCAGCACGTCGACGAGGGGTCGCCAGACGACGATGGTAGAATCGCCGCGAGATGGCGTCCCGGAGAACCGGCATGAGTTCGGCGCTGCAGGCGAAGCATCGGTGGACGTACAGCGACCTTGTCGCCCTCCCCGACGACCAGCTTCGGCACGAACTGATCGACGGGGAGCACTTCGTGTCGCCATCACCCACCACGACCCACCAGGAGATCTCGAAGCGGCTGTTCCGGACGCTGGACGCGTTCGTCGAACGCCACCGCCTCGGAGAGGTGCTCTACGCGCCGTTCGACATCAAGCTGTCGGCCTGGACGGTGCTCGTGCCCGACCTGGTCTACTTCACGGCGGCGAGGTTCGAGGAGGTGGTCAACGAGAAGCACGCGACCGCCGCACCGGATCTGGTGGTCGAGATCCTCTCGCCCGGCACGCGCCGCCGGGACCTGGGCCGCAAGCGCGCGGTGTACGACCGCGGAGGCGTCGGGGAGTACTGGGTCGTGGATCCCGAGGCGCAGACGATCACCGTCCTTCGGCGGCCCCGTCCCGACGCCGGGCTGACGTACGTCCAGGTACACGCACTGACCCGCAGCGGCATCCTCGAGTCACCGCTCTTCCCCGGCTTGAAGCTCCGCCTGCGCGACGTCTTCCAATCCGCCCGCGGCCGGGCGGCCGCCCGGACGTAGCCGTCAGTACCTGAACGCGTACTGGTACTTGACGAGCAGCTGGTTCGAATCGAGCTGCCAGCGGTCCATCCGGTCGCGGACGTTGTGGTTGTAGATGATGAAGAGGTCGCTCGCGGGGCTCACGGTCCAGCGCAGCCGGGTGTTGGTGCCGACCGACTTGCTCACCGTGTCGTACTGCACGTAGCTCGCGATCGTGAGGTCGGGCGAGAGGTTCAGCCGCACCCGCGCGCCCGCCACCGTATTGTCGAAGTCGCCGGCGTCGAGGCGGCCGGCGTCGTACTCCCCGGTCAGCTCGACGGTCACAAGCGGCGCCGGGTTCCAGGCGGCCGTCCAGATGACCTGGTGGAGCACTCCCTCGTAGAAGCCGCCAAACCACCAGGTGAGCTGGCCGCTGAACCGACGCTTCGAGGCGGAACTGCCCTCGAGGCGGTAGCGGGTCCAGTGGTACGACCCGGGTGGAATGACCACGCCCGGCGACACCTCGAACGGAGCCGCGAGGCGCTCGCCGGTCGGCGTCCAGTTGACCTCGGCGCGGTCGCCGCTCTCGAACCGCCAGTTCACCGGCGCCACCCAGATGCGGTAGCTCTCCCACTGCCCTGCGACATCGGTGACGAGCGAGTTGCGGAACTCGAAGAACATCTGCCGGATGCTCCAGAAGCCCGGGCGCGGCTTGTACTCCGTGTTGAAGGTGTAGGCGTGGACGCCGGGCCGCGCCACGAACCCGAGCGACGGATCGAAGTCGCGCCCCACCCGCCAGTACCTCACCGACGTGTCCCAGAGATCGTTGGGATAGTCGAGGCTCACGCCGTACGCGCTCGAGTCGGGGCCGAGACCGTCGCGCCCCATCGCGATGCCCCAGACGCCGAGCAGGAAATTCTTGTCGCCCTTCACGCGGGACGTCTGATAGGTGGCGTCGCCGCCGAGGAGCCAGCTTCCCGGGCGCCCGCGGGGGTCGCCGGCGGTGGCAATCACGCCGACGGACGACTCGGCCAGCACGTTCTGCTTCACCCGCACCACGCCCATCGTGGCGTCTGGCGCGACGCCGGCGACGTCGTTCGTGCCGACGACCTGCACGCCGATGCTGGCGCCGGCCGCGCGGCCGTTCACCTTGCCGCCGGCGAGAATCGGCACCTCGCGCCCCGACACGAGCCCGATGCGCCGGCTGTAGTACGGCAGCATCTCGGTTCCCATGCCCCGGCCGAATCCGAAAATGTCGGAACCCTCCAGGAAGAACGTGCGCTTCTCCGGGAAGAACAGCGGGAAGCGCGTCAGGTTCGTGCGCCGCGTATCGACCTCGGTCTCGGCGAAATCGGTGTTGACGGTGAGCGACCCCAGGAAGTTCGAGCCGAGGCGCTGCGTGACGTCGAGGCTCGGCTGGAACGATCCGTCCACGCCGGCGTCCGGAGCGGGGATTTCACCGCCGGTGGTCACGGCGGGTCTGACAGTGAGGCCGACCCCGAGATCGAACGCGGGCAGGCCTGTCAGCTCGCCCGCCCGGCTCGTCTGCGTGACCTTGTAGTCGCGGCTCCAGCCCGACCAGCGGTCGGTTTCCTGCAGCCGCTGGATGCGCCGCTGCACGTTGAAGTTCCAGGAGGAGGCACCCGTTCTGAACGACAGCGTCGTGACGGGGATCCGGATCTCGAGCGACCATCCGCCCGCATCGCGGCTGGTGGCGGCTTCCCAGAGACCGTCCCAGTTCGCGTTCTCGGTTTCCCCGCCCGGCTCGACGAGGGCGTCGTAGCGGGCGCCGCCCGGGTTGACCGCGAACACGTACCCCGACCGGCCGTCCTGAAACGTGTCGAGCACCACCTTCACGTGGTCCTCGTTCTGGAGCGATCCGTCGCGGGCCTTGGTGAACGACACGATGCCGGCGGCGTCGGGATCCTCGCAGCGCACGCCGATCACGAGGGCCTTCCGATCGGCCAGCACGCGCACCATGGTTCGCCCCGTCGGCGCCGCCCCCGGCGTCGGCTCGCTCATCGTCAGGTTGTCGATGAAGGACCCCTGCTGCCACGCCGGCTCGTCGAGCCTGCCGTCGAGGCGGATCGAGCCGTCGAGCGCGCCGGCCGCCACCGAACCCCGCGGCGCGGCGACCGCTGGCGAGGCGACCGCTCCGGGGGGCGGCGACGGCGTCTGCGCGGACGCGCCGGCGCACACGGCCAGCGCCAGGGCGGCAGCGGATGCACAGATCGGCCAGTGAAGACGCACGCGCATCGCTTCCAATTGTGCTACAACTGCCGTGCTTCGACTCACCGGGGAGAGACGCCGCTGGACCAGGATCGCCCGCCCGCCGCCACCGCCACGCTGCGCCGCGCCCTCGGCCGCTGGGACCTCGCGGCCATCGGCATCAACCAGACCATCGGCGGCGCCGTCTTCCTGATGCCCTCGCAGATCGCCGCGGCGGTCGGCGCGTGGAGCCCCTTCGCGATCCTCGGCGGCACGCTCGTGACGATGATCGTGGCCGTGTCGCTGGCGGAGGTGGGCAGCCGCTTCGAGGCGACCGGCGGGCCGTATCTCTACGCGCGCACCGCCTTCGGCCGGTTCGTGGCCTTCGAGGTCGGGTGGATGCAGTGGTTCACGCGCGTCACGAGCCATGCGTCGGTGGCCAACGGCCTCGCCCTCGCCGTCGGCTACTACTGGGCCGGCGCGGCGCAGGGCGCCGGCCGCGTCGCGATCATCGCCGGCATCACGGCCGTCCTGACGCTGGTGAACGTCGCCGGCATCAGGCAGGGGTCGCGCACCGTGAACGCGCTGACGATCGCCAAGCTCGTGCCGCTCGGTCTCTTCATCGTCATCGGCCTCTTCTTCGTCAGCCCGGCGCGTTTCACTGCGCTTCCCGCCGTGTCGCTGGAGCAGGCCTCGACGGCAGCCCTGCTGACCATCTTCGTGTTCGGCGGGTACGAAGTGCTGACGGTGCCGGCCGGCGAGTCGAAGGACCCGCGGCGCCACGTGCCGTTCGCGCTCGTCACGACGGTGATTGTCGTCGGCGCGGTGACGCTGCTCTGCCAGGTGGTGGCCGTGGGCACGCTCGACAACCTGGCCGCCTCGACGACGCCGCTCGCGGACGCGGCGGCTGGATTTCTGGGCGGGCCTGGCGCGCTGCTCATCGGCCTCGGCGCGCTCGCGTCGATGACCGGCAATCTGGCGGGGCAGATCCTCACCGGGTCGCGCATGCTCTTCGCGCTGGCTGAGCAGGGCGACCTGCCGCGCGTCCTTGCGAAAATCCATCCCGGCTACCGGACGCCGGTCAACGCGATTGTCTTCACGGCGGGCGTGGCGCTGGCGCTCGCGCTCTCGGGCTCCTTCGCGTGGCTGGCCATCGCGAGCGCGGTAGCGCGACTGGTGACGTACGGCGTGTCGTGCGGCGCGGCAGTGGCGCTCGGGCGCCCGGGCCGGGCCGGACGGGCGGGCGAGGCCCTGTTCGTGTCGCCGCTCTCGCCGCTCGTGCCCATCTTGGGCGTTGTCATCGTCGCCGCCCTCGCCGTGAGCGCGTCGAGCGCGCAGCTGGCGTCGGGCGTGGCGGCGCTCGTCGCGGGCGCGCTCCTGTTCCTGGCGGGCCGGCAATCGACCCCGGCCGGCGGCGCGGCGCCCTCGCCCGGAACACCCGGCGGGCCCGGTCCGTCTCAGTAGCCGTGAATAAGCCGCTTCCGGCGCCCGCGTTTGCGCTATCCTCTCTCCCGCACAAGTTGACTCATTCTCAGGTGGAGGTAGTGGTCATGATTGTTCGTCGGATTCTCACCAGCCTCGCGCTGGTTCTCCTGGTGACCGCCGCCGCGGCGGCCCAGACGACGCCGACCGGCACGGTGACGGGCAAGGTCGTCGATCCCGAAGGCCTCGTGCTGCCGGGCGTCACGGTCACGGTCACGTCGCCGTCGATGCAGGGCGAGCGCACCGCGATCACCTCCGCCAACGGCGACTTCATCCTCCCGTTTTTGCCGGCCGGCGACTACAAGGTCGTCTTCGAACTTGCCGGGTTCGCCACGCAGGAACAGGCGATCCGGATTCAGGTGGCCGAAACCGCCACGCTCAACGCCCAGATGAAAATCGGCGGGCTCACCGAGACGGTGAACGTGAGCGCGGCCAGCGTCGCCGCCGATTTCACCAACTCGTCGACGGTGGCGACCAGCTACCGCGCGGACCTGATCGACTCGCTCCCCGTCGGCCGCGGCATCGAAGGCGCGGTGCTTTTGGCGCCGGGCACGGCGGGGACCGGCCCGAACGGCAACATCACCTTCTCGGGCGCGATGTCGTACGAGGGCCTCTTCCTGCTGAACGGCGTGGTCCTGAACGAGACGCTGCGCGGCCAGTCGCGGGCGCTCTTCATCGAGGACGCGATCGAGGAGACCAAGACCTCCACCGGCACGATCTCGGCCGAGTACGGGCGGTTCGCCGGCGGCGTCGCGAACACGATCACCAAGTCGGGCGGCAACAGCTTCAGCGGGTCCTTCCGCCTCACCGCCAACAACGACTCGTGGACGGGCCTCACGCCGTACGACAAGACGCTGACGACCGGCGATCCGCGTTCCGACCAGGTGCTGCCGACCTATGAGGCCACCTTCGGCGGCCCGATCCTGCGGAACCGCCTGTGGTTCTTCAGCGCGTACCGCTACAACGAGAACGAGAACGGCAACAACACGCGCTACACGAACATCCCCTTCACCACCACGACCAACGACCAGCGCATCGAGGGCAAGGGCACCTGGTCGATCACGTCGAACCACTCGGTGAAGGCCGGCTACACGTACAAGAAGCTCGAGCAGAGCGACACCTACTACACCAGCTCCACCATCATGGACCTGGCGAGCCTCTACGATAACGAGACGCCCGAGAAGCTCACGTCCATCAATTACACGGGCGTCCTGATGCCGAACTTCTTCATCGAGGGCCAGTACTCGAGGCGCCAGCTGTCCTTCATCGGGACCGGCTCGCGGTACACCAGCATCGAGCAGGGCACGATCATCTTCGACCGCTCGCGGAGCAGCGCGCGCTGGAACTCGCCGACGTTCTGCGCGGTCTGCAACGCGCCGGACGGCAAGCTGAACGAGGAGAAGCGCAACAACCAGAACATCATCGCCAAGGCGTCGTACTACTGGTCCACGCAGTCCTCAGGCGCGCACACGATCGTCTTCGGCGGCGACTTCTACGAGGACAGCCGGAAGAACGACAACTGGCAGTCGGGCAGCGGCTACCGGCTCTACGCCAACAACACGATCTTCCGCGGCAATGGCGCCGACACGGTCCTCTATCCGGTGGTGAACCCGGGCGCGACCACCACGACCTCGTCGGCGGCCTACATCATGTGGAACCCGATCTTCAACACGAGCCAGGGCAGCAAGATCCGCACCTACTCGGGGTTCCTCAACGACGCGTGGCGCTTCAACGACCACCTCACGTTCAACCTCGGCGTGCGGTTCGACAAGTCGGACGCGAAGGACCAGGCCGGGCTGAAGGTGATCGACGATCAGGTGTTCAGCCCGCGCCTGGCCGTGACGTGGAGCCCGGCGGCCAACGGCGCCTGGACGGTGAACGGCGGCGTGGCGCGCTACGCCATGAGCGCGACCAGCGCGATGGTGGACATCGGCTCGACCGCCGGGCGCCAGTCGACGTTCCGGTACGTCTACCAGGGGCCGGCCATCAATCAGGACCCGAACGCGGCCACTCTCGTCTCCGCGGCCGACGCGCTCAAGATCGTCTTCGACTGGTTCAACGCCAACGGCGGCAACGACCGGCCGCTGCGCGACTCACCGACGTACGCGGGCGTCAACCGCCAGGTGGGTCCGGACATCACCACGCCGAGTTCGTGGGAGTACATGATGGGCGTGGCGCGGACGCTGGGCTCGAAAGGGTCCATCCGCGTGGACGGGATCTTCCGCACCTACGTGGACTTCTACGCCGAGCGGCGCGACATGACGACCGGCAAGGTGGCCGACCCGGGAGGCCGCCTGTTCGACCTCGGCGTGCTCGAGAACAACAACGACCTGGAGCGCACCTACAAGGCCCTCCAGACGCAGATCCAGTACCGCTTCACGCCCGACTTCCAGCTCGGCGGCAACTACACGCTCTCGCAGTCGAACGGCAACTTCAACGGCGAGACGGCGAGCGACGGGCCGGTCACCGGCACGCTGCTCAGCTATCCCGAGTACAGCCGGCCGGAGTGGAACTACCCCGTCGGCGACCTGTCGATCGACCAGCGCCACAAGCTGCGCCTGTGGGCCAACTACGGCTTGCGCTTCGGCAGCGCCGGCCGGGTCGACCTCGGCCTGCTGCAGAACGTGACGTCCGGCACGCCGTCGAGCCGCGACGCGGGCATCACGATGCTCTCGAGCTATGTGGCCAATCCCGGCTACCTGACGCCGCCGTCGACGGTGACGTACTACTTCGCAGACGGCCGCGGCATGGACGTCAGCGACACGATTGTCACCACCGACCTCTCGGTGAACTACACGCTGCCGTTCAGGGCGCTCGGGCCGAAGGCGGAGTTCTTCCTCCGCTTCATCATGGACAATCTGTTCAACGCCGACGCGATCGACGGGCCGAATGGCACGGTGCTCACCAACGCCACCGACAAGACGCTGCAGGCGTTCAACCCGTTCACCACGGATCCGGTCGAGAACGTCCACTACCGCCTCGGGCCGCAGTTCGGCCAGGCAATCTCGGCGTCCGCGTACCAGACGCCGCGGTCCTTCTACTTCAGCGGGGGGTTCAGGTTCTAAGACGAAGACAGAAGACAGAAGTAAGAAGCCAGAAGACTGGGGCCCGGTGGGGCAGTTCGCCTCCCGGGCCCTTGGTCTTGCCGCCCGGCTGTATACTGTCCCGCGTATTCTGTATTCTGTCTTCTGACACTCGTCAGCGGGCCCTTCTGGCTTCTTGATACTGGCTTCTGACATGAATTTCCCCGGCATCTATCCCCCCATCATCACCCCCTTCAAGGACGACGAGGTCGATTACGCCGGCCTGGCGCACAACGTGGGGCGCTGGATGGGCACCGGCCTGCGCGGCCTGCTCGCCCTCGGCTCGAACGGGGAGGCGGCGTTCCTCGACGAGGACGAGGCCGAGCGCATCGTCGCCACCGTGCGCGAGGGCGTGCCGCGCGACCGCGTGCTGCTCGCGGGCACGGGCCGGCAGTCGACGCGCGCCACCATCGCCGCCACGAAGCGGGCCGCGAAGGCCGGCGCCGACGCGGTGCTGGTGCTGACGCCCTTCTACTTCAAGTCGCAGATGACGCCGGAAGCCCTGGCGGAGCACTACCGCGCCGTGGCCGACGCGTCGCCGGTGCCGGTGCTGCTCTACAACTTCACGAACGTGACGGGCGTCAACATGTCGCCCGACGCGGTCGCGGCGCTCGCAGCCCACCCGAACATCTCGGGGCTCAAGGACTCGAACGGCGACATCGGCCAGGTGGCCGGCGTCGTGGCGCGCGTGCCGCCGGACTTCGCGGTGCTCGTCGGGTCTGCGTCGACGCTTCATGCGGCGATGGTGGTGGGCGCGTCAGGCGGCATCGTGGCCGCGGCGAACCTCGTCCCGGAGGTCTGCGTGAGGCTGTACGACCTCGCGCGGGCCGGCAGGCACGACGAGGCGCGGGACCTTCAGCGGCGGCTGACGCCGCTGGCGAATGCCGTGACCGGGGGGTACGGCATCGCCGGCCTCAAGGTGGCCATGGAGATCGCCGGCTACGCCGGCGGCGAGGTGCGCGGCCCGCTGCGCCCGGCGAAACCCGAGGCGCGGGAGGTGCTGCGGCGCTTGCTGCAGGAACTGACGCAGTAGGGGCTGGGGACTAGGGGCTAGGCGCTAGTTCTACTGGCTACTGGCTACTGGCTACTGACTACTGACTACTATCTTCTGCCCATCGAGGGAACCATGATTGCACTTCCCGAGCGTGAACGAATCCTCCTTGGCCCCGGACCCAGCATGGTTTCGCCGCGCGTCATGCGGGCGATGGCCGCGCCCGTGCTGAGCCATCTCGACCCGGACCTGATGGCGATGATGGACGAGTTGCGCGGGCGCCTGGATGCCGCGTTCAGCGCGCCGGCCGGGTCGTTTTCGTTCGCCGTGTCGGGCACCGGCACGGCGGCGATGGAAACGGCGGTGGCCAACCTGGTGGGCGACGGCACGCGGGTGCTGGCGCTTGTCGGGGGCTACTTCGCCGACCGCATCGCCGGGATGAGCGAACGCTATGGCGGAGTCGTCACCCGCCTGCCGTACGAGTGGGGGAGAGCGGTGGACCCGGAGGCGGTCCGCCGCGCGCTGAAGGAGAGGCCCGCCGATGTGGTCACGGTGGTGCACGCGGAAACGTCCACGGGCGTGCTGAACCCGGTGGGCGAGATCGCGGCCCTCGCCCACGACCACGGCGCGCTCACGATTGTCGACGCGGTGACCTCGTTCGGCGGGCATCCGCTCGATGTCGGCGCGTGGGGCATCGACGCCGCCTACAGCTGCGCGCAGAAGTGCATCGGGGCGCCGTCGGGCGTCGCTCCCGTCACCTTCTCGCCGGCCGCCCTCGCGCGGCGGGTCAAGGCGCGGAGCTTCTATTTCGACCTGACGCTGCTCGAGGACTACTGGGTGCGCCGCAAGTACCACCACACGATCTGCGCGTCGCTCCTCTACGCGCTGCGCGAGGCGCTGCTGATGGTGGAGGAAGAGGGCCTCGACACGCGGTGGGCGCGCCACCGGCGCCACCATCTGGCGCTCGCCGCCGGCGTTGGCGCGATGGGATTGTCGCTGCTGCCGCCGGAGCCGGAGCGGCTGTGGACGCTCAACGCGGTCCGCGTGCCCGACGGCGTGGACGAAGCGGCCGTCCGCACGCACATGCTGCAGCAGTTCGACATCGAGGTGGGCGCCGGCCTCGGCCCGCTCGCCGGGAAGATCTGGCGCGTGGGCCTGATGGGCGCCAGTTCGACGCCAGGCATCATCCTGATGTTCCTTGGCGCCTTCGAGTCGGTGCTGCGCGCCCAGGGCGCTGCGGTGCCGCGCGGCGCGGGCACGGCCGCCGCCCTCGACGTGCTGGCTGCGCGGTAGGAGCGGCGCAGCGAATGCGGGCCGGTGCCGCCCTCGCACTCGTCGCACTGCTGCTGCCGCAGGGCACGCCGCTCGACACCGCGCGGGCGGACCTGCAGCGCCGCCGCGACGCCCTTATCCGGGAGTACAACCTGGAGGCGAAGCGCCCGCGCCTCGACGAGTTCGCCCGCACCATCACCCGCGCCTTCCGCGACCCGGCCCTCGCGCGCCAGGAACCCCTCGGCCGCCTCCCGTTCGTGGCCGGCACTCGCCGCGAATTTCTCCAGCGCACGGCGGAACTCGTGACCGCGCGCCTCGGGGTCTACCTCTCCAGCCTCACCGTGAAGTTCTCGCGCCTGCCGAAGGGCACGGCCGGCCGCGTGAAGATCGTCAACGATGCGGCCGTGGTGGAGGTGGCCGATCGCCATCGCGACGACGATGAGGAGATCCTCGTGATCGTGGCGCACGAGTTCGCGCACATCCTGCTCGAAACGCCCGGCTCGGGCGTGACCACGTCCGGCGCGGACGACGAGGATCTCGCCGATGCCACGGTGGTCATGGCGGGCATGGGCCCGCTGCTGCTCAGGGCCAGCTACCGCGAGGGCATCACGGTGTCGGGCAACAGGGCCGAGTGGGACGTCCGGCGGACCGGGTCGCTGAATCCCGTGGCCATCGCCTACCTCACGCTCGTGCAGGCCGAGATGGCTGGACTGAATGCGGAGGCCCGCCGCGCGCTCATCGGCGACTGGCTCGAGCCTGCGTGGTCAGTCCGCGCACGGGTACAATAGGACTGGCGGCCTGATTCCTGCGTGGCTTGATTCCTGCAAGAGAGCAGGGGCAGGGGGGCGGTTTCACGGCCGACAGCAGGCCTCCGGCGGTTCAGCGCGTCAAGATTGTCATCGCCGGTGAATAACGCGTCATGGTGAAGCGTCTCCTGAGGTGGACAGTGGCGGCCGCGGCTGTCGGGTTCGCGGCATTCGCCTACCTCTACCTGACGCTGCCGGATGTCAGGCCCCTGCGGAAGGAGAACCCGGCCACGACGGCCTTCATGGAGCTTCGGGCCCGGGAGGCCGATAAAGCGGGAAAGAAACCGCGAAAGGTCCAGCGGTGGGTGTCGTACGAGCGCATTTCGCCCTCGTTGAGGCGCGCGGTGATCGTGAGCGAAGACGCCGCGTTCTTCTCGCACGAAGGCGTGGATTTCGATGAACTCGAGAAATCGTTCTCGGAGAGCTGGACAGAAGGGAAGCGGATGCGCGGGGGCAGCACCATCACGCAGCAGCTCGCCAAGAACCTCTACCTGTCTCCGTCGAGGAACCCGGTGAGGAAGATCGAGGAACTGCTGATCGCGCGGCGCCTGGAGGTGGAGCTCTCGAAACGCCGCATCCTCGAACTGTATCTGAACGTCATAGAGTGGGGCGATGGCATCTGGGGAGCGGAGGCCGCGGCACGGTCGTACTTCAAGAAGCCGGCCTCGGCCCTCGAGGCGGACGAATCGGCGCTGCTGGCCGCGTCGATCATCAACCCGAGGCGCTACAGCCCGGCCCGCCCCTCGAAGTATCTGCTGCGCCGGCAGGACCTGATCCGCCGGCGCATGGGCGACGTCGAACCGCCCGCCCCGGCCGTGGTGCCGGGCGGCCCAGGAGGTCTGCCGTGAGCAGTCGCACGAGTGTCGGGATTGCCGCTGCCGCCGCGCTCATCATCGCCGGCCTCGCCGGCGGCCCGCACGCCGCGTCGATCATCGCGCCCACCTTCGACGCCATGGTCGCGCGCGCGCAGGTGGTCTTCGTCGGCGAGACCCTCGACGTCCGCTCCCGATGGGAGTCGACGCCGTCGGGCCGAGCCATCGTGTCGGTGGTCACCTTCAAGGTGGTCCGGACGCTCAAGGGCGAACTCGGCGGCCAGACGCAACTGGAATTCCTGGGCGGCACGGTGGGCGAGTACCGGATGGAGATCCCGGGCATGCCCAGGTTCCGCACCGGCGACGAGGACGTGCTCTTCGTCGACGAGCGCGGGCAGCCGGTGAGCCCGGTCGTGGGCTTCATGCACGGACGCTTCCGCGTGCTCGAGGATCCCGCCACGCGCCGCCGATCGGTGGCGCGCCACAATTTCGAGCCGCTGGCCAGCGTGCGCGACATCGGGGCCACGGCACCCGTTCCCCGCGTCAGCGCGGCCCGGGCGCTCACGCTCCGGGCGTTCGAAGACGAAATCGCTCGGGAAGTCCGGCGCCAGCGCGAGGCGCGGTAGGAGGCCATGATGCGCCGCGCCATCCCGCTCGCGCTCGTCCTTCTCGCCGCCGCCGCGGGCGCCTCCCACTCCTACTGGGTCAACGGGCCGTCGTGGCCCTCCGGCACCGTCGCGGTCCAGCTCGAATTCGGGTCCTCCCCGGCGCTCACCGACGGGTGCGCCGACTGGTCGTGCTCGGCCGCGGGCGCGGTCGATCGCTGGAACCTCTTCATCGGGCGGGTCCAGCTGAAAGCCGTCCACAACTCCCAGCACGCCAGGGGAGAACTCAACGGCCGCAACGACCTGTTCTTCGCGACGGAGATGTACGGCAAGGCCTTCGGCTTCGACACGCTCGCGCTGACCACGTGGTGGTACAGGAAGGACGAGCTGGTCGAGGCCGACATCGGCTTCAACCAGACGAAGCGGTGGGACTCGTATCGCGGCACCACGCGGCCCGGCCTCATCTACGACCTGCGCCGCGTCGCGCTGCACGAACTCGGCCACGTGCTCGGGCTGGGCCATCCGGACGACCACGGGCAGAGCGTGGTCGCGATGATGAACAGCACGATAGGCAATCTCGACAGCCTGACGACCGACGACATCGCCGGGATCCAGGAACTCTACGGGGCGCCCGGCAGCATCACGGGAGGCTCCACGGGCGGCACCGGCGCGGTGATCAACTTCCCGCCGCGCAACGAGACGTACGAGTTCCGCAACTGGCTCGAGTCGAAGTACGTGAACACGCTCGGCCGCCCGGCCGGCCTCTCCTACTCGGACGTCGAGGGCTCGGTCGTGTGGGTGCAGGAGTACCTGCGCTACCGCCTCAACCTGTGCAGCCACGAGCAGTCGGTCGAGCGCGTCCGCATCCAGATCGCGGGGGGCGGCGTGCCGGGCGTGTGCGGCACGCCGGCGTCGGCCTCCGTCATCGCGTTCCCGCCCCGCGACCAGACCTACGGGTTCCGCCTCCAGCTCGAGGAGTTCTATCGCGTCGACCTGGCCCGCGCGGCGGTGAAGACGAGCGTGGACGCCGAGGGCGACGTCGTCTGGATCCAGGAGTACCTGCGCTACCGGCTGAACAGCTGCACGCATGCCCAGTCGATTGACCGGGTCACCGAGCAGATCGAAGGCCGGGGCGTTCCGCCCGTCTGCAAGTGAGCGCGGGATCGAGGCGTGCGGTCCCGCCCGGCAGGCTGCGGACTCAGCGCGCGTCGCGCGAGCGCAGCCACGCCAGCGCCAGAAAAAACGCCAGCCAGACACCAGTCCGAAGCGTCATGGCGCGGAGGCTGTCGACGGCCACGGCGCTCCCCGTTGAGTACAGGTAGCCGATCGCGCCGAGCACGACGAGGTTGAGCCCGAAAATCGCGGCGGCGGCGGACGTGCCGTGCGTGAGGTCGCGCCACGCCAGGACGCCGGCTCCGACGTACGCGAACCCCATCGCGGTGTTGAAGAGGAGCAGCGGCCGGAACACGACGTATCCCGGGTCTGCGCCCGCAAGGACGCGAACGCCCGCGGCGATCGTCGCGAGGCCAAAAAGTGCTGCCGCCATCGCGACGGCCCGCTGGATGATTGTCGTCAGGCTCGTTCGGCTCACATTGGCCTCCTGCGCGCACATCAAGTGGACCACCAATGCCGGCGCTCGGCTATGACGGCGGACATACGCCCGCCCCCTCGGAGAGCGCGGATCTAAAGCGCCGTCCTCCCGGCGCCGACACACTCTTTCGGCGACCACCGCGGCCCCGTCGGGCCGGTGCGTCCCCCTTCTGCATGATCGACTACACGCTCCATGTCCGGCGGCTCATCGAGGACATCGTCGCGCGCGTGCCGGCGCTTGCCCACATCGACGGCGGGCAGTTGCTCGTCTTCGCGCACCTCGGGCGATCGGGCGACGAACCACTCCGAGCGGCGCGACAACGCGCCCGTCCGGCGGTCGCGCCAGAAATAGT
>JAWOGY010000114.1:0-3133 GCA_046496425.1 Vicinamibacterales bacterium
GCCAGCCCTGCGTCGAGCGCGGCGTGGATGCGCACGCGGTCTTCGGGGGTGGCGTTCATCAGGGTCATTCCCAGGATCGCTGCGTCGCGCCCCATGGTCTGTCTGGCGTCGATCTCCACGCGGCCCCGGTTTCCGACGACGACCACGCGGCCGTTGCGCGCGAGCAACCCGAGGTCCTTATCGAGGTTCACGTTGGCGATCATCTCGATGATCACGTCGATGCCGCGGCCTCCGGCCGCCGCGACGATGGCGGCGAGGTAGTCCGGCGCGTGATGATCGAAAGCGGCATGCGCCCCCTGCTCGATCACGAGCGCGCGCCCTCGCTCCGTGCCCGCCGTGGCCAGCACCATCAGACCCATGGCGCGGCCGATCTGAATCGATGCGATGCCCACACCTCCGCTCCCGCCGTGCACGAGCATCGTCTCGCCCGGCCTGGCGCCGGCGCGATCCTCGATGGCGCGGTACGCGGTGGCATACGCCACGTTGACGGCGGCGCCCTGGGCGAACGTCAGGTGCGGGGGAAGCGGATGCAACTGGGCGGGCGCGCAGATCGCCCGCTCGGCGTACGTGCCATTCATGGGGGCAGGAGCGGTGCCGCTCAGATAGACGCGGTCGCCGATTGACCAGCCGGCAACGCCGGGGCCGACGGCCTCGATGGAGCCGGCGCCGTCCATGCCGGGCACATAGGGGAGGGTGGGGTTCCGGCCTTGCGCGGCCGCTCGGATATACACGTCGACCGGGTTCACGCCCGCCGCGTGCAGCCGCACGACGACCTGACCCTCGCCGGGGACCGGGTCGGGAACCTCCTCCAGGACGAGCACATCCGGTCCGCCGGTCTTTCGCACGCAAATCGCCTTCATCGCTGCCTCCAGGCCCGGAGAAGCCCCGGGCCGCTCGCGAGAAGCCCTGCCGGCGCCGGCGGTCCCGGATAGTATTATCGATAGGACCGCATCGGGAAGAAAGGATCCTTCGTCCATCATGGCAGCGGGAGAACGTCACCAGACCACCAGCGTGAACGTGGGCGGGGTACGCGTCGGCGGCGGCGCGCCCATCGTCGTGCAGTCGATGTGCAACACCGACACCGCCGACGTCGACTCGACCCTCCGGCAGTGCCTCGAACTGTGGCAGGCCGGATCCGAGATGCTGCGCGTGACGGTCAACCTGCCGGAAGCCGCCCAGGCCGTGCCCTCGCTGAAACGGCGGCTGCTGATGGCGGGCTGCCAGGCGCCGCTCATCGGCGACTTCCACTACAACGGCCACCTGCTGCTCACGAAGTACCCGAAGTGCGCCGCGTCGCTCGACAAGTACCGCATCAACCCCGGCAACGTCGGGACGGGCAGTCGGCGCGACGAGCAGTTCTCCACGATCTGCAAGGTGGCCGTCGAGTACGGCAAGCCCGTGCGCATCGGCGTCAACGGCGGGTCGCTGAACCAGGATCTCGTCGTGCGCAAGATGCAGGAGAACGCCGAAGGGGACCTGGGCCTCACCTCCGAGGAGATCATCAACGACTGCATGGCCATCTCGGCGCTGGAATCGACGGAACTGGCGCGCGAGGCCGGACTCGGGGCGGACCAGATCATCATCTCCTGCAAGGTCTCGAAGCCGCGCGAGCTCATCGCCGTCTATCGCGATCTGGCCCGCAGGACCACCCAGCCGCTGCATCTCGGGCTGACCGAGGCCGGCATGGGCATCAAGGGCCTCGTGTGGTCGGCCTCCGCCATGGGTGTGCTGCTCGCCGAGGGGATCGGCGACACGATCCGGATCTCGCTCACGCCCAGGCCCGGCGGTGACCGCCGCGACGAAGTCTACGCGTCGTGCGAACTGCTGCAGGCGCTCGGGCTGCGCGCCTTCGCGCCGAGCGTGACCGCGTGCCCCGGCTGCGGCCGCACGACGAGCACGACGTTCCAGGAACTCGCCGAGCGAATCCAGGAGTACATCCGCGAGATGATGCCCGCATGGAAGGCCCGCCACGAGGGCGTCGAGACCATGACGCTCGCCGTGATGGGATGCGTGGTGAACGGCCCGGGCGAGTCGAAGGCGGCGAACATCGGCATCAGCCTGCCCGGAACCGGCGAGGCGCCGACGTGCCCCGTCTTCATCGACGGGCGGCACGCGGCGACGCTGCGCGGCACGCACGACGAACTCTCCGCGGCGTTCCGCACGCTGGTGGACGAGTACGTGGCGGAGAAATACCCGCGCAGGTAGGGTCCAGGGACTAGGCGCTCGGCGCTAGTCAGCCGTACATCGACGCTGCACGGACCCCCACGCGGCGACAGCCGCGTCCGACTAGCCCCTAGCCCCTAGCCCCTAGCGCCTGTCACTTGGGCAATACCACCGCCTTCGCGCTCCCGTAGTAGATCCCGTTGAACAGGAACTTGTACGTGGCGTGCGGCTGGGCGCGGAAGGTGATCTCCGGCGTGAAGATCAACACCTTGCCCTTGCCGTAGCTGACGTCGAGCGCGGTGGCGAGCCCCTTGAGATACCCCTGGCCCCACGCCCACCCGCTGCGGAGCGGCTTGTCCGTGCCGATCCAGCCGACCGGCCTGACGCCCTTGATCGCCGCGTCCGGCCCGAGCTTCAGGGCCGGGCTGTTCTGCCACATCACGTCGACGCGGCCGTCGAAGCCGTACGCCAGGGGATGCGACGGATCGACGTCCATGCTCAGCACCGAGCCCGGCACGAAGTACTTGTCGTTCGGCAGCCGGCGCTCGGCGCCGTTCACCAGTTCGACGAGGCCGCTGGTCACGGGCAGGCCGAAGTGCCCCGCGATCTCCGCCGAGGACCCGATCGTGATGATGGTGCCGCCGTCCTCCACGAACTTCCTGAGCATCGGGACGGTCGTCTCCGCCGTCACCCGCCCCTGGCGTCCCTGGTATTCCGCCGGGATGTTCGAGGGACCGGCCTGGGCGCCCCGGCCTCCGCCGGCCGCCGCGGCCGGCATGCCTCCGCCGCGGCCTCCGCCGGCCGCCTCGCCGGGCGCCGCCGGGATCGCGCCCGGCGGGAAGATGAGCACGTCGTAGTTCTGAATCAGGTTGCCCGCATCGAGCGTCGGCGGGAACACGACATCGAACTTCACCGGGTGGGTCTGCTCGAAGATGTACCGAATCCAGCCCGAGGGCATCGACCCGCCGTA
>JAWOGY010000200.1:0-17176 GCA_046496425.1 Vicinamibacterales bacterium
AGCGTGATTGCGTACCATTGGCAGCCAGAACCTCGCGTGCCAGCACGCACACGTTGTCCTGGGCGAACGCGTAGCCGTAGCCGTACCCGAGGCTGCCCCAGTCGGGACAAATCTGCGGCAGCCGGGCGCGGCGCCGCCGCTTCAATGCACTACCTCACGTAGAATCAACCTGGCCATCACCCCGTGCCCGCTGCACCCATGACAAAACGATGGCAAGACCCGAGCCAGATCGCTTCCTGGGAACTGTCTGGGAAATCCGGCAAATGTCGCGGGATCGCGCGGTGCACGCTCCAAGCTTCTGTAGCCCCCGATCCGGAGTTCCGGATCCGGACCTCGCAAAAAGCTGCCAGTCGCCATTTCCGGTGTGGCATGATCCCGCCGTGGAGTTCCTCAATTTCGTCCTCATCTTCACCGTCGGCTACCTGGTGCTGCGGCACCCCGAGCGGGAACGCCTGGCGTTCAGGCTCCTCGTGGCCAGCTCCGTCCTGATGGCCGCGCTCTTCCTCATCGGTGCCCGGGGCTCCATCCTCCCGGGGCTGAACTACTGACGCCGCGGGGCGAGGAGGCAGCATGGCCACGCGCAACGCGCTCTACACCCCGCTCACCCTGGCGGTGCTGGCGCTTGTCATCGGGCCCATCGGCATCGCGGTCTTCGTCCTCGGCTTCGTCCACGGCGACTCGCCGTGCGTCCTGTGCTGGGCGCAGCGCACGGGCATGGTGCTCATCGCGCTGACGGGCCTGTTCGTTGTCCGGTTCGGCCCCCGGCCGCGCTACGTCGGCCTGGCCGTGCTGCTGGCGAGCTTCGGCATCTACATGGGCCTGCGCCACTCGTCGCTCCACCTCTGGCGGGACGTCGGCCAGGGCTTCAGCGCCGAGCTGTTCGGCGCGCACACGTATACCTGGTCGATGTTCATCTACTGGGCATGCGTCGTCATGATGGGCGCGCTCCTGCTCGTGCTGAAGGACGGCGAGGCCGCCGGCGAGGCGCGCCGGCTCCGGCCGCTGGAGCGAGTCACGCTGTGGCTGTTCCTCGTGGCCGCCGCGGGCAATGCCGTGCAGGCGTTTGCGAGCACCGGCCCGCCGCCCTACATGGGCCAGGGCGACCCGGTCCGCTTCTCGTTCAACCCGGCCCGCTGGGTGTGGTCGCTGGAGGAGTGGCGGCCCGCCCCTGTTTCGCTCCGCGGGCGCTGGGCGATCGAGAAGCCGGACGTCGGACTGGCGACGGCCGACCCGTCTGAGAGCCCGCTGGAGGCTGTTCCCGTGCTGCCCGTCGCCCGCCGCGCGAACATCGAACTGCCGCTCGACGGGCCGGTCACGGACCTGGCCTACGACGCTGCCGGAGACAGGTTCCTGGTCACGACGGAGAAGGGGATCTACATCACGGACGGCTCGTTCAGCCGGGTGCTGCGCCACACCGTGGTCGACACGATGTTCTCGGTCGACCTCGCCCGGTTCGCCGCCGGGACGTTTCTCGGGCCCGACACCGTCATGGCCGTCGCCGAGAACAAGAGCTATGTCGTCCTTCGCGAGAACGACCGGGCGGACGCCGCGGCGAACTTCCGTTACTTCCTGGCGTCGTTCGACACGTTCGACGAGCTGAGCCGCTCGCGGTTCACGACCGTGCGGGCGAAGATGATGTACGTGATGTCGGCCGCCTTCGACCCGGCGACCGGGTCGGTCTTCACGATGACGGTCCCGAACGCGAAGGCGCGGCGGCTGGTCGTGTCACGATTCGACCGGCGCGACATGACCCTGTCGGAGGAGTTCACGCCGGAGCTGGCTCCCGGGTCCGGCCTGGCCTTCAAGGCGAACGACGGCTCGCTCGACGCCTTCTACGTGTCGGGTGCGGCGTTCCACGGGGGCAGGCTCTACGCCATCAGTGCCGCGTTCGGCACCCTCCTCTCCATCGACCCGCAATCGCGCACCGTCGTCGCGGCTCACGTCTTCCCCGGACTGGAGCGGCCCGTCGGGCTGGCCATCAAGGGCTCCGAGGCGTTCATCGTCAATGCCGCCGGCGGGCTCACCATCGTTCCGCTGGTGCCGTAGACAGGAGATTGCGATTCACGCTGGCGCGACCTTCGGGCGCGGGTCCTGCCCGAGCCGTTTCCATCTGTGCTCGCGTGACCTTCGCCTGTCCTCGCTGCGCGCAGATGGAAAGCGCCTCGGTCACCCACGCCCTGCGGCCGGCCGTCCAGACTCACCGTCCTGGCTGTAGAATCAGGGGCGGGAACCAAGCGATTCGGACGGAGGCCTTATGAGATTGACGCTTGCTGTGATTCTGGCGCTGGCTTGCGCCGGAGGCGCTGCGTTTGTGGTTGCCAGCCAGGAGAAAGAGCCGCCCGTCGTGTGCGGGTTCCGGAACGCGTCGTACACGGGCCTCTGCGAGGAGCGGACGGCCTACGTGCAGGGCAAGAAGCTCGAAGCGCTCTGCAAGCCGATTCTCGACTGCCTGAACGACACGCGGTGCATCAAGACCTACTGCGGTGCCACGACGGTCCGGCAGGGCTGGGTGCTCGAGTCGGCCGCGCGCGCAAAGTGAACGGATTGCCTGTCTGGAGGCCCCCATGGTGACGAGCAAAGCGACGACCGTAGCGGACTATCTGGCTGAGCTGCCGGCCGACCGGCGCAAGGCGATTTCGAGCGTGCGGGCGGTCATTCGAAAGCGCCTGCCGAAGGGCTACCAGGAGACGATTGGCTACGGGATGATCTGCTACAACGTGCCGCTGTCGCGCTATCCCGACACGTACAACGGCCAGCCGCTCTGCTATGCGGCGCTGGCCGCGCAGAAGCACTACAACGCGGTGTATCTGATGAACGTGTACGGCGACGCCGCCGAGGCCAAAGCGTTCAAGGCGGCGTTCAAGAAGGCCGGCAAGAAGCTCGACATGGGGAAGTCGTGCGTCCGCTTCAAGACGGCCGACGACCTTGCGCTCGACGCCGTCGGCGACGCAATCGCCGCCGTGCCTGTCGACGGATTCATCGCGAGGTACGAGAGGGCGAGGAAGAAGTAGTGGAGCCCCGGGTCTTCAGACCCGGGGACTCTGTCAGAGCGCCTTCATGGCCTCCGGCACGGTGTCCGCCGGCGACACTTTGTACCAGGCGCCGGCGATTCGGCCCTTCTCGTCGATCAGGAACGACGAGCGGATGATGCCGAAGTATTTCCTGCCGTACATCGACTTCTCGCCCCACACGCCGTAGGCCTCGGCCATGGCGTGATCGGTGTCGGCGAGGAGCGGGAAGCCCAACTCGTACTTGTCGTCGAACTTCTTCTGCGCCGACGGCTTGTCGGGGCTCACGCCGACCACCGCCACGCCCTTCTTGATGAAGTCGCGGCGCGCGTCGCGCACGTTGCACGACTGCACGGTGCAGCCGGGCGTGCTGGCCTTCGGGTAGAAATAGACGAGCAGCTTCCTGCCCTTGAAATCGGACAGTTTCACCGTTTTGCCCTGTTGATCCTCGAGCGAGAATGCCGGGGCCTTGTCGCCCGCCTTCAGTTGCGCCATGGTGTCGTCCTCATCCTCCGGCGGCCATCAGCACGATCGTGACGTCCGCCCCGTCCTCGACAGGGGTCGTCTCGTACGCGTCGCGCGGCAGCATCTCGCCGTCAATCCACACGGCCACCATGGCCGCCACCTCGCCGCGATCGCGCAGGAGCGTGGCGACGGTCATGCCGAAACAGTGGTCGGCCGGTTCGTCATTGACGCGGATCATGCGCTGGCCCGATCCTACGGCATCCTGCCGGCCGGCGTGCCGAGGATCTTGTTCAGCTCGACGAAATAGCCGTCCGGGTCCCAGAGGTACGTCACCATGACCGGAATGGTGCCCTTGCCGTCCGGCGACGGGTACTCGATGCGCTCGGGCTCGCCCTGGAGTTTCACGCCCGGGACCCTGCGTACTTTCTCCAGCCGCTGCTCCTGGTCCTTCGCGTTGATGACGAAGATCACGTTGCCGTAGGAGGCCCGTTCGTAGACGACGGGCGGGGCGGTGGCCTTCGTGGCCTGGCGTTCCATGAGGCCGACCAGGCCGATGAACTCGTCGTTGGCCCGCAGCAGGACCAGGCGCGTCTGGTTGGGCGGCTCGAAGAGCATGCGGTCGTAGACCACCTTCAAGCCCAGGGCATCCCGCCAGAACGCCAGCGAGCGGTCCATGTCGCGCACGACGATCGTCGTCCGGCGGACATCGACGGGAATGCGTTCGGATTCGGGCACGGCCTGCGCGGCAGCCTGAACGGCGGTCAGTGCGGCCAGCAGGCACGCGACAATCAGCAGCGCTTTCGAACGTGCGGCCATCGGTCTCTCCTACAGGGGCGTCTTCGCAGTTGCGCGGTCGTCGTCCAGGTCCGTTCTCGCGGGGCCGCCGGTCCGCTCCGGGCAGGTGCCGGAACCGCGGCCAGTCAGTCGCTCTCGATGCGGTCGCGTCCGTGATAGACGGTGAAGCTCCGGCCCCGCAGGAACCCGATGAGCGTCATCCCGGCTTCCTCGGCGAGCTGGACAGCGAGATGCGACGGCGCGGACACCGAGGCGACGATGGGGATGCCCGCGATCCAGGCCTTCAGGATGATTTCGAATCCCGCCCGGCCGCTCACCAGCAGGGCCGTGTCCGAGAAGGGCAGCTGGCCGAGGAGCGCGCCGTAACCGACCACCTTGTCGACCGCGTTGTGGCGGCCCACGTCCTCCCGCGCCACGAGGAGATTGCCGGCGAAGTCGAACAGCCCCGCGGCGTGGAGGCCTCCCGTTTCGGCGAACACCGCCTGCGCGGCCCGCAGCCGATCCGGAAGCGCGATGATGCGGCCGGCGGAAATCGACCGGCCCTCCGGCAGGGGTTTCGCCCGGCGGCTGATGGCGTCGATGGTGCCGCGGCCGCATACGCCGCAGGCCGACGTGATGAAGCTGGGCCGGTGCGTCAGCTTCGACACCAGCGAGGACCGCGCGCGGCCCGCCGCCGGCGTCAGCCGGACGTCCACCACGTTGCCGCGCGCCGCCGGCGCGACGTCGTCGACAACGGTGATGCGCTCGATGTCGGCGGGGCGGGTCACGAGGCCCTCCGTCACGACGAACCCGGCCGCCAGTTCCTCGTCGTCGCCGGGCGTGCGGAGCGTGACGGCGAGCGCGCGGCCCTCGAGGCGGATCTCCAGCGGCTCCTCGGTGGCGACGAGATCCTCGACCTCGCCTTTCCCGAACTTCCAGACCCCGGTTGCCTGGCTGCGGGCGGAGGTGGGGCGCATCATACGCCGATCCTCACTGGCGGATTTCGTAGAGCACGATGAGATGGCCGTCGTGGTCTTCGAAGGCCTGCTCGATGAACGTGAGGCCTTCGGGCGTTTTCGACGGCCTCGGCGGAACGACGTGCAGGCCCTCGGCCGTGACGCGGGCGATCACCTGCTCGATGCCCTTCACTTCGAGGACCACGGCGCTGCGATGCGGCACGGGCCTGGGCGGCAGGGGAACGCCGGTCAGTTCCGTGATCGCGAGCACGCGCACGCCGTCGGCCGTATTGAGCGTGGCCATCTTCAGCTTCGCGTTCACGGGGAACTTGAAGACCGGGTACGAGTAAGAGTCTGGCCCGGAGGGCGAGACGGCGAACACCTTGAACCCCAGGATGTCGCGGTAGACCCGCAGCGCGCGATCCATGTCGGAGACGACGAGGTTGGGCCGCTTCACCTGGACCACGCCGGCTGCCGGCGCGGCAGGGGCCGTCTGGGCGGGCGCCGGCCCCGCGGTGAAGACGATCAGCAGGAGGGCGGCGGGTAGTGTCGGGTGCAGTCGTGCATCGGTCATGATTGAAACCTATTGAATGACGCCCATCCCGATGAGGCGGGCGATGGTCTCTTCCTGCAGCTTCAGCAGTTCCGCGCGGCTGCGGATGGGCTCGCGCGCCTGGTCCGGCGGCGTGAACGTGTGCGAGGCGTACATCGGCGCGTACAGCTCGAACCGCTGGCGGGCCACCAGGTTCGACATGCCCGTCTGGCGGCGGTGCCTGCGGAGCGCCCCGAGATCGATCACGGCCGAGGCCACCATCGATTCGCCCTGATCGGCCTCGGCCAGGACGACACCGGCGTAGTCGACGACCTTCGAGCGCCCGTCTGCGGACTGTGCCGGCATGGGAGTGCCGTGCACGCCGGCCGTGTTGGCCGAGATGACATACGCGGCATTCTCGTAGGCGCGCGCGAGCTTGGCGACTTCCTTCGGATTGCGCGGGTGGCCGCCGATATCGGATGTCGAGTGCAGGAATACCTCGGCGCCGTGCATCATCAGGCACCGCGCAAGCTCGGGGAACAGGATTTCCTCCGACGCAATCGCGGCCAGCCGGCCGAGCGGGGTGTCGGCGACCGGGAAGACGTCGTGCAGGGTGTAGCGCCGGAGGTAGTCGGTCCAGAAGTCGTGCGGGGACGGCGTGAACAGGCTGTTGAGCCGGCGGTACTTCAGCGCGACCTGCTCGTCGGGACCGACGAGCCAGCAGGCCTGGAAATAGCGCCCGGGCCACTCCGGGTCGGCTTCGTAGCTGTTGCCGGCGATCCAGACATCCAGCGCCTTCGCGTGCGCGGCCATCCGGGCGATTTCCGGACCGGGGATCCGGATGCACGCTTTCTCGATCCAGGCGGCCGCCGGCTCGCCCATCGGGAAGCCCGTGAAGATGTACTCGGGCAGCACGACGAGCTTCGTCGACGGGCCGAAGAACCCGATGGTCGCCTTGATCTGGCCGGCCATCCGGTCGATGGCACCGTCGATGAGCGGCTGGCTCTCGGCGCGGGAGCGGCAGGCATTGACGGCGTGGC
Source organism: Vicinamibacterales bacterium (assembly GCA_046496425.1). Lineage (GTDB taxonomy): Bacteria > Acidobacteriota > Vicinamibacteria > Vicinamibacterales > JAKQTR01 > JAKQTR01. The sequence goes on from JAWOGY010000200.1 coordinate 6,776, forward strand.
AGGCCGCCTGCAGCGCCACGGCGCGATAGCTCGGTCGGTCAGTCTCGGGCATCGTTCCCTCGCTTCATCATCCGGAGCCCGCGGCCCCCGGGCCCGCTACTCGCGCAGAATGCCCTCGCGGACCAGGTCGGCGGCGACCTCGTCGAGGGCGAGGTCGTGAAGCAGCGCGCGGGTCGGGACGCCCGTGACGGGATCCCACCGGCGCGCGCGGTAATAGTCCTCGACGAGCGGCTGCCGGTGCCAGACGTGGCCCGACGACTTGCCGTCGGGCATCGCCTCCTCGAGCATACGCCTCGGCATGGTGTCGTCGCCGGCCGTGAAGCCGTTGCGCATGTTGAAGGCCCGCTCGACGGTCCAGATCCTGTCGTACACCAGGTCGAGGCCTTCCTTCGTGCTGAACGCGTCCTCGCCCGTCGCCTCGTGAAGCCACGCCGGGAACGAGTCGAAATCGAGGCGCGATTCGGTGAACGCGTTGGGGAACCCGCACGCGACGGCGCAGTCGAAGATCATGATGTAGTTGTTCGACCACACGGCGAGGCGGCCCTTGTCGTTGGTCGAGAAGCGGTCCACCTGCTCGGGATAGCCGAAGAGCTCCTGGATGGGGTAGCAGATCTGGTGGTGCGCCCCCATGTTGCTCGTGGCCTGGCCCACCCCGTACGCCTGGAGCCCGCGCGGATCGTAGGCCGCGAACTCGAGGCCCTTGATGTGCATCGCGAAGTCGGCCGACCCGCCGCCGATGACGGAGGCGGCATGGCGCACGCCGCCGTCGGCGATCAGGTTGCCCGCGGGGCTGCTGCGGGTCACGATCTGCCGCGTCACCTCGACCATCGCGGCGGCGTTGCCCCACGTCAACTCGACGCCGTTCAGGTCGTCCTTCGTGACGAGCCCGCGTTCGTAGCACTCCATCAGGAAGCCGACGGCGTTCCCGGCGGTGATGCTGTCGACGCCGGAATCGTCGCACACCTTGTTGGCCGCCAGCAGGCCGGCGAAGTCCGAGTTGAGGCAGTGGGCGCCGAACGACCACATGGTCTCGTATTCGGGGTTCTCGTATCCCTGGCCCTGGAACTCGCCCTGCGGGACGTCGAACACCGACCCGCACTGCATGTAGCAGTTCCAGCAGCCCGACTCCTTCACCTTGTAGCCCGTGGCGTCGATCCCGGGCACGAGCAGCGGCGAGATGCTCTCGAAGAAGCCGCGCTGGAAGTTCTTCACCGGGTGGATGCCGATGGCATGCTTGTGGGCGATGCCGCCCGTCGTGCCGAGGTGATGGAACCGCTGGTAGTAGGCGCCCTTGAAGTTCGTCCTGATGTGGTCCTTCATCAGCTCGTCGAACCGTTCCTGGCGGAACAGGCGGACCTTGCCGGTGCCGAACGCGGCAATGCCCTTCACCTTCTTCGAGCCCATCACGCAGCCCACGCCGCCGCGCGCCGCCGAGCGCCGCTCGGTCTGGATGCAGGCGAAGGTGACCAGTTTCTCGCCGGCCGGGCCGATGACGACGCTCTTCGCCTTCGGGTTGCTGATCTCCCGCGCAATGGCGGCCTCGGTGTCCTCCGCCAGCATCCCCAGCAGGTGGCGCGCGTCGTGGAACTCGACGTTGTGTTCGGTAATCGACAGGTAGACCCAGTCCGAGGCTGCGCCCTCGAGGATCGCCGCGTCGTACCCGGCCGCCTTGAGCATCGCCCCCCATCCGCCGCCCGAGATCGAACGGATGATGGCGCCGGTGTGGGGCGATCGGCATCCCACGGCGTAGCGCCCCGACGAGGGCATGCGCGTGCCGGTCAGGGGCCCGGCGGCGAACACCAGCTTGTTCGCGGGCCCCAGCGGGTCGGTGCCCGGCGGGATCTCGTCGTAACAGTACTTCGCGGTGAACCCGCGGCCGCCCAGGTAGCCGCGGACGAGGGCGCCGGGAATCGGCTCGACGGACCACGCCCGGCGCGCCAGGTCCACGCGCAGCAGACGCCCCGTGTAACCGAAGATCGTGTCGCTCATCACGCTTCCACTCGCGGCCGCACGCGGGCCGGCACCGCGTCATCCGCTGCCGCCCTGATCTGACGATACCGCAGCCACCCCACGACGGGGGCGCCGGCCGATATCGTGAGCAGGCCGGGCAGCACCAGGACCCAGCCGACAATCGGGAAGAGGCTGCCGAAGACGCCCGCCAGGGTCCCGACGGCGATCTGGCGGAGCGGCGTCGCCGGCCCGGCCGGATGCGCCGTCAGGCGCTCGCCGAGGACGCGCACGACGCCGGTGGCGCCGGCGACGAAGAGCGTCAGCAGCAGCGTCACGAGTCCGAGCCCGGCGCCGAGCATGCCCGGCACGATCTCGACGCGCAGCAGCCGCGGGACATAGCCCCGCGCGAGGAAGAAATACGCCAGCGCGCCGCCGACCGTCAGCGTCGCCAGTCCGGCGAGGAAAGCCTGGACCGGCCAGCGCGACACGACGGCCCGGCTGCGCGCGGCGGTCTTCGGCATCACGGCGCTTACCAGCGCCATGAGCGCCACGAAACACGCCACGCCGATGACGAGGGCGACGACGACGAACGCGAGCTTGGTGATGAACGGCTCGTTCGCCGAGATGATCATGGGTGACGCCATGGTGGTGACCGCGCGCTGCGCTGGCTGAGTGTTCATCGCATTGACCTACGGTATATCGGGTGGGAGATCGGGGCCGGCCGGCCGGGTCCCCCGCGGGAAGCCCGGCGAGGCATGCACGCTCAGATCCGGCGCGAAGTACAGCGCCTCGACCCCCGGCACGGAGGCAATCGCCGCCAGGCCGCGCTCCGGGCCGAGCACGAAGAGGCCGGTGGCGAGGGCGTCGGCGTCGGCGGCGGTGGGGGCGATAACGGTGACGGCCATCGACCGCGCAGCCGGCCGGCCCGTCGCCGGATCGATGATGTGGTGGTACCGGACGCCGTCCCGCTCGAAGTAGCGCAGGTAGTCGCCCGAGGTCACGACGGCGCCCCGTGCGACATGGACCGTCTCGAAGATCCGGCCGGGCCGCCTCGGGTGCGCGATGTTGACGGTCCACGGGCCGTCGATGTCGGCGCCCTCGACGCGGAGATCGCCGCCGCCGTCCACCACGACGCTGGTGAAGCCGCGCGAGAGAAGCACCTCGACGGCGCGATCGACGCCGTAGCCCTTGGCGATGCCGCCGAGGCCGATGCGCATGCCCGGCTCGGGCAGGAGCGCGCTGGACTCGCGCTCGTCGAGGCGCACCTTTTGAAAGCCCACGCGCGGCATGCACGCCGCGAGGCTCTCGGCGTCGGGCACGCGCCGGTCGCGGACCGACCAGAGCCCGCCGCAGCCGGCGAAGGTCATGTCGAACGCGCCGCGGGTCACGCGCGACGCCCACAGCGATCGCTGGAGCAGGCCGAAGACCTCGGCGTCCACCTGGACGGGCGCGCCGCCCGCGGCCCGGTTGATGGCGCTCACCTCGCTCTCCGGCCGGTACTCGCTGAAGAGGGCCTCCTCGCGGGCCACCTCGGCGAAGGCTGCCTCCATGGCGGCGCAGCCCCCGGCGATGTCGGGCGTGACGACGCGGATCTGGAACGAGGTGCCCATGAGCGGCCGTTCGGCGCGGAGGTGGTGGGCGAGCCCCGCTGCGCGATCGGGCGTCAGGTCCGTGCAGGCCAGGGGAGCCGGCGCAGGCGCGGCGGAAGACGGCGGCGCGCAGCCGGCCATCGCGTTCGAGAGCGCGGCGGCGGCGACGAGGCAGGCGACACGGAAGAGGACGGATGGGTGGCGCATGATCAGGCGGCGACGATCGCGATTGTGTATTTATCATATTGTTATTACAATGTCCACCGCCGGGCCGGCGGCCCGGCCCGCCGGACGCGGCGCCCGCCGCCTCCGCGCCGCGCGCCAACGCCGCACGAAGGGAGCCGCAGATGTCCCAGGCAGCCGACGACTTGTCACCCCGCGGAGCGCAGGTGGGCCGGCGCTCGTTCCTGAAGGCCGTCGGCGGCGGCGCGCTCGCGCTGCCGTGGCTGGCCTGCTCAGGCGCCAAAGCGCCCGGCGGGTCCGTCGTGATCGTCGGCGCGGGCCTGGCGGGCATCACCACGGCGCTCCTGCTCGAAGAACGGGGCGTCGAGGTGACCGTCGTCGAGGCGCGTGACCGCGTCGGCGGGCGGGTGTGGACGATGGACGACGTGCCCGGCAAGCCGGACGCCGGCGGGCCCGTCCTCGCGGCGAGCTACGCCCGGCTGCTCAAGATCGCCGGGGCCCTCGGTGCGCCGGTCCAGCCGATGAAGAACTTCGAGACGTCCGAGCTCGAATACGTCAACGGCCAGAACGTGATCGCCGCCGACTGGGCGGCGTCGGCCGCCAACAAGCTGGTGGGCGCCGAGCGCCAGATCCTGCCAGGGCTCCTCGTGGGGTACTACACCGGCCAGAACCTCACGCTCGAGGACGGCTACGCCTGGACCGCGGCGAAGCACGCGAACCTCGACATCCCGCTCGACGAGTTCCTCCGCCGGCAGGGCGCGTCGCCCGAGGCCCTGCGCCTGATGGACGTGGCGTCGAACAACAACGGCCTCGCCACCACCTCGGCGCTCTGGGCGCTGCGCGAGGCGCAGCGGCGCCGCGATACGAAGGTGCGCGGCATGATGGAAAGCCCCGGCGGCAACTCGCGCATCCCCGAGAAGTTCGCCGCGTCGATCACGGGCCCCATCCACAAGGGGAGCCCCGTCACGAAGATCTCATCCGGCCGGCAGGGCGTCGAAGTGACCTGTGCGGACGGCGCGGCCTACAAGGGCGATTACTGCGTCGTCACCGTGCCGTTCTCGGTGCTGCGCGGGATCGCCGTCGACCCGCCGTTCGAAGGGCCTCAGAAAGAGGCCATCGACGAGGTGCCCTACACCGCCATCACCCAGTACTTCATCGTGCCGAAAAAGCCCTTCTGGGACGACGATCGCCTGCCGCCGATGATGTGGACCGACACGCCCGTCGAGCGCATCTTTCCGCAGCGCGACCCGGACGGCCGCCTGCTCAGCCTGACCTGCTGGATCGACGGCGCGAACGCGATCAGGCTCGACGCGATGCCGGAACCGGACCAGACGGCGTTCGTGCTGTCGGAACTGGCGCGCATCCGGCCGTCGACCGGTGGAAACCTCGAGGTGGCGCGGATCGTGTCCTGGGCGCGCGAACCGTACTCGAGGGGCGCGTACTCGAACTACCTGCCGGGCCAGGTCACGCGGCTGAAGCCGGTGATGGCCAATCCCTGGCACCGGCTGCACTTCGCCGGCGAGCACACGGCATTCACGTCGCCGGGCATGGAAGGCGCGCTGGAATCGGCCGAACGGGCCGCCGACGAGCTCGTGGCCCGGATGTCCGCGTAGAGGGAGCGCATGAGTCCCCGGGTCTGAAGACCCGGGGCTCCACGGCGCCCGCGACATCCATATGGAGCCCCGGGGCTTCAGCCCCGGGGAGGATCAGATGCGTCTTTTCCAACCAATCGCCCTCGGTCCCGTTTTCCTGCGCAACCGCATCGTGTTCCCGCCGATGACGACGGGGTACGAGGAGAAGGGGATGGTGACCCCCCGGTCGCGCACGTTCTACCGCACGATTGCCCGCGGCGGCGCGGGCCTGGTCATCATCGGCGACGTCTCGATCCAGCCGAGCTTCGCGCCCACCCCCTTCGCCCATGACGACGCGTTCGTGCCTGGCCTGCGGGAGCTCGCGGACGACGTGCACGCCGGGGGAGCGAAGATCGCGGCGCAGCTGTTCCACCAGGAATACGACACGGCGGAGATCGGCCGCGTGATGCAGGCGGAGGGCCGCGAGGCAGCCAGGAAGCGGCTGCACCGCGACATGGACGACTACTGCAACCAGCTCACCGCGGTCGATATCGCAGCTATCCTCGAACGCTTCCGGCGCGCGGCCGTGCGCGTGCGCGAGGCGGGGTTCGACCTGATTCAGGTGCACGGCGACCGACTGGCCGGCATGTTCACGTCGGGCCTGCTCAACAAGCGGACGGACGAGTACGGCGGGCCGCTGCGCAACCGCGCGCGATTCGCGATCGAGGTCGTCCGGGCCATCAGGGACGCCGTGCCCGACGTCCCGATCGAGTACAAACTGTCGATCATCCGGACCGACCCGCCGATGGGCAGAGCCGGCCCCACGCTCGACGAGGCACAGGTGCTGGCGGGCTGGCTGGAGGAAGCCGGCGTCGCGGGGTTCCACGTCGCCCTCGCCAATCACGGATCGATCGGCGACACGATTCCGGCCATGGGCACCCAGCCGTACGGCTGCTTCGTGGATCTCGCCGAAGCGATCAAGCGGGTGGCTCACGTCCCGGTCACCGCCGTCGGCCGCATCCTCGAACCCGACTTCGCGGAGGGCCTGCTCGAATCGGGCAAGGCCGACCTTGTCGGCATCGGCCGGGGGCTCATCGCCGAACCCGGCTGGCCTCGCGGCGTCGAGCGCGGCGAGACCGGCGACCTGCGCCTGTGCATCATGTGCAATCACTGCGCGAGCAGCCTGATGTCGAACCAGCCGCTGCGGTGCGCCATCAATGCGACGGTTGGCGAGAGCGAGCCGGTCACGATGGCGTCTGCCAGCGTGCCGCGGCGGGTTCTCGTGATCGGCGGGGGGCCCGCCGGGATGGAAGCGGCGCACATCGCCGCCGAGCGCGGGCACCGCGTCACGCTCGTCGAACGCCAGGAACGTCTCGGCGGCCAACTGCCGCTCTGCTCAGCGCCGCCGTACAAGCACGAGATCTCGCGGCTGACGCAGTATCTGACGGCCCAGGTGGCGCGCCGGGACGTGGAGGTGCGGCTCGGCGCGGCGGCGCCTGTCGAGCGGCTGCTCGACGAGATCCGGCCCGACGCCGTCATCGTCGCCACCGGCGTGTCTCCCTCGCGGCTTCCGGTGCCCGGCGCCGATCGCGCGATCGTCGTCACGGCGTGGGACGTGATGGCCGGTTCGGCAGACGTCGGGCCGAGAGCCGCGATTGTGGGGGGCGGGTCCGTCGGGGTCGAGACCGCGCTGCTGCTCGCGCCGCGCGGCATCGAGGTCACGGTCTTGGAGATGCTGGACACAATCGCGGCGGGGGAATCGCCGACCATCCTGCCGTTCATCCATGCCCAGCTGAAGCGGTACGGGGTGCGCGTGCTGACCGGGCATCGCCTCGTCTCGGTCGAAGCGGACGGACTGCGCGTCACGGGGCCGGACGGCGCGACGATCGCGATCGAGTGCGACACGGTGGTCATGGCCACCGGCACGCGCCGCAATCCGACGTTTGCCGGGGAAATCAGTGCGCGCGGCCTCGAGTGCCACGTCGTGGGCGACTGCGCCGAAGGCGGTCCCGGCACGCTGGCGGGCGCGATTCACGACGGGTTCAGGGCGGGAATGAGCGTGTAGGCGGGGACAGAAGCAAGAAGCTTACCCCATGACCCTTGTCCCTATCTGGCCGAGCAGCCGACCTGGATCCAGCGCAGGTTGATGCCGATCTTCCTGCTGGTGGTTTCGGCCCACGAGTAGGTGAAGGCCTGTTCCTTGCCGGCCTCGTAGAGCGCGAGCTTCATGACCGGCACCTTCTGGCTGTAGCGGAGCTGGGACAGCTCGAAGGAGTACTTCGTCTCCTTCCCATCCTCCGTGCGGAACGTCACGAGCTTGCCCTGGTCGTGCATGGCGACGTCGAGCATCCCGTCGTACTTGTCGGTGGTGCCTTCCTTGAGCATCGCCGCGTAGCACGAGAAGGGCCGCGCGCGCATGAGCTTGTACGGCACGCCGTCGGCGCGGCCGAACAGCAGCGTGCCCGCCTCGTCGGTCAGCCGTTCCGAGAACCAGAGTTCGCCGGCCGTGAGCCGGTAGGCATTGGTCACCGTCGCCTGCCCGCCCGTCTTCGGCCATGTCGCCTTGCAGGCTCCTGGCACCATGTCGCCGGAGAACGCATCGCCATCACGGCGCCAGGTGACGTCGCAGCCCGCGAGCAGCCTGATCTGGGCGGGCGCGACGGCCACCGGCTTCGACGGGTCCGCCTGCGCCGCCGCCAGGAGGGCCGGGTCGGTGACGGCGTAGAGGCGCAGCGTGACCGCGGCACCGGCCGGGTCCGGCAGAAGGCTGTAGACGTGCAGCGCCTGGATACGGTCCGGCGCGTCGAGCGCGGACTCCCTGGCGAGCAGCAGGTGCGGCCCGACAGCCGGCGCGGCGAGCGGCGTGATGAGGGTATGGATCCGCTGGTGGGGCTGCGGCGCCCTGGTCTCGCGGGCCTCATAGGCCTGCTGGAAATTGTCGAACTCGCCGGACAGCCACCGTTCCAGCACCGCCAGGTCGCCCGCCGCCTTCCCGGGCGGCGCGGCGGCCTGGGCGGCGGCCTGGGGGGCGGCGGTCGTGAGCATCATCAGGCAGGCGGCCATCGTCAGCGCACGCGCTCGCATGAGTCCTCCGTCCGGCGCCAGGCCGGGGCTGCGGGCCCGGCGTCCGCGGGCACCAGGCCCATTATTATCATCATAATGTTATAACCAATCTCCTTGCATTGGTATTAGCATTATGACATTATGCCCGGGCGTGCCGGGCCGCCTCCACGGGCGCGCGTTTCCGCGGGGAGTGAGACCGATGGCAGCAGAGACGACGCCGGAAGGGCCGCTGGCCGGGCTCCGGGTGCTCGAGGCCGCGACGCTGTTCGCCGGCCCGCTGGCCGCGACGATGATGGCGGATTTCGGCGCCGACGTCATCAAGATCGAGCACCCGAAGACCAGCGACCCGGTCCGTTACCACGGCTACCAGAAGGGCGGCTCGTCGCTGTGGTGGAAGATGATCGGCCGCAACAAACGGACCATCACGCTCTACCTCGGCGCGCCCGACGGCCAGGCCCTCATGAAGCAGCTCGTCGCCGGCGCCGACGTGCTCGTCGAGAGCTTCCGGCCCGGCACCCTCGAGCGCTGGAACCTCGGCCCCGACGTCCTGCACGCCATCAACCCGCGGCTGGTCATCACCCGCGTGACCGGGTTCGGCCAGTTCGGGCCCTACAGCGGCCGGCCCGGCTTCGGCACGCTGGCGGAGGCGATGAGCGGGTTCGCGGCCATGACCGGCGAGCCCGACGGCCCGCCCACGCTGCCGCCATTCGGCCTGGCCGACGGCATCACGGCCCTGGCGACGGCGGCGGCCACGATGTTCGCCCTCCGCGCCCGCGAGCGGGACAACCGCGGTCAGGTCGTGGACATGGCCATCATCGAGCCCATCCTCACGATCCTCGGCCCGCAGCCCCTCTGGTTCGACCAGTTCGGCATCGTCCAGGAGCGGCGCGGCAACCGGTCGGTCAACAACGCCCCGCGCAACACGTACCGCACGGCCGACAACCGGTGGGTCGCGATTTCCACCTCGGCGCAGAGCATCGCCGAGCGGGTCATGCAGCTGGTGGGTCACCCCGAAGTCATCGCCGAGCCGTGGTTCGCGTCGGGGGCCGAGCGCGCGAAGCACGCCGACAAGCTCGATGCGATGGTGGGTGGCTGGATCGCGCAGCGCCCGCTCGACGAGGTCATGCGAGAGTTCGAGGCGGCGGAGGCGGCCGTGGCGCCCATCTACGACATCCGCCATATCATGGCCGACCCGCAGTTCCAGGCCCTGAAGACCATCATCCCCGTGGACGATCCGGAGCTGGGTCCGATCAAGATGCAGAACGTCATGTTCCGGATGTCCGGGACGCCGGGGAGCATCAAGTGGACCGGCCGGAAGCCCGGCGCCGACAACGCGGACGTCTACGGCCGGATGCTCGGGCTCGACGACGCGCGCATGGCGGACCTCAAGGCCCGCGGGGTGATCTGATGACGGCCGACGCACACCCCGTCGTGTGCCGCTCGCACCTGTTCGCGCCCGGCAGCAACGAGCGCGTGCTGGGGAAGGTTTTCGACGCCGGCGCGGACGCCGTGGTGCTCGATCTCGAGGACGCCGTGGCGCCGGACGCCAAGCCCGAGGCGCGCCGGCTCGTGGCCGCAACACTCTCCTCGAGGATCAATCGTCCCGGGCCGCGGGTGGCCGTCCGCATCAACGGCGTCGACACGGAGTGGTGGCGCGACGACCTCGAGGCCGTCGTGCGGCCGGGGCTGCACGTGATCCGCGTTCCGAAGGCGGAGTCGGCCGAGCAGATTCGCGCCGTCGAAGAAATCGTCACGGAGCTCGAGGCGGCGCGGGGCATCATCGCCGGCGCGATCGGCCTGGTGGCGACGATTGAAACCGCGGCCGGCGTCATGGCTGCCGCCGAAATCGCCCGCGCACCGCGCATCCAGGCGTTCACGTTCGGTGCGGCGGACTTTCTCCGCGACATCGGCGCCGACCCCGGATCCGCCGACCTGGCCACGCTCTACGCCCGCCAGCACCTCGTGGTCGTTTCGCGGGCCGCGCGCATCGACCCGCCCGTCGCGCCGGTGTACACGCACGTGAAAGACCCGGAGGGGCTCCGCCG
>JAWOGY010000221.1:0-2540 GCA_046496425.1 Vicinamibacterales bacterium
CGTCGATCTGGAAGTCCATGGCTGTTACCGGAAGGTGATGAGGTTGTCTTCGCCGACGAGCTCGAGGTGGGACACGTTATTGAAGCCGAGCAGCAGCGCGTTCTCGTGCCGCGGGGAAGCGCCGTAGTACAGCTGCGTCAGGGACGCATTGTAAATGCTCCAGTTGATCGAGAGAGTACGCTTGTTGGACAGGCCCAGCACGGCGCGCAGCGCGGCGGAGATGGCGCCGCCGGAGGTGACGACGCCGATGCGGGCCTTCGGCCCGTTGTCTGTCAGCACGCCGTCGAGCCCTGCGCTGACCCGGTTGCAGAAATCGCGCCAGTCCTCCAGCCCCTCGTAGTCGTGCGGCTCGTGGTCCATCCACGCCTTGACCATGAAGCGGAATGCGAGCTCGAACAGGCGGTGGTCGCGGAAGATATCGGCCTCGGTGAGGGCCCGTGCCGTTCCGATCCGCGCCATGAACAGCGGCAGGTAGGCGCGGATGACGCCCACGTGGTCGTATTCGTTGAACGCTTCCGCGACGCTCGGCTCGGGCGCCTGGGCGCCGAGGGCCTCGACGACGCCGGAGAGCGTGTCCCGCTGGCGGCGCAGCGTCCCGCTGACGAGCGCATCGAAGGGCGCGGCCCGGCGCTTGAGGTAGGTGCCGAGGATCGCGGCCTGGCGCTGGCCGAGCACCGAGAGCCGATCGTAGTCGTCGCTGCCGAAGGACGCCTGGCCGTGACGAATGAGGTAGATCACCGCCATCTGAAGCCTGGCTCGCTGTTATGGGGAGGTGCCGAAGGGCTCGAACCATAGGGCGGGGGTTTGCGCGGTGTCAACAACGGGCCTCCGGTCGTGCATCATGTGCGCCTACCCGGGCAGTACGGCAGACTTGGCGACATGAAAAAAGAACGGATCGTGATCACCGGCGGCGGCAGCGGCCTGGGGCGGGCGCTCGCGCTGGACTATGCGCGCGCGGGCTGGCGCGTCGCGGTGCTCGACCGGGATGGCGCGAGCGCGGAAGCGGTGGCCGCAGAGGTCGAGAACGCCGGCGGCAGCGGGCTCGCGATCACCTGCGACGTCACGGACGCCGATGCGGTCGGAACCGCCGCGACCCGGCTCCGGCGCGGCTGGCGGGGCCTCGACGTGCTCGTCAACAACGCGGGGATCGCGGGCTCGGGCACGGTCGTCGAGACGCCCGAGGAGGACTGGCGCCGGATCATGGAGGTCAACCTGTTCGGCGTCGTCCGGGTCTGCCGGGCCTTCGTCCCGGCGATGATCCGGGCCGGCTCCGGGCATGTCGTGAACATCGCCTCCGCGGCGGGGTTCGTGTCGGCGCCGGGCATGGCGGCCTACAACGTCTCCAAGGCCGGAGTGATCTCCCTGTCGGAGTCGCTCAGGGTCGAGCTGGCGCCGCACGGGGTGGGCGTGAGCGTCGTCTGCCCGTCCTTCTTCAAGACGAACCTGCTGGAGGATTTCAGCGGCAGCGAGGAAGCCCGGCAGATGGCGCAACGGCTGATGGAGAAGTCGCCACTCGATGCCGGCGACGTGGCGCGCCTCATCCGCCGGGGTGTGCGGCGGAAGACGTTCATGATGGTGCCGCACGGTGACGCCTGGGGCACGCTCATGCTGAAGCGCCTCGCCCCGGAGTTGTTCTTCGGCGTGGTCGAGAAGCGCACGGCCAGCATGCTCACGCGGCGCGCGGGCCGGGGAGCCCGCGCATGAGCCGGGCGTGGATGATCTACGGCGCCAACGGCTACACCGGGGAACTGATCGCGCGCGAAGCGGCCCGGCGCGGCCTCGAGCCTGTGCTGGCCGGGCGCAGCGAGCCGAAGGTCGCGGCCCTGGCGGGTGAACTGGGACGCGAGCACCGCTGCTTCGATCTCGGGGATGCCTCTGCCGTGCGCGAAGGCATCGCCGGTATGGCGCTGGTGCTCCACTGCGCGGGCCCCTTCTCGGCGACGGCCCGGCCGATGCTCGAGGCCTGTCTCGAGACCGGCGCACATTACCTCGACATCACCGGCGAGATCGCCGTGTTCGAGCTTGCGCACGGCCTCGATGCCCGGGCGCGGCGGGCCGGCGTGCTGCTCTGCCCGGGCGTCGGGTTCGACGTCGTGCCCACCGACTGCCTCGCGGCGACGCTCAAGGCGGCGCTGCCGGACGCGACGCGCCTCGCGCTGGGCTTCGACTCGCGCGGCGGCATGAGTCCAGGCACCTCGCGGACCTCGGTCGAGGGGCTCGCCCAGGGCGGACGGGTCCGGCGCGAGGGGCGGCTCGTCCCCGTGCCGCTGGCGTGGCGGACGCGGCGGATCGATTTCGGGGACGGCGAGAAACTGGCCATGACCATCCCCTGGGGCGATGTCTCCACGGCGGGGCACTCGACAGGAATCCCGGACATCGAGGTCTACATTCCGGCGTCGCCCAAGCTGGTGGCGCGGCTCAGCCGCATGAACTGGATTCGCCCGCTGCTCGGTCTCGGGCCGGTGCAATCCTGGCTCAAGAACAGGGTCGGCAGGACGGTGCGCGGGCCAGGCGAGGCGGACCGCGCACGCACGCCGAGC
>JAWOGY010000232.1:0-20797 GCA_046496425.1 Vicinamibacterales bacterium
CCGACGGCTACCTGCGCGGCCAGTGGCTGTCGCCCATTCTTCTGTCGGTGCACAATCCGGACGTCGTCTATTTCGGCGGGCAGTACGTGTTCCGGTCATGGAACCGCGGCGACAACTGGGAGAAGATCAGCGCCGATCTGACCTACAACGACGCGAAGCAGTTGGGCGACGTCCCGTACCAGACGGTGGTCGCCCTCTCGGAGTCACCCATGCGATTCGGCCTGCTCTACGCAGGCACTGACGACGGCCGGCTGCACCTGACGAAGGACGGCGGGAAAAGCTGGTCCGAAATCACGAAGGGGCTCCACCCGAAGCGCTGGGTGTCGAAGGCCGTGGCGTCCGCGTTCGACGAGGGCACCGTGTATGTCACGCAGAACGGGAAGCGCGACGACGATGTGACGGCGTACATCTGGAAGTCGACCGATTTCGGCGCCACCTGGAAGCGCATCGCCGGCAACATCCCGCTCGGCCCCGTCAACGTCATCGCCGAAGATCCGACCGATGCGAGGATCCTGTATGTGGGGACCGACATCGGCGTCTACGTCACGCTGGACGGCGGCGCCACCTGGAACGTGCTGGGCGGCAACCTTCCCTCCACCTACGTGCACGACATCGTCATCCACCCGCGCGACCGGATGATTGTCGCCGCGACGCACGGGCGGGGCATGTGGGTGATGGACGCGGTCCCGGTGCAGACGGCGAAGCGATAGGGTCCGCCCTTCGAGGAGCGCGCATGCGTCACGTCCTCTACCTGCACGGCTTCGCCTCGTCGCCGAATGCGGCGAAGGCGGCCTTTCTTGCGGATCGCCTTCGACCGCACGCGATCGAACTGCACTGTCCGGATTTCAACCTGCCGGACTTCGAGCACATGACCGTGGCGCGGATGCTCGCCCAGGTCGACGCCGTGCTGGCTGCGTCGCCGCCCGGGCCGGTGGCGCTCATCGGTTCGAGCATGGGCGGCTTCGTAGCCTTCCACGCGGCTGCCAGGCACGCGGCCGCACGGGGCAGGGCCCGGACAACCGCGCGGCCGATCGACCGACTCGTCCTGCTCGCGCCGGCCTTCGAGTTCGGCCGCACGCCGTTTGGCGGCATGAGCGAGGACGACGTGAGGCGGTGGCAGGAGACCGATCGGCACGAGTTCTTCCATCACGCCGAGAACCGGCCGCTGGCGGTCCGCTACGCGCTCTACCAGGATGCCCAGCGCTACGACAGCGAGTCGTGCGCGGCCGATACGCCGGCACTCGTCTTCCAGGGACGGCGCGACACCGTGGTCGATCCGGCGATGGTGCAGCGGTTCTGCGCGGCCCGCCCGGCGATGACCGTCCGGATGCTGGACGACGATCACCAACTCGGATCGAGCTACGAATTGATGTGGCGGGAGATCGCGGCGTTCCTCGGCTTGTGCGAGTAGCCGGCGCGCGGGCCCTGGCGGCCGGCCGGCTCGGCTGCGCCCTCGGTGCGGCCGCGGCGCTGGTCGTCCTGGGGCCGCAGCGCGGAGAGCTCCGCGCCGCAGCGCAGCAGGCCGGCGGCGCTCGTCCCGCGCCGGCGTATCGGCTGATCGAACTGCCTTCCGGCCGCGTGCTGGCTGAGGCGAGGCGGGACCTCCTCACGACATCCGTGGCGCCCGGGTCGCTCGCGAAGGTCGCGGCGCTCGTGGCGATGTACGAACAGGGCCTGGGCGACATCCGGATCGCCTGCACGGGGCGCGCGACCGTGGATGGGAAGCGCCTCGCATGCGTGCACCCCGACCTGCATCGGCCGCTGACCGCCGCTGAGGCCATCGGCTATTCCTGCAATACCTACTTCGGGGTGCTCGCGCAGCGGCTGGCGCGGCCGTCGCTCGACGCCGTGCTCGTGAGACTCGGTCTCGGCCCGACGGCGCCCGGATTGCCTCTGGCGAGCGCGGCGGTTGGCCTGGGCGGCGTCCGGGCGACACCGCTTCAGTTGCTCGAGGCGTTTCTGCGCGCCGTCGGCGAGTCCAGCGTCCGGGTGACCGTGCCCGACGCCGCGCGCCGCGCGCTGCGGACGGGTGCCGAACTGGCGGCGCGGGCCGGCACCGCCGGTGCGCTGGGCGCCGCCGGCTTCAGCGGCCTTGCGAAGACGGGCACGGCGCCGATGCCGGGCGGGGGGACCATGGGGCTGGTGACCGCCGTGGTGACCGCCGTGGTGAGCGCCGAACGCCCGGCTCGTGCGATCGTCGTGCTGGCGCCGGGGGCGAGCGGGGCGGATGCGGCCGCAATTGCCGCCGATCTGCTGCACCGGCACGGCGTACCGGGCCGGCCCGCGCCGGTCCGCGTTGGGATCGCCGGGAGGGACGGCGGACACGCCATCGAGCGGATACCTGTCGAGGAGTACGTGTCGCGGGTCGTCGCGGGGGAGATGGGACGCGACGCCAGCCCTGCCGCGCTCGAGGCGATGTCGATCACCGTGCGGACGTTTCTCGCCGCGAATCTCGGGCGCCACGAACGCGAGGGGTTCGACCTGTGCGACCTGTCGCACTGTCAGGTGCTCGGGAGAGCGGGTGCGGCCACGGACGCCGCGGCCCGGGCCACCGCCGGTCTGGTGCTCTTCGACGGCGGGAAGCCGGCGGAGGTGTACTACTCGGCGTCGTGCGGCGGCCACACGCAGCGGCCGTCGCGGGTCTGGCACGGCGCGCGCGACACGCCGTACCTGCCGTCGCGGCCGGATCCGGCCTGCGCAGGTGAGCCGTTCTGGCGCACGGAGGTGGCGGCACCGGACCTGCGCCGCGTGCTCCAGGCGGCGGGCCTCCGGGGCGACTCGGTCTCGCGCTTCGTCGTCGCCTCGCGCGACGGTTCGGGTCGGGCCGAGCGGTTCGGCGTCAGCGGCATGGTGCCGGATTCGGTCGAGGCTGGCGCGTTCCGCCAGGCGGCGGGGAGGGTGCTCGGCTGGCAGACGATCAAGAGCACGCTCCTCGAGGTGCGCCGGACCGCGTCGGGACACGCGTTCACGGGCAGAGGCGGCGGGCACGGCGTCGGCCTGTGCGTGCTCGGCGCGGTGAATCGGGCCCGCGGCGGGGCGGGGCGCGACGAGATCCTCGCGGCGTACTTCCCGGGGGCGGCGATTGCGGATCGCGCCGCCTGGGAGAGCGCCACAGGCCGCGGCGTGCCGCACGCATCAGCCGCGCAGATCCGCGTCACGCTGCCGGAGGCCGAACGCCGGCATCTCGCCGACGTCAGGACGCTGGCCGCCGAGGCGGTGCGCGACCTCGCGGCCTGGCTCGAGCGTCCGGAGCCGGATTCAATCGACCTCGTCTTCCACCCGACGGTCGAAGCCTATGCTCGCGCGACCGGGAATCCCTGGTGGACGGCGGGCACGAGCCGCGGCACGAGGGTCGACCTGATCCCGCGATCGGTAATTGCCGGCCGGGGAAGCCTGGAGCAGACACTGCGGCACGAACTGGTGCACGTGCTCGCGGATGGCGCGCTCGCCGGCCGGCCGCTGTGGGTCAGGGAAGGGCTGGCGGTGTACCTGGCCGGCGAGCTTTCCGGCGCTGCGGGCCGGGCCGGCACGGGACGGGCGGCGCGCGTTCAGACCTGCCCCGCAGACGACGCGCTGCGGGCGCCCGCTTCGGCCGACGCCTGGCGCCGCGCCTACGATGCGGCGGGCGCATGTGTCGCCCGTGCGCTCGAGGCGGGCGTCCGCTGGCAGGATCTGCGGTAGCGGGCGCGCGGCGGCGACCTCAGTCCGCTCGTCGCCGCTCCCGGGCGGCGGCCCACAGCACGATGGCCCACGCCAGTTGCGCCACGGCGAACAGCACGGCGAGCTTGACGGCGGCGAAGGCCGGCTGGGTCCAGTTCGGCGGCAGGAACGCGGGGCGCCAGTAGACATACTGCCACGGCCACCACACGCCGGCGGCCAGCGCCGCTGCGGTGAGGGCGACGGGGCGGAGCCGGAGGCCGCGCCGCATCCACTGCGGCCGCAGTCCCGCGATGCCGTCACGCGCGAGGGCCGCCGTCATCGCCGCCGCGAGCGACAGGCCGGCGGCCCACCTGATCGCTGCGATGAGCCACCCGGCCGCCGCGTGAAGGCCGCCGGTGCGCGTCCATCCGGTCTGCGCGATGATGGCCGCGTCAATCTGCCCCGCGTAGCGCGCGTGCCAGTGTGCGGCCGCTCCCGTCAGCCACCAGACGGCGGCGAAGAGGCCGAGAGGAAACACGATGAGCCAGGCGCGGCGCAACGCCGGTGCGAGCGCGCCGCGCATCGGGCCGTCCGCCTGGAGCGACAGCATCGCCGCCGTCTCGACGACGCCCGTGAGCCAGACGCCGATGAGCAGGACCAGGAGCGAGGCCGCCAGCATCCAGGCGTTCGACTCGGGAATCTGGAGCAGGAGCCAGTAGGCCGATGCGACGGCGGCATGGCCGGCGCAGAGCCAGCTCGTGACTGCCGCGAGGCGGGTCGTCACCGCTGGCCTCCTTTCACGGCAGCGGGCAGGGGCGCCGGGGCGGGCCCCACGCTGAACGAGGACGCGGCGCTTGACGCCGTACCTTCGGGGACGTACATCGCCGAGATCCTCGCGGGCGACGCCCGGAAGTTCCCCGGCGCGACGACTTTCAGCAGGTAGGTGAACTCGTAGCGGCCGGCGTCGAAGCGCTCCTGGAAAAAGACGACGCGGCTGTCGCGGAACTCCCGGCGGGCGCTCGGCCCGGCGCGACGGACCCCCTCCAGGCTGTAGAGGTCGTCGTTTTGAATGGGCTCCGTGCCGGCAGCGATCGGATCCTCGAGCATCAGGTACCGCCAGTCCGCGGCACCTGCCGCCGTCAGACGCACGAGCAGGATGTCGCCCGGTTTCGCGCTTCCGCCGAAAGCCGCCGGGCGGTACACGATGCGGCTGTTCACGGTGACAGGCGAGAGGGAGAAGTACTCGCGCTGGAGCGCGAGGGCGCGCGAACCGGTCCGGCCCCCGGCACCGCGGGTGTCGTAATACGTCCCGCGCGCGGACCAGTAGACCGGCCCGCCGCCGGTGGCCACAAGCCGGATCCTGTTCGTGCCGGCCCGCGCCGGCGCCGTGAACTCCGCGGGCTCGGGCGAGGTCATCGACGCCGCGGTGAAACGATGCGTCCCGGCGAGCGCGTCGTTGACGAAGACCTCGACGGCGGCATCTGCCGCAGATTCCTGGCGTGCCTGCATGACGTCGAGCAGGCCGAGCAGGACGATGGCCGTCTGCTTGGTGCTGGCCCAGTAGGCGCCGAAGGTGCGGTTCAGCAGCAGCCAGCGTACGGCGGGCTCCAGCAGCGGATGCCTCGGGTCGCGGGCCGCCAGGGCTTTGACGGCGAGCGCCGTCGCCTCCACGCTCGTGTCGACGGCGTCGAACAGGAGCGGGTCGCGGTCTGACGGCCACCACGCGAGATCGCCTCGTTTCCGCACGCCCGCCTCGAGCTCGCCGGCAAGTTCCGAACCGCGCGGGTCGCGCGCGAGGTCCAGCGACAGGAGGAGCAGGCTCTGGCCGTACGCGCTCATCCGGCCGCGCACCGACCAGAGCTGGCCGAGCGCGGCCTCCCGTTCCCATGACGGGTCGCCTTCCTCGTGTCCCGGGGAGACGCCGGCATCGATGGCGCGCATGATGACGTAGGTTTCGTACGCTCTGAGCTCGGGGGCGGCGGTGGGATAGTCGCGGTACAGGCGGCGCAGCGCCCGCAGGCCGTTTGCGAGACGCCACTGGTCGACCTTGTACCCGGCGCGCCTGGCTTCGAGCAGGCCGAACACAGCGTAGGCCGTCATGAAGGGGTGGTTCTCGTCCGTCTTCCACCATCCCCATCCGCCGTCGCCGTGCTGGTAGTCGTACAGGCGGGCGAGGCCCTCGGTGACCTTCCGGTCGAGCGACTTCAGTCCCTCCGTGAGCGGCAGGCCCAGTCCGCTCAGCGTCCGCCGCGCGGCCAGGTTCGGCACGAAGCCCGAGAGCGTCTGCTCGGTGCAGCCGTAGGGGTAACTGGTGAGGTACTCGAGCGCGCCGATCACGGGCCCGGCGAGCGACGGCGCCACCTGCACGCGAATTGTGCGGGCCAGCGGATTCGACGAGGCAGGGACGTCGATCTCGACCGTCTGCTCGCCAGGGGCGGCGAACGACGCGGCCCTCCCGGTCTCGCGTTTCAGGCCGAAGGGGAGGACGGGAAACGCCAGTTCCACCGCGTCGCGCTCCTCGCCCGCCGATCCGGACCCCCGCACCACCGCGTTGCCGGGTTGGGTCGCGGTGAGCGTCCACGTCAGCGCGCCTTCGCCCCCGCTCGGGATCGTCAGCGTCTGAGGAGCCAGCGCTCCCGCGACAGCGCCGCCCGGTGCCGGCCCCGGGCCGAGGACCTCGCCGCTCACGCTGACGATCTGCTCGGCCGGCAGGTAGTTGTGGACGATGACCGGCATCTCGAGTGTGTCGCCTTCGGTGAGGAACCTCGGCGTCACCACCCGCAGGACAAGGTCTTTCGTGGTCGTCGTGCGCGCCAGCGCCGTGCCGACCTGGGTATCGGCCGTCACCGCGCGGGCGGTGAGGCGCCACGTCGTGAGCGCGTCCGGATAGGGCACCCGGACTGTGGCGCGGCCCCGGGCGTCGGTCGTGATGTCGGCCGCCCAGAAGATGGCGTCGGGAAAGTCCTTGCGGACCTGCGGCCGGGCGTGGCCGTCACGCTTGAAGTCGGCCAGCGTGAACGGCCGGCGCCGCTGCGTGAGCTGGAGCTGCTGCGATCCGGCGTATCCGACGAACGAGTAATCGCGGGAGTAGTCGGTCGCGACGGCACTGTAGTCGAGATGGTAGAAGAAGCGCAGCGGGTCCGGCGTCGTGTCGGGCTTCACGCCGTACACCGCCTCGTCGACCACGCCGACGCTCAGTTGGGCGCGCACCGGCGCTCCGGCGGCATCGGTCACCGTGAGTGTGAACACGCCAGGCTGCTGCGGCCTCGCGATCGCGCGATCGCGAGGCCGCCACGGCCACACGGAGCTGCCGTGACGCGGCAGGGACCTTCAGGCGCTTCTCCGCCCGATAGAGCCGGTCGTCCTTGATGAACACCACGCTGACGTAGGTGTCGCCGATGTCGGAAGCCTCGACCGGCACCTCGAGGCCGTCGCCGCCCATCGAAGATTCCACCCGATGGTACGAGATGCGACGGCCCTCCTTCGTCACGAGGACGGGCGACGTCACGGCGGCGCCGCGGATGATCAGGCGCGCAACGTCACCGGGCTGGTAGGACGATCGGTCGGCGATCAACTCGAGATACGCGTCCCCGACGGTGTCGTCCCCCGGGTCCCCCGTCACCCATACTCCCGACGAACCTTCAATCGTGCGGCCCTCACTCAGGCCGCTCACGCGGAACCGGTAAGGCCCCGGCTGGTCGGGCAGTACCGCCGCCCACGAGGCCCGGCCGTCCTGGTCCGTCGTCACCCGTCCTGCCGCGACCCGGGTGACCACCGGGTCCGACCACCGGCCCTCGGCGTAGCTCAGGCGTTCGAGCACCGCGTCGAGGGACGCCCCGGCCTGCGGCGCGCCCAGGTAGTCGATGGCGCGGATGCCGACCTGCGCGGTCGCGCCTGGCGCCCGCACGTACCGGTCCGCCTGCGCGACGACCATGTAGCGCCCGTACGTCGCGTGCACCAAGGTGGAGCCCGCCACTTCTCGGTTGCTGGCATCGGTGACCCGGGCCTCGACCCGCGCCGTGTAGTCGCGCCGATCGGCGTCGAGGTCGAGCGGAATGCCGACCGTCGCCGTGCCGTTTGCGTCGAGGCGCGCGGTCGCCTCGATGGCCTGGCTTCCGCCGCCCCACCAGCGCTCCTCGTCGTCGCCGCCGTCGCTCCATCGGAGCGGCGAAAAGTACGGCTGCCGGTGCACGACGTACTTCACCGTCGCGCCCGCCACGGGCTGGCCGAAGTAGTAGCGGGCCGTCAGCGTCGCCTGCACACGCCCGCCCTGAAGGGCGAACCGTTCCGGCGCGGCCACCGTGACCTCGAACTCCGGCTTGCGGTACTCCTGCACTTCGAACGTCCCGCTCGCCCTGTCGTCGCCTGACGCGACGGTGACGACATAGTCGCCGAGCGCGGCCGACGCTGGCACTTCGAACGACGCGCTGACGGCGCCGAACGCGTCGACCGGCCGCTTCTCTCGCACCAGGACCTTGTCGTTCGAGTCGGCCACCGACACTTCCACGTCGCCGGCGTCGAACATCCCGAGCCGGCCGAGGGTCCTCCATCGCAACACGCCCTTGACGCGCACGATGTGTCCCGGCCGATAGACCGGCTTGTCCGTGTAGACATAGCCGGCCAGGTCGCGCGCCGGCGCGCGGAGGGCCCAGGTGCCGGGATCCGATACCGTGACCTGCGCTCCGCAGCGGGCGACGGCGATGATCGACTCGGGCTTCTCCGCGTCGATCGCGATCAGGGCCGTGCCGTCCGGACCCGTGAAGGCCGTCGCGAGCGGGCGTCCGTCGGCGAGCGGCCTGATCTCGCAGTTGCGCTGCGGCGCACCCGAGGAGCGGTCTGCCACGAAGAGGAGCATCTGGCCCGGAGCCGTCTTGGTGACGATGCCGATGTCGGCGACGACGACGATCGTGTACGCCCTGAGCGGCGCGCTGACCGCTTCCACGACATAGACGCCGGGCGCCGCCTGCTCGATGGGGATGCGCCGCGTTTCCGGCTCCCGGACGTTCGGGAGGACCTCGCGCCACGAGGCGACCAGTCGCTCGGGATTGAGCAGGGGCACCTGGGCAAAACTGCTGTAGCGCAGCGTCTGTCGCCGGGCCACCTTCTGGCGGTCACCCTCCGCCCGCCGCTGCTGCCTGTACTCGACGCTGACCTGCCGCCGGAGGAAAGCCCTGAGCGCGAGCCGTTCCGCCGACTTCCAGGCGGCGATGCGCTCGATCCAGCTCTGCTCCTCCGGCACGACGGGCTTCTCGCTGCCCAGCGCGTGAGGGTCTTTCAGCCCCGCGAAGAACGCGAACGGATCCCCCACCCGGTAGACGCGGACATCGAGGTGATCGAGCCCCCGATGGGTCAGCGAGAACGCCGGCTGCTCGCTCGTCCGATAGACCTGGCTGCTCCAGAGGCTGAAGGCCGGTGCCGTGCCGGCAGGGGCAGGCTGAGACCAGGCGGCCACCCCGGCGAGGAGCCACGCCACGATCGCGAACGGCAGGACGTGCAGTCTCATAGCCAGTCCAGTCGGAACACGCCGACGAAGGCGGGGTTGTGGGCGACGGGCCGCCAACGTGCGGCGGGGTGGCGCGCGAGATCGGCGAGTCGGGCTTTCCGCATTTCGCCGGGGCCGGCGCCGAGCGGTCCCGTGTGGTACACGATCCAGTCGTGCGCGGACGCGTCGAACCGCGAGGTTCCGACAAACACCATCAGGTGATCGGGCGAAGGCTGGCCATCCTGGCGAAAGTACAGCAGGTCGCCGGGCCGGAGCGATGCCGTGTCGCGGCTGATCCGGCGGGAGTTGAGCGAGGCAATCGTACGGGCGTCTGCGAACTCCGCGTAACTGCCGGGGCCCGTTCTGAAGAGGGGCCAGCCGCCGGCCTGGGCTGGCGGCCGGCGGCGGACGTCCGGGAACGGCGCGTCGGCAGGCAGGGCGGCCAGCCGGTGCCATTCGGGCGTGTGCGCCCTCAAGGCCTCGCGCGCGGCATGGCGCACGAGCCCCGCGCAGTCGGCGACGTCGGGCGTGGGCCGGTAGAACTGCGCGTCGGCGAGGAACGTGAACCAGGTTCGGAACGCTTCCCGATCGCCCTCGTCGTGCAGGCGGACCTGCGCCGCCCCTGGCCGCGCCAGCGCGAGCACGACGAGCCCGGCCGCGATCAGTCGACGGCGTCGGTCCATAGGAGCCCCGGCACCTCGGACTGCAGGCCGGCGACGAGCGGTTCGTTGAGAAAGCCGACGAGCGGCGCCAGCGTCCGAAACGCCGAAACCAGTGTCCGGTAGAAGCCCGGCGTCGCGGCAAGCTCCGCGGGTCGCTCGCAGCCGGCGAGAAACTGCTTGAACGTGAGGAACCGGGCGGCCGGGTGGCCGGGCGCGAACCCCCGCGGCACCCGCCGCAGCTGCTCGCCGTCGAGCGCGCCGAAGGTACGCCGGAATCCCGCCGATCCGACGATGCGATCCAGGCGGCGGTGGCGCGAGGCGATGTGCTCGCGAACCTGGTACAGCAGGGCGGTCGAGGGCCTGTACATGCCGCCGCCGAACCATACGTGATGCGGTGCGACCTCCAGGTAGAACCCCGCCCATTCGTGTTTCGGCAGCAGGCGGTGCGGGAAGATGGCTCCGATGTGCGTCTTGAGGGGCGCCTTGTCGTCCGAGAACCGCGTGTCACGGTAGGGCCTGTACAGCGACACGCGCGGGTCCGCCACCAGGTCCGGCGCAAAGTCTCTGAAGTCGGCCGCCAGCCTGTCGACAAGAGCCACCATCGGCGCGCGCACGTCGCGGTCGTAGCGTGCCTTGCGCTCGCGGAACCACTCCCGGCTGTTGTGGCGTTCGAGCGCCCGCAGGAACGCGAGCGTGCGCGGGGTGAACACGGCGCCGGGCGCTTCCGGCGTCGGGAGGCGGCGTGAGGCGGCTGGGGTCACGGGCGGCTGCTCCTGGAATCGTCTTGAAGTCTACCGCCTGCCGCCGCCGGCGGCCAGGCGCCGTGGCAGGGAATAGACCGGGCGGCGCCCGGGTTATCCTTAACGAGGCGTGCCATGCTGATCAAACCCGCTCCGGACATCCGTTCCTCGGAAATGACCGACGAGAGAGTCTACCTCCGCCGACGGGAGTTCATGAAGGTCGCTGCCGTTCCCGCGGTGGCAGCGTTCGCCGGGATCGCCCCCGCGGCCGCTTTCGCGTCTGGCCAGGCCACGCTGCCCAACGTCCGGAAAGGCGTGGTCACGCTCAACGAGGCGTTGACGCCCTGGGACGACGTGACGACCTACAACAATTTCTACGAGTTCGGCATGGACAAGGGCGACCCGGTTCGGAACGCGAAGACGCTCCGGACGAAGCCCTGGACCGTGAAGATCGACGGCCTCGTGAACAAGCCCGGTGAGTACCACTTCGAAGACCTCGTGGCGCCGCACGCCCTCGAGGAGCGGATTTACCGGCTCAGGTGCGTCGAAGCCTGGTCGATGGTCATCCCGTGGGTCGGCTTTCCGTTGAAGGATCTCATCGCGCGCGTCGAGCCTCAGGGCGCCGCGAGGTTCGTCGAGTTCGCGACGCTGCACGACCCGAGGCAGATGCCCGGGCAGCGGCTGGATGTCCTGGAGTGGCCCTACGTCGAGGGACTGCGCCTTGACGAGGCCATGCATCCGCTGACGATTCTCGCGACCGGGCTGTACGGCAAGACGCTGCCCAATCAGAATGGCGCGCCGCTGCGCCTGGTCGTGCCGTGGAAGTACGGGTTCAAGAGCATCAAGTCGATCGTGCGCATCCGGTTCACGGCGAAGCAGCCCGTGTCGTCGTGGCAGGCCTCGGCGGCCCAGGAATATGGGTTTTACGCCAACGTCAACCCCGGCGTCGACCACCCGCGGTGGAGCCAGGCCCGCGAGCGCCGGATCGGGGAGTTCTTCAAGCGCCAGACGCTGATGTTCAACGGCTACGCCGGCCAGGTGGCCGGCCTGTATGCTGGCATGGACCTCAAGAAGTTCTACTGACGTCCGTGCGTGCCGCCCGCCTGCTCCGGCCGCTGGTCTTCGCCGCCTCCCTCGGGCCGCTCGTCTACCTGGCGGCGGGGGTGCTGCAGGGCACCCTCGGTGCGAATCCAATCGAGGCGATCACGCGCTCGACCGGCGTCTGGACGCTGCGCTTCATGCTCCTCACGCTGGCGGTGACGCCTCTCCGGATATTGTCGGGCTGGAACGACGTCATCCGCGTGCGGCGCATGCTCGGACTCTTCGTCTTCTTCTACGCGTCGCTGCACCTGGCTACTTACCTGTGGCTCGACCAGTTCTTCGACTGGGCGGCCATCGTCAAGGACGTCGCGAAGCGCCCGTTCATCACCGCCGGGTTCTCCGCGTACGTGCTGCTGGTGCCGCTGGCCCTCACGTCCACCGCGGGCATGATCCGCCGGCTGGGCGGGCGCGCGTGGCGCCGGCTCCACCGCCTGGCGTACGTGGCGGCCGCCGCCGGGATCGTGCACTACTGGTGGCTCGTCAAGCTCGACACGCGCCCGCCGCGCAACTACGGGATCCTGCTGGCCGTGCTGCTGCTCGTCCGCCTGTTTGCCTTCTACAGTGGACGGGCTTCGAGATTCAGCGCCTCGCCGGTTCGCAAATCCTGACCCCGAGTGTATGCTGATACCGCCTCGCCGGCGGTAGGGCCGGCGCGCCGCCCCCCGGGTCGCCATGGCCGAACATCCAGCCTCTTCCGCCGCGCCGCCGCCGTTTCACGCCGACGCCGCCGTGCACCGCGCCCTCGAGTCCCGCCTGCGGCAGACCGTCAGGGGCGAGGTGCAGTTCGACGCCGCAAGCCGCGCCCTCTACGCGACCGATTCCTCCAACTACCGGCAGGTGCCGATCGGGGTCGTCTGCCCCCGCGACACAGACGACGTCGTGGCCGCCGTGGCGGCGTGCCGCGAGTTCGGCGCGCCGGTCCTCTCGCGCGGCGCCGGCACCAGCCTGGCAGGGCAGTGCTGCAATGTGGCAGTCGTCCTGGATTTCTCGAGGCACTGCCACCGCATCCTCGCCGTGGATCCCGCCAGCCGGCAGGCCCGGGTGCAGCCGGGCGTGGTGCTCGATCGCCTGCGCGACGAGGCGGAGCGGGTGGGCCTGACGTTCGGGCCGGATCCGGCGACGCACCGGTGTTGCACGCTCGGCGGCATGATTGGCAACAACTCGTGCGGCGTGCACTCGGTGATGTCGGGCAAGACCGACGATAACATCGACGAACTCGACATCCTGACGTACGACGGCGTGCGCATGAGGGTGGGCGCTACGCCTCCGGATGCGCTCGAGGCGCGCATCCGGGAAGGCGGAAGGGTCGGCGAGATCTACGCCGGCCTCGCGCGGATACGCGACCGGTGCGGCGACTTCGTGCGGGCGCAGTTTCCCAAGATTCCGCGGAGGGTCTCCGGCTACAACCTCGACTTCCTGCTGCCGGAGAACGGCTTCAACGTGGCGCGGGCGCTGGTCGGGTCGGAAGGCACGTGCGTCACGATCCTCGAGGTGACGGCGCGCCTGGTCCCGAGTCCGCCCTGCCGATCGCTGCTCGTGCTGGGGTTCGCCGACGTGTATCTCGCGGCCGACGCCGTCGGCGAGGTCACGGCCGCGGGCCCCATCGGGCTCGAGGGGCTCGACGAGCTGCTGGTGCGGCACTCGCGCAAGAAGAACCTGAATTCGAAGGGCCTCGCGCTGCTGCCGGAGGGACGGGGCTGGCTGTATGTCGAGTTCGGGGCGGGCACGACTGTCGAGGCCGAGGCGCAGGCCGCCCGGCTGATGGCCCGCCTCGGGTCGCGCCCGGGCGCGCCGTCGATGCGGCTCTTTCGCGACCCGGTCGACACCCAGCACGTCTGGGCCGTGCGCGAGTCCGCCCTCGGCGCCACGTCCTTCGTGCCGGGTGAGGCCAAGAACTGGGAAGGCTGGGAGGACGCGGCCGTCCCGCCCGCGCGCCTCGGCGAGTACCTGCGCCGGCTCCGCCGGCTGATGGGCGAGTTCCACTACACGGGATCGCTCTACGGTCATTTCGGCCAGGGCTGCGTGCACACGCGGATCAATTTCGACCTCAAGACCGCCGACGGCATCGCAGCCTATCGCCGGTTCGTGGAAGAGGCGTCCGATCTCGTCGTCGAGCTCGGAGGCTCGATCTCGGGCGAGCACGGCGACGGCCAGTCGCGCGGCGAGCTGCTGCCTCGCATGTACGGCGAGGATCTCATGCAGGCGTTTCGCGAATTCAAGGCCGTCTGGGATCCGGGGAACAGGATGAACCCCGGCAAGCTCATCTCTCCCTACCGCCTCGACGAGCACCTGCGCGTGCCGCAGTACCGCCCGGCCGAGGTGCGCACGCACTTCGCCTATCCCGTCGAAGGCAGCCTCGCCGATGCCGCGATGCGGTGCGTCGGAGTGGGGAAGTGCCGCAAGACCGACGGCGGCGCCATGTGCCCCTCGTACATGGCCACCGGCGAGGAGCAGCACACGACACGGGGGCGCGCGCGGCTGCTGTTCGAGATGCTCCAGGGCGAGGTCGTGACGGAGGGCTTCCGCAGCGAGGCCGTGAAGGACGCGCTCGACCTGTGCCTCTCGTGCAAGAGCTGCAAGAGCGAGTGCCCGACCGGCGTCGACATGGCGGCCTACAAGGCGGAGTTTCTGGCGCACTACTACGAGGGGCGGCGCCGGCCCCTGCGCTCGTACGCGTTCGGCCTCATCAACCACTGGGGGGCGATGGCGGAGTACGCGCCCCGCCTCGCCAACTTCTTCATGCAGGCCCCGCCCTTCGGTTCGCTGATCAAGTGGGCGCTGGACGTCGCGCCGGAACGGCGGTTGCCAGCGTTCGCCGCGCAGAGCTTCAGACGCGGCTTCCTGGCGGGTCAGAAGCCAGAAGCCAGAAGTCAGAAGCAAGAAAAACTAGCGCCTAGCGCCCAGCCTCTAGCCCCTGCCCCCAGCCCCCGTCGTGTACTCCTGTGGCCCGACTGCTCGAACAACTACTTCCACCCGGACATCGCGCGCGCCGCGGTGGCGGTGCTCGAGCACGCGGGATTCGCCGTCGACATCCCGCGCGAGCGCCTCTGCTGCGGGAGACCGCTCTATGACCATGGCATGCTCACGGCGGCGAAGCGCCGGCTCGTGGAAATCCTCGAGAGCCTGCGCGGCGAGATCGAGGCGGGCACGCCGATCGTCGGGCTCGAGCCCAGCTGCATCTCCGTGTTCCGCGACGAGATGCTCCGCTTCTTCCCCACTGACCCGCTGGCTGCCGCGCTGAGCCGGCAGGCGCTGTTCCTCACCGAGTTCCTCGTGAAGACCGGGACCGTGCCCTCGCTCGGGATGCAGGGTCGGGCTCTCGTGCACCCGCACTGCCACGAGCGCGCGTCGCTCTGTCTCGACGACGACCTGGCCGTGTTGAAGGCGACGGGCCTCGAACTCACGGTCCTCGACGCTGGATGCTGCGGGATGGCCGGGGCCTTTGGCTTCGAAGGCGATCACTACGAGGTGTCGCGGGCGGTGGGCGAGCGCGTCCTGCTGCCCGCGGTCCGGGAAGCTCCGCCCGAGACCTACATCGTGACCAACGGGTTCAGCTGCCGGGAGCAGATCACCCAGCTCGCGGGCCGCCGCGTCTGGCACGTGGCCGAGTTGCTGGCGCGCGGGCTCGGTCGGCGGGACTGAGCGGGAACCCGGGCGCGGGCGCGGTAAAATAGAATGTTGCGCCTGCCCGGGCAGGCCGGCCCCTGGAGTGTGCATGGACCTGGTCCACTGGTTCGTCGATTTCTTTCTCCATCTCGACAGGCACCTGGCCGAGGTGATCGCCAGTTACGGCGGGTACACCTACGCACTGCTGTTCGCGATCGTGTTTCTCGAGACGGGATTGGTGGTCACCCCGATCCTGCCGGGCGATTCGCTGCTCTTCGCCGCCGGGACCTTTGCGGCCCTCGGAAGTCTGAACGTGTGGGCTGTGGTGGGCCTGCTCTCGGTCGCGGCGATCCTGGGCGACACGGTGAACTACGCGATCGGGCACTACCTCGGTCCGAAGGTCTTCCATTTTCCGAAGTCGCGGTTCTTCAACCCCGAGCACCTGAAGAAGACGCACGCGTTCTACGAGAAGTACGGCGGGAAGACCATCATCATCGCGCGCTTCGTCCCCATTGTCCGGACCTTCGCGCCGTTTGTCGCGGGCATCGGGGCGATGACCTACCCGAAGTTTCTCGCCTACAACGTCATCGGCGGACTCGCCTGGGTGTTCATCTGCGTCTTCGCCGGCTACTTCTTCGGCAACCTGCCCATCGTGAAGAACAACTTCAGCCTGGCGATCATCGCCATCGTCCTGATTTCAATCATGCCGGCCGTCGTCGAGTACATCCGGCACCGCCGATCGCAGGGTGCCGCCGCCTCGGAGGCGTGACGCGCGGCGTGGACCGCTCAGGCGTACTGCGGGTTGGCTCCGTTGTCGGTTCGGCCCCCTTCGCGGCTCTACCCCACACCTTCTCACCGCACCCGAGCCCATTTGGGCGGGCGCTCGAGGCCGCCTTCGGCGACGACGCGAAAGCGACACCGGCCTGAAGCGCCTGGTGTTCTGAATCGCACAGATTCGACGGGAAGGACCTCCTACACTTGCACCTGTGTGGGGTGAGGCTGTGCCTGCCCCGGAAAGAGGCATTTCCATGGCGCTCATTTTTGAATGCATTCAAACTGACGGTATCGCCCAGCTTTCCTATCTGGTCGGCGACGACTCCGCGGGCGTCGCTGCAATCATCGATCCGCGTGCGGACGTGGACTGCTACCTCGAACTCGCCCGCACGAAGCAGGTGTCCATCACGCACATTTTCGAGACGCACATCCACGCCGATCTCGTCAGCGGGGCGCGCGAACTCGCCGCACGGGTCGAGTCGGCGAAAGTCTTCGTCAGTCACGAAGGCGGGGCGCGCTACGGCTTTGACCACGAGCCCATCCATGACGGAGACACCTTCAAGTTCGGCGCTGCCCTGATCACCGCTCGGCACACGCCCGGGCACACGCCGGAACACATCGCCTATCTGGTCGCGGAGAAGGACCACCCGGACGCGCATTGGGGTGTCCTCACCGGGGATTCGCTGTTTGTCAGTTCGGCCGGACGACCCGATCTCCTCGGAAGCGCTCAGGCGAAGAAGCTGGCGGAACAGCTCTTCCACACCTTGCGGGGGTTCTACCTGAAGCTGGACGATGGGGTCATTATCTATCCAGGGCATGGAGCCGGTTCGCCGTGCGGTGCCGACATCGGCGACCGGCTCAGCAGCACAATTGGCTATGAGCGACGCTTCAACGCGTTCCTGCAAATCGACCAGGTGAAACGCTTCACCGACTACGTGCTCTCCACCGCCCCGCCCGCACCGACTTACTATCCCCGGATGAAGAAGGTCAACGCGAAGGGCCCGGAGATCCTCGGCAACCTCCCCGATGTGCGCGGGTTGCCGCCGAAATTGTTCAAGAGGGCAATCAAGCAAGAAGACAATGTGCTGATTGACACACGCATGATGCTGGCCTTTGGCGGCGGGCATATCCGGGGGGCGCTCAGTATCGGCGGCAAGCCGTTGCTCTCGATTTGGGCTGGCTGGCTGCTGGATCCCAAGAAACCGCTCTTGCTGGTCCTGGAGTCCGACGATCAGCTCAATGACATCGTCCGCTATTTCGTCCGCACCGGTTACACAAAATTCGCCGGCTACCTCGTCGGAGGAATGACGGCGTGGAACAACGCCGGTCTGCCGTTGGAATCGGTCGGGCAGATGACCGTGCATGAAGTCAAACGCGCGGGCAAGCGGCTGCAACTGCTCGATGTGCGCTCGCCGGATGAATGGGCGAATGGTCACATCCCGAATGCCCGCCATGTCTTTCTGGGAGAATTGCCTGAGCGCCTCGGCAAACTGGACCGGACCGGACCGACGGCGGTGTATTGCGACAGCGGCTATCGCGCGAGCATCGCAACCAGCATTCTCCAACAGGCAGGATTCAGCGGCGTCTGCAATGTCCCCGGAAGCTGGCAGGCATGGAAAAACGCGGGTTTCCCGGTTGAAGGAGAGCAGAACAAGGAGTCGATGTGAGGAAGCCAATACAGTGCGTTGGACTCCTGAGCGGCTTCGCCTTGTTGCCCATGTCCGTTGCGGTCGCGGCGGAACCGGGGGTGAATGCGCTCAATTATCCCGGGCCCGCCTGGTCACCGTATCTGGTGGGCGCGGGCCTTGGCGTGCTGTCGTGGCTGACCTTCTATTTTTCTGACAAACCGATCGGTGCCTCCTCGTTTTACGCGCAGATCGCGGGCTTTCTCGGCACACTCGTCGCGCCGCGCCATACGAAGTCCCTGGCCTATTTCAAGGCCAAGCCGCCGCGCGTGAGCTGGGGATTCGTCTTCGTGGTGGCCACCATCGCGGGCGGCGCGATTGCCGCGCTGACGGGGGGCGAGTTTGCCAACGAATGGTTGCCCCCCATGTGGGAGGCGCGCTTCGGTGACAGCATGGCCCTTCGTGCGGCGATCGGATTTGCCGGAGGCCTGATCATGGCTTTTGGCGCACGGCTGGCCGGTGGGTGCACCAGCGGCCACGGCCTCAGCGGCACCATGCAACTGAACGCCGCTTCCTGGATCGCGCTGATCAGTTTTGTCGTGGGCGGTATCGCCGTGGCGATTCCGCTCTTTCACCTGTGAGAAGCCATGACTGAGCCGACATCTGCCGGGCAACCCGTGTCGCTGGTGGCGCCGGCGCCACGGTTGATGGCCGGTGTGCTCTTCGGGCTGGCGTTTGGCGTCCTCCTGCAGAAAGGCGGCGTGGCGCAATTCCACGTGCTCATCGGGCTACTGCTGCTCCAGGACTTCACGGTCGCGAAGGTCATGCTCACCGCGATTGTGGTGGGCATGGTCGGCGTCCTCACGCTGCATCACTTCGGCAAAGTGAACCTGCACCTCAAGCCCACGCGAATCGGGGCCAACGTGATCGGCGGGCTGCTGTTCGGCGCCGGCTTTGCACTGCTGGGCTATTGTCCCGGCACGGTTGCCGTCGCGCTGGGACAAGGAAACTGGGACGCGCTCTTCGGCATCGCGGGATTGGTCGCTGGTTCGTGGGTGTTTGCGGAGCTTTCCGCGTGGCTCAAGAAGACGGTCGAGAAATGGGGCGATCTCGGCAAAGTCCAGCTGCCCGATCTGCTGCATGTGCCACGCAGCGCGTTCGCCATCGGCCTGGGGATGGCGCTCACCACCATCCTCCTGGTCTTGGAACGATTCACCATCCGTTGAGCGCGAGCCTATGAACCCGCGGAGCACGCTCACGCCTCTCCCGGATGAATGACACGCATGGCTACCTGGAGCGACACCCGGAGCTGTTGTGGGCCGACGCACAGGCCGAGGTCCGGGGGATTGCTTCGGCGGGTGACGTGGCTCGCTTCTGTGTGTGGCATGCTGATCGTGGCGGTCACGGCGCAAGAGCCGCCACCGAAGGCCGGCGGTTCGCCCGCACCGGCCCCTGCCCGGGAAGCGCTTTCGCTGGCTCCCGCGAAGGTGGACGTCAATCCCGTCGCGCGCGATGAAGAAATCCGCCAGCGACTCCAAAGCGTCCTGGAGGCGACGGAGTGGTTCACCGCGCCGGCCGTCCGGGTCGAGGAAGGGGTCGTCTTCCTCGAGGGTCGCGTGGCGTCCGATGACCTCAAGAAGTGGGCGGGCGATCTGGCGCGCAACACCCAGGACGTCGTCGCGGTGGCCAATCGGATGGAAGTGGCGGAACCGTCGATATGGGACCTGGGTCCGGCATGGCACGGACTGGCCGGGCTATGGCGCGACGTCTTGCGTTCCCTGCCCCTGCTATTTCTTGGGCTGCTCATCCTGGGACTGTCAGTGGGGACCGGGCTGCTGGCCGCGCGGAGAACGCGTTCACTGCTTCGTCACCGGATTCAAGCGCGACTGCTGCGCAAGGTGATCGCGGGTGGCATCGGCGTGCTGGTGTTTCTTGTTGGCACCTACATCGTGCTCCGGGTCTCAGGCCTGACCCAACTGGCGTTGACTGTGGTGGGGGGCACCGGCCTGGTCGGTCTGGCCGTGGGCATCGCGTTCAGGGACATCACTGAGAATTTCCTGGCCAGCATTTTTCTGAGCATGCAGCGGCCATTCGAGACGGGCGACCTGGTCGAGGTGTCCGGCGTGACCGGATACGTGCAGCAGTTGAACGTGCGCACGACCATCCTGATCGCCCTGGATGGCAACCTCGTGCAGATTCCGAATGCCAGCGTGTATAAGAGCAATCTTCGCAACTTCACGACCAACGCCAACCGGCGCGAACAGTTCGATGTGGGCATCGGTTACGACGATTCGATCAACGAAGCGCAGGAAATCGCGCTCCAGGTGCTGACGGACCATCCGGCTGTGCTCGGCGAACCCGAGCCTTCGGTGCTGGCCGAGAGCCTGGGAAAGGCGACTGTCAACCTGCGTGTGTATTTCTGGATCAATGGCCGCAAACACAGTTGGATGAAGGTGCGGTCCTCGGTGATCCGGCTGGTCAAACGCGCCTTTCAGAAGCACGGCATCTCGATGCCAGACGAGGCTCGCGAGGTGGTATTCCCGCAGGGCATCCCCATCACGATGCTCGACGGGAAGCCGGCGAAGACGCCCGACGCTCAGGCAGAAGAACGACTCCCAGCCGATGGGCCGTCCGACGTACCCGATGTCGTGTCCACCAAAGCGGAAGGCGGGTTGCAAAGCGAGGCTGGCGTCCTTGACGAACAGGCACGCCAGGCTCAACCGTTGCGAGACGGGGAGAATCTCCTGCCCAACGCTCCCGGCAGTTCCTCCTCTGAAGAACCGGCGCGAACGTCACCCGCCAAATCCGGCTCGACCGGGACCTCCCCATGAACGGCAGTGCGGACCGATGAACATGGAAGGTTGAGCCATGAATCGACCCAAGCAACTCTGGAGCAACCTGCGCGAGAGCTTCTGGTTTCTGCCGGCGTTGATCGTCGCGTTCAGCACGATCCTCGCCGTGGGCCTGATCGAAGTAGATTCTTCCGTGAGCCGGGACTGGATGGCCGCCTGGCCGCGCCTCTTCGGAGTCGGCGCGGCGGGCGCCCGCGGGATGCTGGCCACGATCGCCGGCTCAATGATGACGGTGGTCGGGGTCACGTTCTCGATGACCTTGATGACGCTCGCGCTCGCTTCGAGCCAATACACTTCGCGCATCCTGCGGAACTTC
>JAWOGY010000220.1:0-32909 GCA_046496425.1 Vicinamibacterales bacterium
ATACAGGAATCGCCGGTATTCATAGGTGAGGAGCTTCGCGGTCCCGCCACTCGTTCGTGGACGAATGCTCCCGAGGCGCAGGGGCGCAGATGCCTTACCGTTGGCGGTAACTGGAGGGTCCCGAAGCTCGAAATGTGTCGCCACCAGACCCCATGGATTGCGCGCCGCAATCTCACAATATCGCTCCGCAATCGCATGCACGGCGTCACGCCAACGTGGCGCATCGGGGTGCTGCGGCGCGGCGGCGATCATCTC
The DNA here is from genome assembly GCA_046496425.1 of Vicinamibacterales bacterium. GTDB lineage: Bacteria > Acidobacteriota > Vicinamibacteria > Vicinamibacterales > JAKQTR01 > JAKQTR01. The sequence goes on from JAWOGY010000220.1 coordinate 256, forward strand.
GCAGAAACTGAGCACGCCGATGTTCTCGACATCGACCACCGACGCGTACCGGCGCTCGAAACGGTCCGAGACGAGGTAGCCCCTGACCTCGCGCGCCGGCTGGGTCACGGCCCAGTTCACCACGCCGACGGGCACCCCCTGCACGCCGAGGAGGTTCCAGATCGGGCGGGCCGCCAGGTCGCCGCTCTGGTGGACGCGCTCGCGCAGGAAGCCGTACTCGACCAGCGCGTGGGAATAGCAGCGGTCGGGGAGGACCTCGAGCGCATCGGCGCTCCCGAGCGGCGTGTACGTGGCGGACGACCGGATGCCGTTCTTGAAGGGCAGCTTTCCGGTGGCGACAGCGGCCCAGACGGGAGCCGGCTGCGCGGGCCGCATCGTCGCCAGATGCATCGAGGCGCCGCGCTCGAGCAGGCGCTCGAAATTCGGCAGGCGCCCTTCCGCGGCGGCTGGGGCAATCAGGTCCAGCGAGGCGCCCTCGAGCTGAATCATCACCACGCGGGCATCACCGCCCGGCCCCGCGATGTCCGGCACCGTGGCCGCCCAGCGGACCTTCCCGAGCGGTTCCGATCCCGGGCCGCGAAGCATGAGGGGCACCGCGAGCGACACCATCAGGGCCGCGGCCAGCACGGCCGCGCCCGGCCTCGAACTGTGGCGTCCGGCCCACAGATGGCCGAAGGCGAGCGCAGCCATGACGCCCGCGCACGCCGTCAGCACGGCCGCCCCCGCAGTCATGCGGGTCACCGCCTCCGGGTCCATGAAGGGCGCGAGCGCCGTCAGGTTGATCCACGTGAGCAGGACACTGATGGTCGCGGCGGCCGAGCAGAGCCAGACGAGGAAGCGGAAACTGATCCAGCCGGGCGAAATCACCTCGGTGGCCAGAATCTGCCGCAGCACGATCAGGGCGTAGAAGACCGCGGCCGAGTGCAGCCCGTACGACAGGACCAGCGTGGCCGACAGACCCGGGATGCCCGCCAGAGGATAGCCCGGGTTGATCTGCAGGACGAGGATCGTCAGGTAAAGGGCGAAGGCCAGGCCCCCGATCGCCGAATTGGTGAGCATTCGCAGGTATCGCATCCGCGCTTCATGCTACTCCAACAGGGGCTGGGGCCCAGGGGCTAGCGTATATACTTCCCCCATGCCGCCGCTGGATGTCCCGGCCCTGGTCGTGCGCAATACGCCCCTGTCGGCGGACTACAACGTGCTGCACCTCGAGGCCCCGGCCATCGCCGCCGCGAGCCTGCCGGGGCAGTTCGTGATGATCCGCACGGCGGCGGGCACCGACCCCCTGCTGCGGCGCCCGTTCTCCGTGTTCGAGATTCTGCGCGACGGCGCGGGAGTGCCGGCGGGGATCTCGGTGCTGTGCAAGCGGATCGGCCCCGGCACGGCGCGCCTCTACGACGCGGCCGCCGGCGACCGGCTCCCGGTGCTGGGCCCGCTCGGCAAACCGTTTTCGCTCGTCTCGCCGCCGGTGGAGGCCTGGATGGTGGCCGGCGGCGTCGGCCTGGCTCCCTTCGCGACGCTGACCGAGGCGCTTCACGCCACGGGGGCACGGACACGCCTGTTCTACGGCGGTCGCGCGCGCGCGGATCTCTTCTATCTGGACTGGTTCTTGTCGCGCGGCGTGACGCTCGATCTGGCGACCGAGGACGGCTCGCTTGGCGCCCGTGGACGCGTCACCGCGCCGCTCGAAGACGCGCTGCGCGCCCGCGCGGCCGGCCTGCAGGTGAGGCTCTATGCCTGCGGGCCGGAGGCGATGCTGAAGGCGGTGGCCGGGTTGGCCCATGCCTACGGCTGCCGGTCGGAACTGTCGACGGAGCGGATCATGGGCTGCGGCCTCGGCGGGTGCTACAGCTGCGTCGTGCGCGTGCGCGACGGCGAGGGCACGCCGCATTTCGTGCGCTCGTGCCTGAACGGCCCGGTATTCAGCGGCGACGACCTCGTCTGGGAGTGACGGTGGATCTCAGCGTCCGCATCGGCTCGCTCGTCCTGAAGAACCCGCTCATGTCCGCCAGCGGCTGCTTCGGCTATGGCGTCGAGTACGCCGGCATCGTCGACCTCTCCTCGCTGGGCGCGGTGGTGGTGAAGGGCCTCTTTCTGAAGGAGCGCGAGGGCCACCCCCCTCCGCGCATCGTGGAAACGCCCTCGGGCATGCTCAACGCGATCGGCCTGCAGGGCATCGGCGTCGACCGGTTCATCCGCGAGAAGATGCCCGAATTGCGGCGGCTTGGCGCGGTTGTGATCGTCAACGTGTGCGGCAGCTCGATTGACGAGTATGTCGAGGTCTCGCGGATCCTCTCCGATGTCGAAGGCGTGGCGGCGCTCGAGCTGAACATCTCGTGTCCGAACATCAAGGAAGGCGGCATTCAGTTCGGCTGCAACCTGGCGAGCACCGCCGAAGTGGTGGCGGCGGTCCGGAAGGCGACGGCGCTGCCGCTCATCCCCAAGCTCACGCCGAATGTCACCAGCGTGTCGTCCTTCGCGCGAGCGGCCGAGGAGAACGGCGCCGACGCGGTGTCGCTGGTCAACACGTTCCTCGCCATGGTCGTCGACGTCGAGACGCGGCGGCCGGCGATTTCCAACGGGATGGGCGGCCTGAGCGGCCCGGCGATCCGCCCGATCGCGGTGCGCATGGTGTACGAGTGCGCGAACGCGGTCCGCATTCCGGTCGTGGGCATGGGCGGCATCAACTGCGCCAGGGACGTCCTGGAGTTCATGATCGCCGGCGCCACGGCCGTGCAGGTGGGCACGGCCAACTTCGTCGATCCCTTCATCTGGCCGACGCTCCAGGCGGGGATCGAGGACTACATGGCGCGCCACGGGTTCGCCCGCGCGGCCGACCTGGTCGGCACGCTGGATCGCGGCCGCTGATGGGTGCGGCCGGAGGAGAGAGTCGAGCGATGGCTTCCGTGAATCCCGTGATCGTCGCGCTGGATGTCGACAGCCCGGCGAAGGCGCTTGCGCTGGCCGACCGCCTGCGCGGCGCGGTGGGCGCCGTGAAAGTCGGCAGCCAGTTGTTCACCGCAGCCGGGCCGGACATCGTCAGGCGGCTCACCGAGGCCGGCCACCGCGTGTTTCTCGACCTCAAGTACCACGACATCCCGAACACGGTGGCGGGAGCGGCGGCCGAGGCGGCCAAGCTCGGCGCCTGGATCATCGACGTCCACGCGAGCGGCGGCATCGCCATGATGAAGGCGGCGCGCGAGGCGGCGCATGCCAGCGCCGCGAAGGCCGGCGTGGCGCCCCCGCTCATCATCGCCATCACCGTGCTGACCAGCTTCGACCACGACACGCTGGGCTCGATCGGCGTCCCGCGCCCGGTCGTCGAACAGGTGGACGCGCTGGCGTGGCTCGCTCAGGAAGCCGGCGCGGACGGCGTCGTGGCCTCGCCCCAGGAAGTGGGGCGGCTCCGCATGGCCCGGGGGGACCAGTTCGTGCTCATCACGCCCGGCATCCGTCCCGCCGACCCGCACGGCGGGGCGCGCAGGCCCAAGGACGACCAGGCCAGGACCATGACGCCGGCGGAGGCCGTCGGGGCCGGCGCGAGCTACATCGTGGTGGGGAGACCGATCATCGCGGCGCCCGACCCGCGCGCCGCGGCCGAGAAGATCGCGGCCGACGCGGGGGCCTGACGGGGACACACGGGGACACGTTCCGTTTCCATCCGCTCGGGAGGAAACGGAAGGTGTCCCCGTGTGGCGCTATTTCGCTGAGAAGATGAAGTGCCCTCGCCGGTTCTGCGAGTAGCAGGCCTCGGTTTCCTCGGAGCAGAACGGCGACTCCTCGCCCTTGGTCACGATCTGGACACGGTCCCCGGCGATGCCGAGGCCCGTCAGATACATCTGGACCGCTGCCGCCCGCTTCTCGCCGAGCGCGAGGTTGTACTCGTTCGTGCCGCGCGCATCGCAATGCCCCTCGACGAGCACCTTCGTGGACGGCCACCGCTTCATCCACTCCGCGTTCTTCGAGAGTGAGGAGCGCGCCTCCGCCTTCAGATCCGCCTTGTCATAGTCGAAATACACGTCCTCGAGGGGCTTCTCGGCGTTGAGCTCCGCCAGCGTCTTGTTCGCGAACACCTCGTCCTCGCTGAGCGGCTTCGGGGCCGGGGCCGGTGCGGGAGGAGGAGGAGGGGGCGGCGGCGGCGGCGGCGTGGTCGGCGCGGGCACCGGCGTCGGCTGCGGCTCGGCCACGGGCGCCTTCTTGCTGCACGACGCCGACATCGTCACGACGGCCAGCACGAGGGCGGGTATGAGAGCTTTCGAAAGTCGCATCATCGGCGCATCTCCTTTTTGAGCGGGGCTTGGCCGGACGCTGCAAATGAAGGCATCCGCAGGACCACAGTGACCTATTTATTGTGGCACGCCACGGGAGTTGAGGCCAGCAGAATAGAATACGGCCGTGGATCGCCTGCTTGAAGCCACGGCGCGCGCCGAGCGCGACCACTTCTGGTTCCGCGGCTTCCGCCGCTTCGCGGCGCCGATGCTCGATCGTGCGGCCGCCGGCCGGCGGCACCTGCGCCTGCTCGATTGCGGATGCGGCACGGGCGCGAACCTGCGCCTGCTGCTCGCGCCGTACGGAGAGGCCTGGGGATTCGACCTGACGTGGACCGGCCTGCAGCACGCACGCGGCTCCGGCCTCACGCGGGTGGCGCGGGCCAGCGCCGCGGCTGTCCCCTTCCCCTCCGCGGCCTTCGACATCGTCACGTCGTTCGACGTGCTCTACTGCCTGCCTGACGCGATCGAGCGCGAGGCGGTCCGGGAGATGTGGCGGATCCTCAAGCCCGGCGGCTCCGCCATCATCAACGTCGCCGCGATGGAGATCCTGCGCGGCAATCACTCGGTGCTCTCGGCGGAACTGCGGCGCTACAGCCGGGCCAGCCTGCGCGGACTGCTCGAGCCCGCAGGGTTCCGCGTCGAGTGGATGACCTATACGAACGCCGCGCTCTTCCCCGTCATGCTCACCGTGCGCGGCGTGCAGCGGCTGACGGGGCTGGCCGCGGACGACGAGGCGGAGGCCGAGATCACCGTGCCGCCCGCGCCGATCAACGCGACGCTCGGCGCGCTGCTCGCGCTCGAAAGCGCGCTCGTGCGCGCATCCGTCCCGATGCCGCTCGGAAGTTCCCTGCTCTGCCTGGCTAGGAAGCCGGCTTGATCGTCACCAGGTAGACGCGGAGGCCGAGTTCGCGCCGGTCGGCGCCCTGCCCGCGGTCGGCGGGCCGGAAGACCTGGTCGGTCTCTATCGTGATCGCGCCGCCGGACGCTTGGAGCGCGGACGCCGGCACGCGCACGGACCACGCGAAGTCGCTGCCGGCCTCGGCGCTCAGCAACTGGGCGCCGCCGGCCGACGCGCGCACGCGAGACGCCCGATCGAAGTAGCGACGGGGCGACTCCCCCATGATCTGCAGTTCCACGTCGCGGTCCGTCGCAGCCGTCCGCAGCTCGGCCTTGCCGCTCGCCCACCGCCACGAGAGCCCGCGGGCCGGCTCGTACTCGGGTTCCTGCCATCCGTCGCCAAAGCCCAGCATCGGCGTTTCGGGGGCCTGGACGTCGAACTGGTCAATCGCCACGATGCCGGTGGCCGCGCCCTCGGGGCCGGCAGCCTCGACCTCGAGCACGCACCAGCGCGCCCCGCAGGCCAGCGACCCGGCCGGCAGCGGGACAAACCGCAGAAACGACGAGGCGGAGGGCGCGACCGCCCAGCGTTCGATCTCCCTCCCGGCGATGCGCACGGTCACGGTCGCTCCGGGGCCCGAACCGCTTCCGAGGTGGCGTCCTCCGATCATCATTGTCGCCGTGCCGTCGCGAGCGAGGATCCATGCGCGAATCGGGCCCTTGCCGAGGCCCGCTCCGTCGGCCCGGGAAACGCCGGCGGTTTCGGGCGTCAGGTGCCACCCCTCCCCGGCGAACCACCCGGGCTCGCTGATGACAATCCAGCGAAGGCCATTCGGGCGGATGCCGCCCAGGTACACCCGGCTGGAGAACGGCCATTCGTATTCGGCGCGCACCGCCTGAACCTGCGGGTCCACCAGGGCCAGATCGGTGCGCCGCGGGTCCGCGAGGAACCACACGGGGCCGCGCGCGCCTGCCTGCCACTGCTTCACCAGTTCGAGCCACTCGTGCTTCGGCGGAGCCGGAAGCGCCGCGGCACGTCCCGCGCCCTCGGCCTCCACGAGCCGCGCGAACGGATGGTGCATGCCGATCAGGATGCCGGCTTCGGCCTCGGCCCTGATGTCGTCGAGGGCGGTGGCCACGGGCCCTCGGGCGCGGGAGTAGGATGCCGTCACCGGCGCCGTCGTGACGGCGAACACGATCGCCAGCACGGCCGCCAGCGTCAGCCCGCCCACCGGCGCCGGCGCATACAGCCCTCTCACCACGAGGTAGGCCGCGGCCGGCACGAGCGGCAGCGCGTAGCGCGTCGTCACGGTCTCCTGGAACAGCAGGTGGAACATCGCGTACGGCGCGAAGGCGACGACGATGACCATGAGCGCGCGGCGGCCGCGCCAGATCAGGACGGCGGCGCCAATCGCGGCGAGCAGCACGATGAACCACCCGGCGCCGGCCCAGTGGCGGATGAACGTCTCGTGGAGGGCGAACGCCAGTTCGCGAACCGTGAAGCCGTTGGCCAGCAGGTCGACGCCAGACCAGTCCTCGCCAGCCTGCACACTGAAGGCGGCATAGTACGCGCCGGGGCCGCCGCTGGCGACGACCAGCGGGACGAACCACAGCAGAGAGCCTGCCGCCAGCCAGAAGAGGCTGCCCAGGAGGGCGCCTGCGGCGCCTCGCCCGGCGCGGTCCGCAATCACCAGCACGAGCAGCGGCAGCGTCAGCCACGCGGCCTGCGATCGGAACCCGACGGCCACGGCCGACGTGAAGGCCCCGAGAAGAATGAGCCGGCCCGACTGAGCCGCCGCGGCGGACGATGGCGACTCGCCGGCGGATGAGGCGGCTCGCTGGCGGACCATCGCCGTGAGCAGAATCGCCTGCGCCGTCAGCGACACAGCCAGGCCCGCCGTGTCGCTCATCGGGCGCGAGGCCGTCATCCAGAACAGGGGCGCCATCATCGTGAGGGCCGCCGCCACGGCCGGCCGGCCAAGCCACTCGCCGATTCGCAGCTGGCGCAGCCGCTCGGGAGGCTCGGCCAGACGCCCGTCGAGCGCGTCGAGCGCGGCAAAGAGCCGCAGCAGCGCAAAGGCCGACAGCGCCCCGGCGAGCGCGCCCCAGATCGCGAGGGCCCGGGGTTCGCTCACGACGAGGTTCGCGGTTTTCCCGAGGGCCATGTAGACGGGATAACCCGGCGGGTGCGGCCGGTGGCGGCCGGGATCGAAGTCGCGCAGGCCGAGGGCGAAGTTTGCCGAGTCCACGTCCTCGAGCGCGGACGCCAGAAACGGCAGGTGGCCCAGCAGGAAGACGAGCGCCAGCGCGAAGGCGGCCCGCCACGCCCGGGAGCCCCGCCTGACGGGCGCGAACACGTCCGTCACGGGAGCCCTATACCGGCTCCAGGCGGACGCCTTCGTTGAGACTGCCCATCCTGTACCCCTGCAGGTCGAGGGTGACGTAGCGGTACCCGATCGCCTTGAGGTCGCGGACGATGGCGTCCCGGGTGCCGGGTTCCATCGCCCTGGCCATCTCGGAGGGCCCCAGTTCGACGCGGGCAACCTCCTCGTGATGGCGGACCCGGCACACGCGGAAGCCAAGCGCGATGAGCGCATCCTCGGCGCGCTCGATCATGGCGAGCTTCCCGGGTGTGACCTCGGAATGGTAGGGGATGCGCGACGACAGGCAGGCCGACGCCGGTTCGTCCCACGTCGGCAGCCCAGCTTGGCGCGACAAATCGCGGATTTCAGCCTTCGAGAGGTCGGCTTCGTCGAGCGGGCTGCGGACGCCCAGCTCCCGGGCAGCCTTGCGCCCCGGTCGGTAGTCGCCGCGGTCGTCCGCATTGGCGCCGTCGAGGACGGCCGCGATGCCGCGCTCGCGGGCGAGCGCCGTCAACTGCGTGAACAGTTCCTGCTTGCAGTAGTAACAGCGGTCCGGCTCGTTGGCTCGATACTCGGGCTTCTCCATCTCGCCGGTGACGATGAACTCGTGGTGGAGGGAAAAATCGCGGGCCAGGCGCTCGGCGACCGCACGGTGCCGGGACGGGTAGCTGGGGCTTTCGGCGGTGATGCACTGCGCCGCGCCACCCAGCACCGACGTGGCCACCCAGGCGAGGTAGGCGCTGTCGGTGCCGCCGCTGAACGCCACGATAACCGAGCCCATCCTGGCGAGCGCCTCGCGAAGGCGAGCGTCCTTCTCCTTCAGCCGGGCTTCGTCTGCCGGCGGCGGCGCGGGTGCGGCCGGTGTGTTCACTCGTCGTCGTCCTCTTCTGCTTCGTCCTCGTCGTCGCCAACGTCGTTGTCTTCCTCGTCCTCGTCGTCGTCGGAGGCAAGCTCCAACTCGATGGGATTGAGGCCGATGATCTCCAGCGTGACCCCGCAGTTGTCGCAATCCAGGGTGTCGCCCCGCTCCACGTCGAACTCGTCGACGTCGATCTCGAATTCGCACTCAGGGCAGATGGCCATACCGCCTCCTCGACGGGCCGCGCGAACCCCGGCCGCTGGTTTCAGGGCCTGGGCCGTCCCGGCGGCGTCCGCGTAACTGCTGACACGCCAACGGTTGTCGCGACGGGAGCCTGGATTATAACGACAAGCCATTCCGGGCTGCAACGCAACACCGAAGCCCCCTAAGGTTCCGCCAGGCCCGATCCGATACACTTGCACAGAATGACAGTGGCCGCCGCCGTGCACAAGACCGTCGTGATTGCCGATGATACCCCGTTCGTGCGGGACCGGTTCAAGGCCGCCATCGAGCACGCCGGCCACCGGGCCTTTACCGTGCGGAGCGCGGCCGAGTTGCTGGCCAGGGTCCGGGCCGACCTTCCGGACATCGACCTGGTCGTGGTCGATCTCCGGCTGCCCCACGCAGGCGGCGTCGACCTGGTGCGGTCCATCCGCAAGCTGGATGGCGGACGGCTGCCGATCCTGGTCTTCAGCGGCACCATCGGCGGCGCCGCGGAGGTCCGCGACCTGGCCACGCTCGGGATCGCCGGTTACGTCAACGAGTACAGCGCCTCGCCGCAGATCCTGCCGTCGCTCGCGCCGCACCTCTTTCCGGACAACTTCAACCGCCGCGACAGCCCGCGCGTCGCGCTCGGGATTCCGGTCGCCTATCGCTTCGGCGATACCATCGCCGCGGCCGTGACGCTGAACCTCGGCCGGGGAGGCCTGGCCATCCGCACGATGAGCCCGCTCGAGTCGTCGGCGCGCGCCAGGGTCCGCTTCCGCCTGCCCAATTCGAGGCGGGATGTCGACGCCGACGCCCGGGTGGCGTGGAGCGACCGGCGCGTCGGCATGGGGATGCAGTTCGAGCGTATCGACGCCGCCGACCAGTCGGCCGTCGAGGAGTTCGTCAGCGCCCAGTACATAGGGCACGCGAACTAGGGATTAGGGGCTGGGGGCTGGGGGCTGGGGGCAAGTCCCTAGCACCTGGTCATCTGGCCGTCAGCACGACTCGCTTCGTCGCCGTCCCGCCCGCTTTTGACGTCACGGTGAATTCGATCCAGCCGTCGGCGCCCTTCATGCGCACGAGCGTGCTGAACGGCCTCTTCGATCGCGCCCCCAGCCGGAACTCGCGCGGCGCGCGCGAGACGACGTCGGAGGTTGCCCCGGGGTTGAGCGGATCGACGACGGTCGGCGCCTGCGGAACGTCGAGCACCGCGATGTTGTCGGAAGCGGTGACGCTGATGCGATCCATCACCGCCCGCCCGATCGCCACCGCGCGATCGGACGAGGTCGGATAGGCGCGGTCGTTCGTCACGACCGCGTCGATCCAGTAGAGGTCGCCCGTCGCCGGCCTCACGCGGATGTCAGACACTTCCACCTTCGGAAACTGGCTCGCGCAGTAGAGCACGAAGTTCGCGTTCCGAAGCGCCTCCGTCTCGATGTAGCGCGCGGGAGGCGTGCGGCCGATGTGCTTCTTCGCGGAACCGCCAATCCAGATCGGGCCGAGGTCCGGGTGCGTGAACGGGCGCGGCGCAATCCAGCCCTCGCCCATCAGTTCGAGATCGATCCAGGCGAGGAACTCCTCGTCGTCGACCCGGCCATCGCCGTTCACGTCGGCCTCGCCGGGCTGCGATCCCCACAACTCGATGAGGTAGCTGTAGGCGCCCAGCATGAAGTAGGCCGCGGGCGCGGCCTGGCCGGAGAGCCCGCTCGGCGTCGGCCGGTAGTCCTTCAACAGTCGCGCGCCCGTCGTCACGATGTCCTGCTGGACGGCGAGGTCGCCCTGGTAGTCGGGCGCGACGCGGCGGTCGAGGAGGTAGGCGTACTTGTTGGTCTTGCGAAGCTCGGCCAGGCGCTGGTCGAACTGTGCGGCCGCCTGCTGCCGCGACTCGGCCGTCTCACCCGCCGGCGCCGGCACCGCCAGCGGCGCCTGGAACATGATCAGCCGGCCCGTGTTGTGGAAATGGAACGTCGCGAAGATGTTCGGGTGCGCGAGCTGGAACTCGAACACGTTGCGCGTTTCGATCTCCGAGAGCGGGTAGGGGTAGCCCGACTCGAGGCCCCAGCCGAACGGGAAATTCCGGTTCGGATCCGGCCCGCCGATGTCGTCTTCGTTGATGCGGCCGTCGCCGTCGTTGTCGAACCCCTCGCCGCCGATCCGCCGGAACCGCTGGCCAGCCTCCCGCGGGTCGCCGACCGGCACGAAGCGCCGGCGGTCGGACGAGAGCTTGAAGCCGCCGGCCGGGTCCTCGATCCACATGATGGAGAGCTCGCCGTCTTTGTCGACGTCCTCCGTCTGGTCCTCGTCGTACAGCCCGTCGCCGTCATCGTCTGTCGGACGGTACGGCTCGCGGGGGTTGTTCTCGGTGTTCGGGAAGCGCACGTACGAGTCGTTCCCGTCGACGTTGAGCCCCGGCAGGATGTAGAAGGTGGTCCTGTCGACGAGGTCGCGGACGAGCGGATCGTAGTCGTAGCGCGTCAGGAGATACCAGGCGACGTAGAGCGCGCAGGTGATGCCGTTCACCTCGTTGCCGTGAATCGCGCCGTCGATCCACATGGCCGGCTTGCTCCCGGCCGTGCCCGTCGCCTTGTTGGTAATCGTCAGCATGACCTGTTCGCGGCCCATGCGGCTCTTGCCAATGCTCTGGATGTCGGCGAACGCGGCGTACTTCTTCTGGAGCTCCGCCATGATGGAGGTCCACTCGGCGTAGCCGTAGTAGCGCTTCCACGAGATCGGGAAGTCGAGCTCGCCGTGGTAGCTGCCCGGGTTCTTCGCTGCCCCGGCCTGCGCGAAGGCCGGGCCGGCGACGACGAGGCAGACGAGCAGCGCGAGGGCGGCCGCGATACGTGCTGAGGTGCGTCGTGTGTATGTCATGGCCGCCTCCCTACTGGACCTTCACCGTGGCCACCTGGGTGCCGCCCTTCTGGGACGACACCACCACGCGGAGCGGCGCGCTGCCGGTCACGGCCACGAGCCAGGTGACCGTGCGCCGAGCGCCGCCTGCGCGAACCTGCGTGGCCCCTGCGCCTCCGCCTCGTCCTCCCCCGCGCCCCTGGGGCGGAGACGGCGCGGATGCCGCCGGCGCGCCGCGCCCGCCGGCCGGCGGGGAGAAGCCGGGCACCGGCATCGCGCCGTCGATGACGCCAAGCTGCTGCCACGGCGTGCCCTGGAGGAAGGTGATCGCATCCCGGTCGCCGAGGAGCCACGCCACGTCCTGGCGGTTGCCGCGCAGGTCGGCGCCGCGGGCAGTGTGCGTGGCGAGCGGGCCCGTGTTCTCGATGACGGCCTTGACCTCGAGCACCCGGTAGTCGCCGAGGCGCGCGCCCTTCGTCACGGCCACCGAGTCGCCCTTCGCGTCGGCTGCCGCACGCGTTGCGTTCGGGTCGTCGTAGACGGCGCGCGCCGACGCTTCGGTGATCGCGAGAGCCGGCATCAGCCCCGCGCGGAACAGCTCGAACTCGACGTGCCGGTCACAGACGCCCTCGAGGATGTCGCCCGGCCAGGCGTTGCTCGAGTACTTCGGGTTCCAGCCGCCTATCTCGCCCTCGCCCAGTTCCGGGTGCTTGAACGACTTCCACGCCACGAAGGCCCTGCCGCCGTACTGCGTGTCGTTGTACTGGAGCAGCGCCCGCTGCCGTGCCGCGGCCGCATCCCCGCCGGCCGCGATCTTCGGAAATCCGGGAATGTCGATCTCGGGGTTCCAGAGTTCCGTCGTGAGCGAGTAGATCCCGAGCTGCAGGTAGTCCCAGTCGGTGGAGAGCCCGTAGCCGTACGACCGGTCGGCCAGCTCGTCGTAGCTGACTTTCCACGCGCGCGGGAACTCGTAGCCGCGCTCGATCGCGTACTTGTTCTTCGACGTCTTCCGCAGTTCCTCGCGCAGGGCCGGGATGGTCTCCGGCTTCGTCCAGGCCGCGGGCACGTCCTCGCCGATGATCTCGAGGTACTTCTTCCCCATGATGAAGTCGAAGACCGCGCGGTCCCTCGGGGCGATCTGCGTCTGCGGCGCCGAGCCGAGCGGCCGGTAGGTGAAGCCGCCCGAGGTGTGGAAGAACTGCGCCATCAGGATGTTCGGGTGCGTGTGGAAGAACTCGGCCACCGCCCGGACCTCGGGCGAGGAGGTGGGATACGTGCCCGTGCCGCCGGGCATGCTGTCGTCGCGCCACCAGCGCTCGGGGAAGTTGCGGTTGATGTCGATCCCGGCTTCGGGATCCTCGCCGCGCTTCTTGTCGCCGTCGTTGTCCTTGTCCTCGGTGATGACCGCGTAGCGCGTCTTCGCCGTTTGTTCATTTGCCCCCAGCCGGACCATCAGGCGTGAGTCCGCTTCGTCCATCACGTACTGACCCTTCGGGTCCTTGTAGCGGAACTGCGCGATGACGCCGTCGCCGTCGAGGTCGTCCGGGCCGTCCTCATTCACCTTTCCGTCGCCGTCATCGTCTTTGAGGGCCGAGTTCGCGCGCTGGGAGATGCCCTTCTCCAGACTGTTGAAGTGGCCGTCGGGATTGATGACCGGACAGATGTAGAAGGTCTTCGTGTCGACGAGCTGGGTGATCGCCGGGTCCTGGCCGTAGCGCGACACCAGGCGGTCGATCATCGCGAGCGCCGCCTCCGTACCCGTGTATTCGTTGCCGTGCGTGCTGCCGCCAATCCAGTGGCCCGGCTTGCCCATGTAGGGCTTCATGGGCGCGACGTTCTTCACGCCTTCGTCGCGCGGGTTCCGGAGCGGCACCAGCGCGTCGAGCGTCGTCCCCGTCTTCATGTTCGAGATGACCAGCACGTAGATCGGCCGCCCCATCGTGCTCGTCCCGATTTCGCGAAGCTCGGCAATGGCCGGGTAGGCGGCTGCCACGTCTTTCAGGTACTTGAAGACGGCCGTTGTCGTGTGGAACTGGTCGAAGGTGATCGGCACAGCCGGCGGGGCAGACGCTCCGGTCACGGTGGCGAGGAGCAGGCCGACGGCCGCCACGCTGGCGGCGAGGCCGGCAAGTGGTTTCGAGATGCGCACGGGAACGCTCCTGACCGGGGGCAGACGCGCCGCGGAGCGTATCACAGGGGATAGGGACAAGGGCGCTCGCGTCGACGGAATCCCGGGGTTCAGACCGCGATCGGCATGACCTCTCGCTCGACTCGGCGGGCGTTGGCGATTTCCGCGACACGCAGGTCGTAGATGGCCTGCAGGCTCAGCCACGAGTGGGCATCGCCGCCGAAGTAACGCGCCAGGCGCATCGCGGTGTCAGCAGAAACGCCGCGCCGCTCGCGCACGATGTCGTTGATCCGCGGCGCCGGCACGCGAAGGGCCCTGGCCAGCGCGTTGGCGGACAGGCCCGCGGGCCTCAAGAAGTCCTCGCGCAGGATCTCGCCGGGATGGACAGGCCGCATACCGTTCCTGATCCTCATCGTCATGCTCCGTCAGTGATAGTCCCTTATCTCCACGTCGTCGGGCCCGGCCGTCGTCCAACGGAAACAGATACGCCATCGGTCGTTGATCCGGATACTGTGCTGGCCCTTTCGATCGCCCCTGAGCGCTTCGAGGTGGTTGCCAGGGGGAGACTTCAGGAACTCCAGCGTTGCCGCCGCATGCAGTTGCGTGAGCTTGCGGGTCGCCACGGTGACGACGGCGCCGAAACGCCTGGACTTTCCCGTCTCGAACAACGCCTGCGTGTCCGGACAGCGAAAACCCCTAATCACGAATTCAGGTTATAACGTATAACGTTAAACGTCAAGCCCTGCGCCCGACCCCCTTCGGCGGCCTGGCGAGCTGAACAGCACTCGAGGGATGCCTGCGGTGAACGTGGGATGCGTCGTAATTGGAACGGAGAACATCTCGATGGTCCATGGTTCGGTCGTGCCTAGACGTCGGATATAGAAGAGCTCCCGGCCATCGCGCGACCAGACCGGTTCCGTGCCGCCGCCGCTGGACACCGTGTGTCGGCCGCCTGGCCCTGGATAGAGCCAGCCACCTCCAGTCCGGAGAGAAGCTGGGGCACGACACGGTAGACGGACTCTGCAAGACTGGTCGCGGCCGACGATCGCCGGTGAGCGCGACGACGAAGATGTCGTACCCGGGTGTGGGCCGGCTTTCGGCGAAGGCCAGCGTCTGCCCGTCGGACGACACTGAGGCCGGGAACTGGCCGTTGGTGCTCGTGGTCAGTCGCTCGCGAGCCGCTGGTCGTCCGCGGAGAGCCGAGGGTGGAGGTAGCCTCCCGGCGGAATTGGGAGCGGCTGGACGTTTCCGGCCCGGTCGACCCAAACCAGCGTCCGAGCGGGGTCTGGCATCATCCCACCGGGGATGTACACGAGGGCGCCGGTTGACGACACGGCGAACTGCCCGGCGCCGCTGTCGTTGACTCTGCCGTTCATGTTGGCCGCCTGCATCACGTCCGCCAGCACGCTGACGGCGCCCCCGTGACCTCCATCCGCGACAGGTCGAAGGGCGCGGTGAATAGCGTCCCCTCGCGGACGAAGACCAGGGCGCCCGCCGGCGGGACGTAGCGCGCGTCGGCACCCCGCCCCAGGGACTTGCGCACTCCGGTGGCGAGGGACTGAACGGCCAGTTCAGCCCCCTGCCAGTTGGGCATGAGGTCCCGAGTGATGGTGAAGACGACCGCCTTGCCGTCCGGCAGGACGTGCGGCAGCCGGTGGCTCACCTCGTGCGCGGCCGCGTCGGTCGTCGTCAGCGGTTGCGGCACTCCGCCCGCGGCGGGCACGCGCATGAGGCCGCCGCGTTCGCGCCCGAACACGATGGTGTCATCCGAACTCCAGCTGGCGCCAAAGATCGTGGGTGTGTTGCCCGCCCAGAAGCCGACCCACTGGTCGTTGGGCGAGAAGAACGGACTGGCGCCGTCTTCGGTGCCCTCCATCGGCACGGCCTCGAGTTGGTCGAGCGCGCGCCTGAACAGCCGCTGCTTGCCGCCGCGGATGGCGCTGAAGACCAGCCATCGTCCGTCGGGCGACAACGCGATTGCCGTGCGGCTCGGACGGCCCCCGTTGCCCGTCTCATCGTAGACAGCCGCGCGGAGCTGATCGGCCGGTGCGACATTGAGCAGCGATCTCACCACCTCGGGGCGTTCCTGGCCTGGCGCCGGGCCGCCGCCTCCCGCGCGAGCGCCTCGAGCGCCACGGCTTCAATCCGCTGCCGGCGATCCGCGGTCATGGCGCCACCTCTCCGTCGAGCTCGCCCGCATGTCTGAGCGCTCTCACGAGCCACAGTTTCGCCAACTTCCAGTCGCGCATGACGGTCTGAGGCGACACGCCCAGCACTTCGCCCGTCTCCTCGACGCTGAGGCCGCCGAAGTAGCGCAACTCCACCACCCGGCCCTGCCGCGGGTCTTCTCCCGACAACTGCGTCAGCGCTTCGTCGAGGGCCAGCAGGTCCGGGTCGCGCGCGGGCGACACGGCCAACCGCTCGTCGAACGGCACGGCGGCGGCGCCGCCGCCCCGTTTCAGCGACCCTCGGGCGCGGGCGGCGTCGACCAGGATCTGGCGCATGGCGCGGGCACACACCGCGAAGAAATGCGCGCGGTCGTGCCAGTCGACGCCGCGCGCATCGACAAGGCGCATGTAGACCTCGTGAACGAGCGCGGTGGTCTGAAGGGTGTGGTCCGGGTGCTCCTGCCGCATCCGCGCGTGGGCGAGGCGGCGCAGTTCACCGTAGACGAGCGGCGTGAGACGGTCGAGCGCGCCGTCATCACCCGCCCGCCAGGCCCGCAGCAGCAGCGTGATCGCCGGCGCGGGCGGTAGAGGCATCCGCCATCCTCGCTCGGTGAACGGCCCGACGTGACGGGTGCTGTGCGAAGTGGCCGCCGGGGCGAGCGCGAGAAAGTAGAGTCTCGAGCCCCGGGCGAGCGAACGTGCCAGCGAGCCCGCCCTGAGCGAGCCGCGTGAGCGGCGAGTCGAAGGGCATGTCCCCTGCCCCATGCCCCGGCCGTAGTACAGTTCCCCCCGGAGGCTGGTCATGGACCACACGCTGTTCGGCCCGGGCGAGATTGCATGGCGCCTGGCGGCCGTTCTGGCACTGGTTTTTGCCAACGGGTTCTTCGTCGCGGCCGAGTTCTCCCTCGTCACGGTCCGCAAGACGCGCATCGACCAGCTCATCGCCGAAGGCAGCAGCCTCGCGAGGCCGGTCCGCCGCGCGATTTCGGACCCCGACAGCTACATTGCGGCCACGCAGCTGGCGATCACGATGACCAGCCTCGGCCTCGGGTGGATTGGCGAGCCGGCCGTTTCCTCGATGATCGAACCCGCCCTGGGCCTGCTTCCGCTCTCGCTCCGCGCGGCCACGTCACACACCATCGCCGTCGCTCTCGGATTCGCCTTCATCACGGCGCTGCACATCGTCCTGGGCGAACTTGCGCCGAAGACCGTGGCCCTCCAGCACGCCGAGCGCACGGCGCTCATCATCGGGCGGCCGACCGAGGTCTTCATGCGGGTGTTCTGGCCGTTCATCTCCGTGCTGAACAGCACGGGTCGGGCGGTGGTGCGGCTGCTCGGGTTGAAGCCCCCGAGCGGCAGCTCGCTGGTCCACTCGGAGGAAGAGCTGAAGATGCTGGTCACGGCCAGCCAGGAGGCCGGCGTCATCGAAGAAGACGAGGAGCAGATGCTCCACCGGGTGTTCGGGTTCGGCGACCTGACGGCGGGACAGGTGATGCTGCCGCGCACCGAGATGATGGCGCTCCCTGTGCGCATCTCGCGGACAGACCTCCTCGCGCGACTTGCCGAGGCGACCCAGTTGGTGATGCCGGTGTACGGCGCGCACCTCGACGACATCCTCGGACAGGTCAGGATGCGGGACCTGCTCGGCGTGCTGGCCGGACCGAACGAGACGGTCGACCTGACGCCGATGCTCCACGAGCCCCTCACGGTGCCGGACACGCTGAAGGCCGACGAGTTGCTGACGGACATGCGCAAGCGGCGCACGCCGCTGGCGATTGTCATCGACGAGTACGGCGGCACGGCCGGGATGGTGACGTTCGAGCGCCTGATGGAGCGCATCGTGGGCGAGATCGGGACTGCCGGAGACGGCGGGACGTCGGCCATCACCGTCCTCACCGACGGCTCGGCGCTCATCGACGGCCTGGCGCTCACCACCGACGTGAACGTTCAGTTCGGCCTGCAGATCGACGAGGACCTCTACGACACCATCGGGGGCTACGTCCTGGGCCGCCTGGGCCGGCGCCCGCGGCTCGGCGACATCGTCGAGGTCGGCGGACGGAAGATCCGGGTCGAGGCGCTCGACGGCCTGCGCGTCGCCCGCGTGCTCGTCTCGACGCCTGCTTAAGCCAGTAGCCAGTAGCCAGTAGCCAGTAGCAGTGGGACACCGTGCGGTGCGACTGGTATTTCTACTGAATGCTGACTACTGACTACCTGGTCCATTCACATCCCCGCTAGTCGTAGCGCAGCAGCCGGAGGCCGTTGGCGATGACCAGGAGCGAGGCGCCCATGTCGGCCACGACGGCCATCCACAGCGTGGCCATGCCGAGGGCGGCCAGCACGAGAAAGACGGCTTTCAGCCCCAGCGACACTGCGATGTTGACCTGGATGTTGCGGACTGTTGACCGGCTGAGGCGTACCGCGTAGGGGATCCGCAGCAGTTCATCCGACATCAACGCCACGTCCGCCGTTTCGAGGGCGGCGTCGGTGCCGGCGACGCCCATGGCGATGCCGACGTCGGCGGCAGCCATCGCGGGCGCGTCGTTCACGCCGTCGCCGACCATGGCCACCGGGCCGTGGGCCGCTTTGAGCTCGCGGATCGCCGCGAGCTTCTCCTGCGGAAGGAGCCCCGCCCGCACCTCCGCCACGCCCATTGCCGCGGCGACCCGCTCGGCCGTGCTCTCGTGGTCGCCGGTCAGGATGGCGATGTGCGGGATGCCTGCGCGCCGCAGCAGGTCGATCGCCTCGCGGCCCGTCTGGCGCACGGCATCGGCGACGGCGATGACGCCGGCGGCTTGGCCGTCTGCCGCCACCAGTACGGTTGTCCGATCGGCGCCGCCGATGCGGCCGGCCGCGGCGGCCGCCGCCGCCGAGTACCATCCGCGCTCCTCGAACAGGCGGCGGCTGCCGATGGCCGCCGCGACGCCCCCGACCTCGGCGGCGGCCCCGCGGCCCGGCAGCGCCTGGTAGGCATCACAGGGCGCGATCTCGATCCCCTCGTCGCGCGCCAGGCGCCTGATGGCGCGGCCGATGGGATGCTCGGACCGGCTCTCGATGGACGCGGCGAGCCTCAGGACGTCCGCCCGTGTCCACGGCGCGAGGGCCTCCACGTCGGCCACCGCCGGCGTGCCGTGGGTCAGCGTCCCGGTCTTGTCGAAGGCCACGCAGCGGACGCGGCCCAGCATCTCGAGGTGCCGCCCGCCCTTGATGAGCACGCCCTTCTTCGCCGCGCCCGCGAGCGCGGAGACGATCGAGACGGGCGTCGAGAGCACCAGCGCGCACGGGCACGAGATCACCAGGAACACGAGCGCGCGATACACCCAGACCGCCCACGGCTCACCGAACGCGAGAGGCGGGACGACGGCCACGATCGAGGCGAGGCCGACGACGGCCGGGGTGTAGACCCGCGCGAAGCGCTCGACGAAAGTCTGCGACGGCGCCCGCTCCGCCTGGGCGTGCTCGACCAGGTCGATGATCCGCGCCAGCGTGGTGTCGCCCCGCAAGTGCGTCACCGTCACGGCAAGCGCGCCGTGGCCGTTGATGGTGCCCGCGAACACCTCGTCGCCGGGCCCCTTGGAGACAGGCCGCGATTCGCCGGTGATCGGGGCCTGGTTCACTTCGCTCCGGCCTGCCGACACGACGCCGTCGAGCGGGATCTTTTCGCCGGGCCTGACGACGAGGACGTCATCGACGGCCACGTCGTCGACGGCCACGCGGACGTCGCGGCCGTCGCGGTGCACGAGGGCCTCGTTCGGCGCCAGTTCCATCAGGGCCCGGATGGCCAGGCGCGCCCGCTCCATGTTGCGCGACTCGATCCACTGCGCCAGCGCGAAGAGAAACGTCACCGTGGCCGCCTCGGACCACTCGCCGATGGCAATCGCCCCAGCCACCGCGATGAGCATCAGCGTGTTGATGTCGAGGGCGAACAGCCGCGCGGCCGACCAGGCGCGCCGCGCCCAGTACCAGCCTCCCGCGGCAACCGACGCAGCCAGGAGCGCCACGGTCAACGCGGGCGGGGCGCCGACCCAGTCCAGCGCGACGCCGGCCGCCACCGCCGCGCCGGACGCCACCAGGAAGGCCTCGCGAGCGCCCCCCGACGAAACGGTGATGCTCGACGCGGTGTCGTGGTCCAGCCAGGCCCGCATCCCCGTGGCGTTCACCGCCTCGGCGATGGCCGCCGCCGAGAGCTGCGCGGCGTCGTGCGAAACGCGGAGGGTGCCGCCGATGACGTCGGCGCGAATTGCCTCGAGCCCCTTCAGCGGCTTGAGCCGCCGCTCGAGAATGGCCACCTCTTCGTGGCAGTCCATGCCCTCGACGCGGAACACGGATTCGGCGTGGACTTCGCAGACTGGGCAGCTGGGGGCCGGGTTGCTCATGATCAGGGGCCAGGCGCTAGGGGCTAGCGAGATGCGGCTATCGCCGCATGGGTGGCCTGCCAGCGTGACGGCTCGGCGGACTAGCGCCCAGCGCCCAGTCCCTAGTCCCTTGCCCTTTCCATCGTAGCAGTATTGACACCCTCTCTCCGCCCTCGGTACTATCGGGGACTGGTATTCAGCACCACGTGCCGCCCGTCTGAGACGACTCCAGCCGATCGCGCGACGCAGGCCCCTACGTTCCGGTCGCGCTGGCCGTCGAATCAGCGGCCCGTTCGGTCAACCCGTTTGCTGTCAACATATTCACGGAGAACGCTGTGATCGAGGTCCAGCACCTCACGAAGCGCTACGGTCGCATCACCGCCGTCGATGACCTCTCGTTCCGCGTCGAGCGCGGCGAGATTCTCGGGTTCCTCGGGCCGAACGGCGCCGGCAAGACGACGACGATGCGCGTCATTACCGGGTACATGCCGCCGACCGAGGGCCGCGTGGTCGTCGCCGGGTTCGACGTCTTCGAGCAACCCATCGAGGCCAAGCGGCGGATGGGCTACCTCCCCGAGACGCCCCCGCTCTACCCCGACATGACCGTCCGCGAGTACCTCACGTTCGTCGCGCGCATCAAGGGCGTCGCGGGGGGCGATCGGACGGCCCGCGTCTCGCAGGCGATGGCGCGCACGCGGGTCACCGACATGAAGGACCGGCACTGCGGCAAGCTCTCGAAAGGGTATCGTCAGAGAGTGGGGCTCGCCCAGGCGCTGCTCCACAATCCGGACGTGCTGGTGCTCGACGAGCCGACGGCCGGCCTCGACCCGAAGCAGATCATCGAAACCCGGCAGCTCATCCAGGATCTGGCGGGCGACCACACGATTATCCTGAGCACGCACATCCTGCCCGAGGTCGCGCAGACCTGCCAGCGCGTCGTCATCATCAACAAGGGCCGGGTCGTGGCGGTCGACACGCCCGCGAACCTCACGCGGCAACTGAGCGGCGCGGAGACGATCTACGTGCTCGTCGACGGCGGCGACGCCTCCGGCCTCCTGCAGGGCATCCCCGGCGTTAGCCGTGTGGCCGTCACCGACCAGCACGGGTCCGCAGTCGGCTACGAGGTGGAAAGCGTCCGCGGCGAGGACGTGCGGCGCGACCTGGCCCGCGCAATCGTCTCGCAGGGCCTGGGCCTGCTCGAAATGCGGCCGCAGCGGATAAGCCTCGAGGAGGTCTTCCTCCAGGTGACGACCGAGGAAGAAACCGGCCGGGTGGAGCCGGCGGAGGTAGCCACGGTATGAGCAACATCCTGGCGATTGCCCAGAAAGAGGTCCGTTCCTACTTCGCGTCGCCGATCGCGTACGTGGTGATCGGGCTGTTCGCGCTTCTCTTCGGCTACTTCTACGTCGCCATCCTCGACTGGTTCGTACGGCAGGGCATGATGGGCGGCATGGGCATGCAGGCCGCGCCGCTCAACCTCAACCAGCAGTTCCTGCGGCCGCTGCTGCTGAACGCCACCGTGGTGCTGCTCTTCGTGCTGCCGATGATCACGATGCGCACGTACGCCGAGGAGAAGCGGTCGGGCACCATCGAACTGCTGCTGACCTCGCCAATCACCGACCTCCAGATCATCCTCGGCAAGTTCCTGGGCGCTATGGCCCTGTACGGGGCGATGCTCGGCGTGACGCTCGTCTACGTGGCGGTGCTGTTCGTGTTCGGCAACCCCGAGTGGAAGCCCATCGCCACGGCCTACCTGGGGCTGTTCCTCCTGGGCGGGTGCTTCATCTCGGTGGGGATGCTCATCTCGAGCTTCACCCGGAACCAGATCGTCGCGGGCATGCTGACGTTCGGCGTCTTCCTGCTGCTGTGGGTCATCGACTGGATCGGGACCTTCCTCGGGCCGGCGGGCGACGAGATCGTCAAGTACCTGTCGATCACGCAGCACTTCGAGGATTTCGCCAAGGGCGTCATCGACACGACGCACCTCATCTACTACGTCAGCTTCATCACGTTCGGCCTGTTCCTGACCGCGAAGTCGGTCGACAGTGAGCGGTGGCGGGGATAATGCTCAAGAGAATCGGCAACATCATCGGTTGGGTCGGCACGGCGCTGGTCTTTGCCGCCGTGGCCATCCGCTTCCTCCGGCCCGAGTGGGATCGCTACGCCTACTGGGGCGCGTGGGCCGGCCTGGTCTGTGTCCTGGTCTACACGCTCAGCCAGTGGCGCGAGATTGCCGGCGCGTTCCGCCGGCGCCAGACGCGCCTGGGCACGCTCACGGCGGCGAGCATCGTCATCGTCCTCGCGATACTCGTGGCCATCAACTGGCTGGGCCGCCGGCAGAACGTGCGGTGGGATCTCACCAAGTCCGGGGAGTTCACGCTCTCGGACCAGACCTTGAACGTCCTGCGATCGCTCGACGCGCCGCTCGTGATCACGGCCTTCGAGAAGACGCAGGAGATGGCGCGGTTCAAGGACCGCCTGCCGGAGTACGGGTTCGCGTCGAAGCAGGTGTCCATCGAATACGTGGATCCTGACGTGAAGCCGGCCGTGGCCCGCCAATACCAGGTCCAGTCCTACGGCACGGTGGTCTTCGAATACAAGGGGCGCACCGAGCGCGTCGTCGGCGACTCCGAGCAGGACCTGACCAACGGCATCATCAAGGCGGTCAGCGGCGCGCAGAGGACGATTTACTTTCTCCAGGGCCACGGGGAGCGCGATCCGAACAGCACCGAGCGGACCGGCTACGCGGCCATCAAGGGCGCGCTCGAGCGCGAGAACTACGGCGTCGAGCGCCTGGCCCTGATCCAGGAAGGGGCGGTCCCGGACGCGGCGACGGCGCTTGTCGTGGCGGGGCCGACCTCGGACCTCCTGCCGCCGGAACTGGCGGCCCTCCGGGCCTACCTCGCGAAGGGCGGCAAGCTGCTGCTCATGATGGATCCTCCTGCCGGCAACGCGGCTCCCGCGCTGCCCGCGTTCGAAGGCCTGGCGAAGGAATGGGGCGTCCAGCTCGGCAGGGACGTCATCGTGGACGCGAGCGGCCTCGGCCAGCTCATCGGGTCGAGTTACGACACCCCGGTCTCCGTGTCGTACCCCACGCATCCCATCACCGAGCGTTTCGACACGCTGACGGCGTTTCCCCTGGCGCGGTCCGTCTCGGCCGAGACCGCCGCGGGCGGCGTCGTGGCGCAGCCGCTGGTCCAGACCGGCGAGCGCAGTTGGGCCGAAACAGACATCGACAGCGTGGCCGCCAAGGACGGTCCCAAACTCGACGAGGCCAAGGGCGACCGGCGCGGCCCCGTCGGCGTGGGCGCGGCGGCGTCGCAGGCCGTGACGGCGCCCGAGCCGGCGAAGCCCGAAGACGCCAAGCCGGCCGACACCAAGCCGCCAGAGACCCGGGTGGCGATCATGGGTGACGCGGACTTCGCCTCGAACGCCGCCATCAACATCTCGGGCAACCGCGATCTGTTCATGAACATCGTCGGGTGGCTCTCGCAGCAGGAGAACCTGATCGCCATCCGACCCAGGGAAGCGGGCGACAGCCGCCTGACGCTCACCAACGACCAGGCGCAGCGGATCGCCTGGCTCGCGCTGTTCGTTCTGCCTGGCGCCATCCTCGCGCTGGGCATTTACACGTGGTGGCGGAGGCGGTGATGCGCGGCTTCAGATCCACGTTCGTCCTGCTGCTCGTGCTGCTGGGACTTGTCGGCTACATCTACTTCTACGAACTGAAGCGGCCGGCGCCGGGCGATGCGGCCGTTCAGAAGCCGAAGGTCTTCAGCGTAGAGGCGATCACGATCGAGGAAATCGACGTGAAGTCCGCCTCGGGCGAGCGCACGGTGGTCCGCAAGACGGGCGACGCCTGGCGCATCACCGAACCCGTCGCCGTGAAGGCGGACGATGGAGAGGTGACCGGCATCGTCAGCAGCCTGGCAACGCTCGAGATTGAGCGCGTGGTCGAGGAGAACGCCGCGGATCTTGCCCAGTTCGGCCTCGCGGCGCCGCGCATCGAAGTGGGGTTCAAGCCGTCGGGCGGGGCCGCGGCGTCGCGGCTCCTGCTCGGCGACACGAACGCGACCGGCGGCGAGGTCTATGCCAAGCTGCCGGAGAGCGCGCGCGTCTTCCTGGTGTCGTCGTTCCTCGAATCCACGTTCAACAAGAGCACGTTCGACCTGCGCGACAAAACGGTGCTGGCCTTCGACCGCGCCGCGGTCGACAGCCTCGAGATCGTCACGAAGGACCAGCGGCTCGCGTTCGTGAAGACAGGCGACGAGTGGGCGCTCACCAGCCCGGTCGCGGCGCGCGCCGAGCAGGGCCAGGTCCAAGGCGCCATCGGCAGCCTCCAGACGCTGGCGATGAAGTCCATCGCCGCGCCCGAGGCGGCGGAGCAGGACCTGGGGAAGTACGGCCTCGACAAGCCGGAATTGACCGCGACGGTGGGCGCTGGCAGCACGCGCGCCACGCTCGCCATCGGCAAGACGGACGAGAACGGCAACGTCTACGCCCGCGACGTCGCCAGCCCGATGGTCGTGACCATTGATCCCGCGCTCATCAACGCCCTGAGGAACACTCCCGACAGTTTCCGGCCGAAAGACGTCTTCGAGTTCCGCTCGTTCACCGCCACCCGCCTGGAGATCACGCGCGGAACGACGATTGTCGCCTTCGAGAAGGGGACCGGCAAGGACGGGGCGCCGGCGTGGAAGCGCCTCGATCCGGTCAAGGACGTCGAGGCGTCCGAGATGGACGGCCTGCTGAGCGCGCTGTCGGGCCTGTCGGTCGACAGTTACGTCGATGCCGGGGTGAAGACGGGCGCCGAGTCGCCCGTCGCCGTCGTGACGGCGACGTTCGACGACGGGAAGAAGGAGGAACGCGTCGTGTTCGGCAAGGCCGGCGGCGACGTGTTCGCGATTCGCGCCGGCGAGCCCGGCGCCGCCAAAGTCGACGCGGCGAGGTTCGACGAGGCCCTGAAAGCGCTGGACGCCATCAGATGAGACATCCGCTGCTCGCGTCGCTCGTGGTCGTGTCGATCGCCGCCGGTTGCGCGCAGCAGCCGAAGCCGGCCGTTTCCCCGCGGCCGCTGGCGCCGCCGAAGCGCGGCGTCAAGGCGCTCAAGGCCGACCTGGCCTCGTACTACCAGGCGCCGGCGTTCCAGAACGCGGTGTGGGGAGTGCTGGTCAAGTCGCTGGCGACCGGCGAGACGCTGTTCACGCTCAACCCCGGCACGTTCCTCATGCCGGCGTCGAACATGAAGGTCGTCACCATGGCGGCCGCCGCCGAACGGCTCGGCTGGGACTTCACCTTCACGACGAAGGTGCTGGCGACGGGCCCCGTCGAGGGAGGCGTGCTCAAGGGCGACCTCGTGGTGGTCGGCAGCGGCGACCCGTCGCTCGGCGGCCGGCCGACCGAGGGCCCCTCCGTCGTGGAGCGCTGGGCGGACCAGATTCGCGCGCGGGGCATCACCCGCGTCGAAGGCCGCGTCGTCGGCCACGACAACGTCTTCGACGACGAGGGGCTTGGCCAGGGCTGGGCGTGGGACTACCTGGCCTATGGCTACGCGACGCCGGTCGGCGGCCTTGGCTTCAACGAGAACGTCGTCAGGCTGAGCTTCGCGCCCGGAGCGGCGGCGGGCGACCCGGTGGCGGTGGCGGCCAGGCCGGACGGCAGCGGACTGGACATCGCCGCGGCGGTCACGACGGCGGCCGCAGACGCGCCGGCCGACGTCACTGTCGCACGGCATCCCGGAAGCCGGCGGCTCGGCGTCACCGGGTCGGTGCCGGCTGGAAAGACCGACTTCACCCAGACCGTGTCGGTGGAGAACCCCACCGAGTTCATGGCGGGCGCGTTCCTTCAGGCGCTCCTCGGCCGAGGCATCGAGGTCACCGGCGGCGCGGTCGACGTTGACGCGCTGAGCGTGCCTCCCGATGTCGCGGGCGCCGAAACGCTGGTGAGCTACTCGTCTCCCCCGCTCTCGGAGATCGGCAAGGTGCTGCTGAAGGTGAGCCAGAACCTGTATGCCGACACGCTGCTGAAGGCCATCGGCCGGCCGGCCGACGGCGGTCCGGGGACGACGCGCGACGGGCGCAGAGCGGCGCGCGAAGTGCTGCAGGGCTGGGGCATCGCGCCGGAACAGTACCTGCAGGCTGACGGGTCTGGCCTGTCGCGGTACAACTACCTCACTGCCGACGTTTTGGTGGCCGTGCTGACGCGGATGTACGCCGACGACCGCCACTACGTGCCCTTCATCACCGCGCTGCCCGTCGCGGGAGTGGACGGCACGATCGCGGGCCGGATGAAGGACACGCTGGCCCAGGGCAACGCGCGCGCGAAGACCGGGTCGATCGCCCATGCCCGCGCGCTGTCGGGCTACGTGACCTCGGCCGACGGCGAGCCGCTCGTCTTCTCGATGATCGTCAACAACTTCAGCGTGCCGCAGTCCCAGGCCGACGCGATCATCGACCGCGCCGTGGTCCGCCTGGCCGAATTCCGCCGCTAGCCTCCCCGCTCATGGCGTCGTCATTCGCGTTCTACGCGTTCGTGACGATCGCCGCGGCGGGGCTGGTGTCGATGCTGCGCCCCGTGCGGCTGCTGCGCATCCGGTCGCGGCGGGCCGCCGCAATCGTGTTCCTCGCCGGCGCCGTCCTGGCCTGGCGCGAACTGCACGCGCCGGTGCTCTCCGACTACGTGACGGCGCCCTCATCGAAGCTGGACGAGTTCGCCCCGATCTACCAGTTCTCGGAGCGCGTGTCGATCCCGGTGCGCGCGACCGCCGATCGCATCTACGATGCCTTGCTCCGCGTGACCGCCGCCGAGGTGCCGTTCTATCGCACCCTCGTGTGGATCCGGCGCGGCGGGACGTCCGGCCCGGAGAGCGTGCTGAACCCGCCGGACCATGAGCCGCTCATCCGGGTGGCGACGAGGACGACGTTCCTGCAACTGGCCGACGTCCCGGGCCGCGAGTTCGTGATGGGCGCCGTCGTCATGGCGCCTGAAGGGGTGCGCCTGGCCGCGGGCCAGACGCCGGAGTCGTTCAAGGGCTTGACGAGGGCCGGTTTCGCGAAGGCCGTCATGAGCTTCTCCATCGAGCCGCAGGGGCCCGGCCTCTGCCTGCTCAGGACGGACACGCGGGTGCACGCCACCGACCCCGTGTCGCGCGACGCCTTCGCCGGTTACTGGAGGGTCATCGCCCCGGGCAGCCTGCTCATCCGCCACATGTGGCTGCGGGCCATCAAGGTCAGGGCCGAAGCGACGACTCGATGAGTTGACGGAGCGCGGCCGTCATGTCGGCCCGAGGGCCCGCGAGGCCGCCGCCCTGCGCGAGCTCGGGCTTGCCGCCGCCTCTCCCGCCGAATTGCTGCAGCAGCGCTTTG
Organism: Vicinamibacterales bacterium; assembly: GCA_046496425.1. Classification (GTDB taxonomy): domain Bacteria; phylum Acidobacteriota; class Vicinamibacteria; order Vicinamibacterales; family JAKQTR01; genus JAKQTR01. The sequence goes on from JAWOGY010000220.1 coordinate 27,655, forward strand.
AGCACGGCGGCGGCGTCGAGCGTCACGTCCGGCGCGCGCGCGATGACGACAAGCGCCGGATCCAGTGTCGACAGCAGCGCGGCCACCACGCCGGGCCGGCCCGCCGCCGCCGAGGCCAGCGCTTTCAGCCCCGCCTGGTCCCAACCCTCGAGGGTGTCGACAATGACGCGCGCCTCGCCGACGGGCAGGGCGCGCTTGACGAGCGCGGCTGCCTCGTGGACGGCAAGTCGCTCATGGAGGTCCCGGATCGTGCGGCGCAGATCCTTGTTCTCCCCTTGAGCGCCCTCGATGGCCGACGGCAGTTCCTGCGGCGCGACCGAGAGGAACCGCAGGCTGCCCGCCACCGCGTCGCGCAGGACGCGGAACTCGCGGAGCGCGCGGCCGCCGCAGACGAACTCGAGCCGCATGCCGCCGCGGAACTTCTCCCACGCGCGGAGCGCGATGACGCCAACCTGCCCTGTCCGCGCGACGTGGGTGCCGCCGCAGGCGGACATGTCGAAGTGCTCCACCTCGATCACGCGCAGCGGCCCGCTCCGCGTGGGTTCCTTGCGGAAGGTGAGCGACGCGGCTTCCTCGGGCGTCGCGAACCGGATCGACACCGGCCGGTCCTCCCAGACGACGCTGTTCGCCTCGGATTCGGCCGCGGCCATCGCCTCCGGGCTCAGCACCTTGTCCAGGTCGAGCGTCGAGAGGACGGCCCCGAGGTGGAAGCCCACGGTCCGCGCGCGATGCAGGCGATCAAAGGCCGCCGAGAGGATGTGCTGGCCGGTGTGCTGCTGCATGTGGTCGAAGCGGCGGGCCCAGTCCACGCGGCCGTGGACGCGCGTGCCCTCGGCCAGCGGGGCGCTCACGGCGTGGCCGATCGTCCCGTCCTCCTGATCGACGACGTCGGTGACCTCGACCTCGCCGAGCGCGCCGGTGTCGCACGGCTGCCCGCCCGACGTGGGATAGAACGCCGTGCGATCGAGCACCGCGACAGGCCTGCCGCCGACGGTCGACGAGGCGACCACCGTGGCGTCGAACTCGATGCAGGCGGGATCCGTGTAGTAGATGCGTTCGGTCACGAGTGCTCCTGCGGGTCGCTGACGCCGGCGTCCGCGAATCCTCGGGCTCTGAGCGCGCAACTGTCGCAGCGGCCGCACGCGGCGTCTCCGGGGCCGGGATCGTAGCAGCTGCTGGTGAGCCCGTAGTCCAGACCGAGCGCCAGTCCCTTCCGGATGATCTCGCCCTTCGTCAGGCTGATGAGGGGCGCGTGAATGCGAAACACGGCGCCTTCGACGCCGGCTTTCGTCGCCAGCGCGGAGGTCCGCTCGAACGACTCGATGAAGGCCGGCCGGCAGTCGGGATAGCCCGAGTAGTCGACGGCGTTCACGCCGATGAAGATGTCCGAGGCGCCGAGCGCTTCCGCCCAGGCCAGCGCGAGCGACAGAAAGACCGTGTTGCGCGCGGGCACGTAGGTGGACGGGATGCCGGGCTCGCCGATGGCGCGGTCCTTCGGCACGGGTCCGGCTCCAACGAGCGACGACCCGCCGAAAGCGGAGAGGTCGAGCTGAATCTCGACGTGACGCGCGACACCGAGGGCGGCGGCGACCCGCCGGGCGGCCTCCAGTTCGACGGCGTGGCGCTGTCCGTAGGCGACCGTGAGGGCGTACAGCTCGAAGCCATCGGCCTTCGCCATCGCGGCGGCAGTCGAGGAGTCCAGCCCGCCGCTCAGCAGGACCACGGCCTTGCGCCGCGGCTCAGACGCCGCGGGCATGGGCCCCCCAGATGTACTTGTGGACCTGAAGCTGCAGATGCACCGGCAGCCTGTCGGCGAGGATCCACGCGGCGAGTTCCGGCGGCGCGAGCACGCCGTGCACGGGCGAGAAGAGGACGGCCGCGCACCTGCCGGCGAGGCCGTGCGTGGCGACCACGCCGCGCGCGAACTCGTAGTCGCCGCGGTCCAGGATGACGAACTTCACCTCGTCGGCCGTCCGCAGCAGGTCGAGATTGGGCCAGTGATTGCGGGCCGACTCGCCGCTCGCCGGGCACTTGACGTCGATGATCCTGACAACGCCTTCGGGCACCCGGTCCACGCTGATGTGCCCTCCGGTCTCCAGCAGCACGGTCAGGCCGCGTGCCTGCAGGGCGGCCAACAGCGGATACACGTCTGACTGCAGCAGCGGCTCGCCGCCCGTGATCTCGACAAGCGGGCAGCCGAACGCGGCGACCTCCGCGACGACATCCGCGACCTCGCGCTTCGCGCCTTCGGTGAACGCGTAGGGCGTGTCGCACCAGGCGCAGCGAAGGTCGCACGCGGTCAAACGCACGAACACGCACGGGGCGCCGGCGTGCGTCGACTCGCCCTGGATGGAATGGAAGATCTCGTTGACGGTCAACATGGCGTGACTTCATTGTAACGGCTAGCGCCCTCATCGTCAGAAGTCAGAAGCCAGAAGCCAGAAGCAAGAAGAAACGCCTATCTCGCTACGTTCCCGTCTTCTGGCTTCTGACCATCGTCAGTTGGCCCTTCTGTCTTCTGTCTTCTGACCCGCGAGCCCCCATCGTCTTCGAGGGCTGCCAGCGTTAGAATCGACGCTTGGGACCTTATGGGCGAAGTACGAATTGGCACGTCGGGCTGGAGTTATCCGTCCGGGCCCGGCGCCTGGAACGGCATCTTCTATCCGTCCCGCCGGAGCCGGGGCGCCGGGCGCGCGGCGAAGGCGGGCGACCTCGTCTACTATGCCGAGCATTTCGACACGGTCGAGGTGAACTCGAGCTTCTATCGCATACCCGACCCTGCCATTGCGAGCCGGTGGGCGGCCCAGACCCCCTCGCGTTTCGATTTCTGCCTCAAGCTTTTCCAGCAGTTCACACACCCGGCCATGTATCTGAGGACCGCCGGCGCGAGCGCCGGCGGCGAGGAAAGCCCGATCCCGGCTGTCGCCGGCACCGACGTGGACGCGTTTCGCCGGTCCATCGAGCCGATTGCCTCGGCCGGCAAGCTCGGCGCGCTGCTCGCGCAGTTCCCGCCGGCCTTCCGCCACGGAGCCGAGGCCAGCGGGTATCTCGCGTGGCTGATGCAGGCGTTTTCGGACTATCCGGTGGCCGTCGAGCTTCGCCACCGCAGCTGGAGCGACCGCGAGCAGGACGTGCTCGATCTGCTGCGGGCACACGGCGCGGCGTGGGCGCAGATTGACGAGCCCAAGTTCCGGTTCTCGATCCGGCAGAGCCGCCTCTCCAATCTCGGAAGCCTGTACTACATGCGGCTGCACGGCCGGAACGCGGAGAAATGGTGGCAGCACGACCATCCCGACGAACGGTACAACTACCTGTACTCGCCCGCCGAGATCGAGGGCTTCGCCGACACGGTCACCCGCGTGCGCGAGCTCGTGCAGAAAATCTACGTCTTCATGAACAACCACTTCGCCGGAAAGGCGGTGGCCAATGCTGCGGCCCTTCGTCACGCCGTGGGACAGCCTGTCCCGGGCGGATACGAGGACGAAATGCTCGCGCGCTATCCGTTCCTCGAGGGCATCGTGGCGCGGACAGGCGCCGACCTGCTCTTTGACGGCCTGGAAAACGAGGGAGGGGACGGACCTGGAGGGACTGACACCGCAGAGGACGCAGAGCCTCGGGAAGGCTAGTGGCTCGAATCCAGTCGGCCTGGGCGGTGCACGGTTCGCAACCGCCCCATGTTCGTCTTCCGTCGGCTCTGCGCGCTCTGCGAACCCCTGAGTACTATTTTATATACATCCGCCTGATGGTGTCGCCAACTTCTATTTTGTCGACGACGTCCATCCCCGATGTGACTTGTCCGAAAATCGCGTACTGACCCTCGGGGATCTTCTTCGCCTGCCGGGTGATGTAGAACTGGCTGTCGGCCTTGGCCGCATCGCCCGCGTGCGCCATGCCGACGGCGCCTTTCTTGTGGGTCAGCTTCTTGCTGATCTCCGCGACGCCGAGCGGCTTCCCGTTGCCTCTCCGCCCCCAGGTCTCCTTGTTGGCCAGTTCCTTGGAATACGGATCCCCGACCTGGATGACAAACGGCTCCGCACGGTGGAAGTGCAAGCGGTTGTAGAAGTTCGCCTTCACCAGCGCGAGGAAGTTCTCCACTGTCTTCGGCGCCTCGGAGGGGTAGGTCTCGATGGTGATCGTGCCCTTGGTCGTTTCAATCACCACGGTGGGGCCCGGCGCCGGCGCCGGCGCCTGCGCGAGGGCGACGCCCTGCAGCCCGACCCAGCACGCCAGCGCCGTCATCAGGACGCCGGCGCGAGTGACTCTTCGCATGTGCGTTCTCCTCTGTGCGATGCTTCGCCGTTCACGCGGGGCCGCCTCGGGACCGGTCCGGCCGGGGCCTGGCGGGATGATACACCAGGTGGACGTCAGGCGGGCGCGGCCCGGGACGCGCCGACGTTCGTCACCCCCGCGCGGGCGCAGCGGGCGGCAACGGCGCAATCGCCGCAGCGGGGATGGGTCGGCCGGCAGACGTGCTGGCCCCACGTCACGAGATGCAGGTTCAGGTAGGGCCACCAGCGCGCGGGCACCCGCTCGTAGAGCGCCTGCTCGGTCTTCTCCGGCGTCGTCGTGCGCACCCAGCCGAGGCGGTTCGAGATGCGGTGCACGTGGGTGTCGACGCAGATGTTGCGCAGGCTCTTGAAGCCGAGGATGAGGACGAGGTTCGCCGTCTTCCGGCCCACGCCGGGCAGCGTGAGCAGTTCCTCCATCGTGCCCGGCACGCGGCCGCCGAAACGCGCCAGCAGCGCCTCGCACGCCGCCTTCACGTGGCGGGCCTTCGTGCGGTAGAAGCTGACCGGGTAGATGAGCTGCTCGATCGCCGCCACCGGAAGCGCGGCCACGCGCCTGGCGGTCGGCGCTCTCCGGAACAGCCGCGCCGAAGCCGCGGCGGTGGTCGCATCCTGCGTGCGCGCCGACAGCGCCGTCGCGATGAGCACGCGGAACGCGTCTTCGCGCGACGCCTCGGCGATCTTCTCGACGGCGGGCAGTTCGAGCCCGGTCATCGCCCGGGCCATGCCGCGCATGATCCACTCGACGTCCCGGGGACTGGGCTTCGTCATGGCCCAACCGGCGTCAGGGGCGCGGCACCAGACAGGACCGCCAGCACGTTGCGGGCGGCGAGGTCGGCCATCGCGGTGCGGGTCTCGACGGTCGCGCTGCCGAGGTGCGGCGCGAGCACGACGTTCTCGAGGCCGACCAGGTCCGGATGCACGCGCGGCTCCTGCTCGTACACGTCGAGCGCGGCGCCGGCGATCAGC
>JAWOGY010000085.1:0-2688 GCA_046496425.1 Vicinamibacterales bacterium
TCGTCCCTCACCGCGTTGTTCGCCTCGCGCCGGATCCGGCGCCGATCGTGCCACGACCCGCCGCACGGGAAGAGCGGCGAACAATCATCCATTCGTCAGGCAGGTGCTCACGCGTCCATCGAAACCGCCGCTGCTCGGCTGCTGTACTTGATGACAGCGGCGCACCGCGCATGTAGCGTGCGGCGCGTGTCTGCTGCGATCACACGTTCGAACTGGACTGGCGCCAAAAGGCGCACCCTGCTGGAGGTGAACATGGCTGCCCGCGAACAAGACGCTCTGGACTACCACGAGCTGCCGCGACCCGGAAAGACCGAGGTCGTGGCCACCAAGCCCTGCCTGACCGCCAGGGACCTGTCGCTCGCCTATTCGCCCGGCGTCGCCGTGCCCTGCCTGGAGATCGCGAGCGACCCCGATGCCGCCTACCGCTACACCAACAAGGCCAACCTCGTCGCGGTCCTCTCCAACGGCACCGCCGTGCTGGGGCTCGGAGACATCGGCGCCCTGGCGGGCAAGCCGGTGATGGAGGGCAAGGGCGTGCTGTTCAAGCGCTTCGCCGGGATCGACGTGTTCGACATCAACGTCGACACCCACGATCCGGACGAGGTGATCAAGGTCGCCCAGCTGCTCGAGCCGACCTTCGGCGGCATCAACCTCGAGGACATCAAGGCCCCGGAGTGCTTCTACATCGAGGAGACGCTGAAGCGGACGATGGGGATCCCGGTGTTCCACGACGACCAGCACGGGACAGCGATCATCTCCGGAGCGGCGCTGCTCAACGCGCTCGAGATCGTCGGCAAGAACATCGCCGAGGTGCGGGTGGTGGTGTCGGGCGCCGGGGCCTCGGCGATCGCCTGCGCCAAGTTCTACGAGGCGCTCGGCGTGCCGAACGCGAACTTCCTGCTGGTGGACACCAAGGGCGTGGTCTACGAGGGTCGCCGTGAGGGCATGAACCCGTACAAGGCGCACTTCGCGCAGGACACGCGGCTGCGCACCCTGGCCGAGGCGATGCGGGGCGCCGACGTGTTCCTCGGCTGCTCGGTCAAGGGGCTGCTGACCCAGGACATGGTCCGCTCGATGGCCGAGCGTCCGATCGTCTTCGCCATGGCCAACCCCGACCCCGAGATCAGCTACGAGGACGCCAAGGCGGCGCGCCCCGAGGTGATCATGGCCACGGGCCGCTCCGACTACCCGAACCAGGTCAACAACGTCCTCGGCTTCCCCTTCATCTTCCGCGGCGCCCTCGACGTGCGCGCCAGCGCGATCAACGAGGAGATGAAGATGGCGGCGGCCCGGGCCCTGGCGCAGCTGGCCAGGGAGCCGGTCCCCGAAGACGTCGCCGCCGCCTACAGCGGACAGCGGTTCGAGTTCGGCCCCGAGTACATCATTCCCAAGCCGTTCGACCCGCGGATCCTCGTCTGGGAGGCCACGGCCGTGGCCCGGGCGGCGTGCGACACGGGCGTGGCCCGCGCGCCGATCTCCGACTGGGAGGGCTACCGGGAACGCCTGGCGAGCCTGACCACCAAGAGCGGCCAGGTGATGCGGACCATCTTCGCCAAGGCCAAGGCGCAGCCCAAGCGGGTGGTGTTCCCCGACGGCCAAGATCCCCGCATCCTCGAGGCCTGCCGGATCATCGTCGAGGAGAAGCTCGCGCAGCCGATCCTCCTCGGCAACCGCGACGTGATCGCGGCCGAGGCGCGCAAGCTCAACGTCAGGCTCGAGGCGCTGACGATCATCGAGCCGGGCCGGTCGCCGGACCTCGAGCTGTTCGCGCGCGAGCTGTACCAGGCCAAGCCGCGGCGCGGGTTCACGCCCAAGAAGGCGCACAACTCGGTTCGCAACGCGACGACCCAGGCGCTGATGATGCTCAGGACGGGCCGCGCCGAGGGCATGGTGGCCGGCATCGAGCACTCCTACGTCGACACGCTGGCCAAGGTGCTGCCGCTGGTGGAGCTCAAGCCGGGCGTCACGCGGGTCATGGGCGTGCACCTGGTGCTGGTGCGTGGCAAGGCGTACGTGTTCGCCGACACCACGGTCAACATCGAGACCGACGCCCGGATGCTGGCCGAGATCGCGGTCAACGCGGTGCACGTGGCGCGGTACTTCAACCTCACGCCGCGGGTCGCCATGCTGTCGTTCACCAACTTCGGCGCCAACCGCCACCCGCAGGCGCGCAAGGTGCAGGACGCGGTGGATCTGCTCCACCGGGCCCATCCCGAGATCATCGTCGACGGTGAGATGCAGGGGGACGTGGCGATCAACCCGGCCTTCTCGCTCGAGAACTTCCCCGAGTCGAAGATCCAGGGCGACGCCAACGTGCTGATCTTCCCCGACGTCGCCGCGGGCAACATCTGCTACAAGCTCGTCAAGCACCTGTCCGGGGGCGAGTCGATCGGCCCGATGCTCGTCGGACCGAAGCACCCGATCAACGTGGTCAACTTCCACTCCACGGTGCGCGACATCGTGCACATGGCCGCGCTCTCGGCCTACGAGGCGACGGCGTAGCCGCACGGAGTAGCCGCATCGCGGATCGCACAGCGCGGGCGACCGGCCGTCAGAAACGGAAGGTCGCCGTGACCGCGGCACCACCGGCCGTGGGGCCGACCACGGCCGTCGTGCTGCCCGTCGTGCTGGCGGCGGGCGTGGCAGCGGGCCGGTCGCGGGTCCGCGACAGCAAGTAATAGAGCACGC
>JAWOGY010000099.1:0-8522 GCA_046496425.1 Vicinamibacterales bacterium
CCGACGCCGCCAGGCAGGCCGGCGCGGAGGCCGCGGCGCCGGCGGCGCCGGCGTCCGGGCTGATGGGGCCTGCCGACGTCGCACAGGTGCTCGGCGTGCCCGAGGACGACGTGATGGCGATCATCGCCTCGGGCGAGCTGAAGGCCAGGAAGATCGGCGCGAGCTACCGCGTCACCCGCGCGGCGCTCGACGCATACCTCGCCCAATGAGCCGCCTGGAATCTGATGGAGCCCCGGGGCTTTAGCCCCGGGGAGAGGCCCGTGTCCGAGATCGCCGCCATCGAGAAGCACGCGTGCCCGGCCTGCGGCGCGCAGGCCGAATGGAACCCCGCCAAGAAGAAGCTCGTGTGCCCGTTCTGCGGCACCGAGTCGCCGTACGCGTTCGACGCCGACACCGGGAAGATCCAGGAGCTCGATCTCGTGCGGGCGCTCCGCGAGATCCCCGAGGAGGAGCGCGGATGGAAGGCCGAGCGGCGCAGCGTCCGGTGCCAGAGCTGCAAGGCCGTCATGGTCTATGACCCCGCGCGGGTCGGCCAGAACTGCGAGTTCTGCGGTTCGCCGGCCCTGGTCGACTACCAGGAGATCAAGTCGCCCATCCGGCCGCAGAGCGTGCTCCCGTTCAAGATCTCCCAGCATGATATCCGCGACAGCATCCGCCGGTGGTACGCGAGCAAATGGTTCGCGCCGAACGCGCTGAAGTCGAAGGCGCTGGTCGATCGGCTCAAGAGCCTGTACGTGCCCTACTGGACGTTCGACGCGCAGGTGCACTGCCGCTGGACGGCCGACGCGGGCCACTACTACTACGTGAACGAGGAGTTCCGCGACAACCAGGGCCGCGCCCGGGTCCGGCGGGCGCGAAAGGTGCGTTGGGTACCCGCCGCCGGCGAGATCGACCACTTCTTCGACGACGAACCCGTGCCCGGGACGCACGGCGTGGCGCTGGACCTGCTGAAGCAGGTGGAGCCGTTCCCGACGAAGGAGCTCGTGCCGTACGACACGGGCTACCTGTCCGGACACGTGGTCGAGCACTACCAGGTGGTGCTGATGGACGCCGCCGAGCGGGCGCGCGCGTCGATGGACGCGCAGTTGATGGGCCTGTGCGGCGCGCAGGTGCCGGGCGAGACGTATCGGAACCTCAGCCTCGACCCCGACTACTCGGGCCGGACCTTCAAGCACATCCTGGTGCCGATCTGGCTGCTCTCGTACACGTTCGGGGCGAAGACGTTCCAGGTCGTCGCCAACGGGTACACCGGAGTCCTCGCGGGGCGCTATCCCAGGAGCCCGTGGAAGGTCCTGTTCGCCGTGCTCGCCGTGCTCGTGGCCGTCGTGATCGTCGCCCTTCTGAATCGCTGACAGAGGCTGCCGGGAGGACCGGGCGGATGAAGCAGAACTTCCACGTCGGCATCATGGGCAATCTCTTCTCGGGCAAGACGACGCTCATGCGCGCGCTGGCCCGCGATCCGTACAAGCGCGACCTCGAGACGCTGCTCGGCGGCGCCGAGGTCCACGCGTTCTCGGAACGCGTGGACAAAGGGTCGCTCATCGACGAGTGCCTGGCCCTGTTCTACCGCGATCGCGTCGCCAACGTCTTCCCCACCGAACTGGCGTTCCTGCACATGCGGACGCTCCAGCAGCGCGAGATCCGGCACCTGATGACGCGCGAGAGCCCGCAGGGCGTCTTCATCATCGAGGACCGGCCGTTCGTGGACGGCCCCGAGGTGTTCGTCAAGCGCATGATCGAGTCGGGCGAGATGCCCTCGGCGCACGCCAAGCTGTACCGGACGCTGTTCCACCAGACGCTGCGCAACGAGCACATCCGGCTGCCGGATCTCACGGTGTATCTCCGCACCGAGCCGGAGGTCCTCGAGCGGCGGCGCGCAAAGCGGGCGGCGGAAGGGGACGACTATGCGGCGACCATCTCGCTGGAGTACCTGCGCGAGATTCACGACAGCTATGAATCGGCCGCCGCGAACTGGCGGCGGACGCTGCTCGCGTACCAGGAGCACGCCATCGTGCCGCCGGACGCGGACCTGATCACGCTGCCCGCGGAAATCGACATGATGGAGCACCCCGACTACGTGCACGTCGCGGCGGGCACGATTCGCGAGAAGGTCCGCCGCATGATCGCGGCGAGGCGCAGCGGGCTGTAGCGTTCAGACGCCGAGCTTCTCCACGTACTCGCGGGCCGCGCGGATGTCGGCCACGCGCTGGGTGCCGGCTTCCCGCTCGATGCAGAGATCGCCCGTGAAACCCGCCGCATCGAGCGCGCTGAAGAAGCCCTTCCAATCGACCTGTCCCGTGCCGAGGCGCACTTCCTCGCCCCACGTGCCGGGGGTCTTCGTGCGAGTGGCGTCCTTCAGGTGACACTGCTTCACCCACGGACCGAGCGTGCGCAGCGCGGCCACCGGGTCGCCCTTGTCGTAGAGGATCATGTTGGCCGGGTCGAAATTCACGCCCACGTTGGCGCGGTCGAGCTGCTTGAGGAACGTCGCCAGCGTGCCCGCCTCCTCCTGCCCGGTCTCGAGCCCCACGGCCATCCTCTTCGCGGCGAAGAGGTCCGCGATCTGGCGCATGCGGGCCCGCAGCGTCGCGAACGACGGGTCGCTGGCCTCGTGCGGCAGGAAGCCCGCGTGGAAGGTCACCAGCGTGAGACCCAGCCGCTGCGCGAGTTCGGCGTCGGCCTGGATGTGTTCCCACGTCTTGGGCCACGTCGCGTCGGGCACCACGCCGCCGGTCTTCCTGATGGTCTCGAGGGTGGTGTAGTCCTCGCCGACGGTGCTGATCATGCCAGAGACGCACGTCACGCCCCGCTTCGCGCACCGGGCGCCGAAGTCGGCCCAGGCGCCCTTCGCGTTTTCCCGGATCGGGTCGAGGGCGATCTGCGTCCTCGTCAATCCCGTCGCGGCGAGTTTCGTGAAGAAGTCCTCCGCTGATGCCGGCTGCATCGACCAGCTGCAGACGCCGAGGCGGTCCATGATGCCGGCCGGCGACCCGGCCAGGGTCGTGCGGGTGCCGAACGCCGCTCCAAGCGCACCGGCGAGCGACACTTTCAGGAAGTCACGGCGAGTCGAGCACATGCCCATGTCCTGCTCCTCTTCGGGGCCTCGGCTATTCTAGCCCCGGGTGAGATTCCAGGAAACCAGGCGAGGGGCCCGGACGATGACGCACCGCGGCGCAGTCGTGCGCACTGTCAGGACTCTAACGGAATGCCTGCTTGGCCATCGCCCATAGCGTGCCTTTGACAACGTCAAGAACTTCTCCCCTGATACTGGCGCGACTGTTTGGTGTTGGAGTTCGTGATGCGTTCACCGATCCTTGCCGGGGCGGCGCATCGAGGACGGACGAACTGGAGGTCCTCGTGGTGCGTGGCGAACTGACCAGGCGTGCGAGCGTGTAGCCCACAAGCACGGACCCCCCAACCATCAACCATGGGCGCTGTTGCATCTGATAGTCGAAATCGAAGGCGTGCTTCACGTCGGCAACAGTCTCCTGGACGCGGTCGTCCAGCATTCCCAGCTTCCTTGTGAGAGCCGAGCGGGACTCTGCAACCACGCGACGGGCGTTGTCCAGCTCGTCAAGCAGGAGGGCGTCAGGTTTGTCTGTCATGCCACATTCTCCATCTTGCGGCTCTGCGCAAGTCCGCCGGGGGCGAGGCTGCGACGAGGTGTCACATCCAGCTTCACCGCCTTGGATTTGGCGAAGACAAGGGCACCTGCGCCAATCGCGGCAATCACCCCTCCAACAATGCCGTAACATCCCCAGAGCGGAACCGCGCTCTGTGCCGCCAGCCCGTGAACCAACATGAGTGCCAGGAGCATGCTTCCGATGGCAATGGTGCCGATGGCGATGCCTAGTGAGATTGCCGCGGACCTGGCTTTGATCAGCTCGTAGCGGATTTCGAGCTTTGTCAGCGCCACTTCCTGCAGCAACAGCTCCTTGGCCTCATCGGCAATTCCGGTCAGCAGCGAAGCCCAGCTGGGTTCCGCGTGTGTCTGTAAACCCGCTTTCATGGCTTACCTCGTGCGTCGGGCGAGAAGGTAGCCGACGCCTACGCCAATCAGCAGGGAATGAATCGGATAGGTGCGGACCAACCCCGTGACGTCTTTCGCGAGATTGTTGTATTTCTTGTCTCGAAGGTAGGAGCTTGCCGACATCAGTCCACCGGCAATTGTTGATGCCACCGTTCCAACGCGGCCTTCGCTGGGTGCATTGGCCCGGATGGTGACCGCCAGAGATTCCATCTTGTCGCCAACCGCGCTTGCAGCGTCGTTCGCTGTGCTGGCGGCATTTGCGCCCAATTCCTGCGCCTTCGACGTCAGGTTTGCGACCACTCCGCCGGATTTCTCGCTGAATTCCTTGAAGCGCCGCTCGACTTCCTGTTCGGCGTAATGGCGCTCGTACCCGTAGGCTTCCTGTAACCGTTGAACCATCTGGTCCTTCCGGCCGGCGATGCGATCCAGGTCGCTGTCGGTGACCATGCCCCACCACGATTTCACGTCACCGCGCATGGTGGTCCACTGCTCTGCATTGATATTTTCGTTCATTGGTTCTTCTCCCGTGCGTTTCGTATTGGTTCGTCGGCTGTTGTCAAATCGTAGGTCTGATCGTTCATGGGAGCTGTACAAAAGGGCACACCCGTGAGCATGGTCGTGTGCTTCCGGCAGGCCTGCGTGATGTGACAAGGCGGGTTGCCGCCCACCCTGGCGGTTTATTCCCTGGGACGTGGTTGTTGGCGCACAATAGGTGTTGGAGGCGCTTCATGGGAGACAAAGGGAAAAAGGACAAGGACAAGGGTCAGAAGCAGCACGCCGCGAAAGACAAACAGGAGGAAAAGAAGAAGCTGGAGAAGCAGCCGAAGCGAACCGCCTAGCTCCACAGGCATGCTGAGCGGATGGCAATCAGACTCCCGTCCGCGACGGGAACATCTTGATTCGCTGAGGGATGAACTGGCGGGGTTGACGGGACTCGAACCCGCGACCTCCGACGTGACAGGCCGGCGTTCTAACCAGCTGAACTACAACCCCGCTCTCGCGGAACCCGCCGGGCCCGTTGCGCGGCAGCCACTGTCACTGGGCTGCCCGAAACCCGGAAGGCGTGCGTTCGAACCTGCTGGCTGCCCGGAGTGGTGGGCGGTACAGGATTCGAACCTGTGGCAGCCGGCGTGGAAGGCCGGTGCTCTACCGCTGAGCTAACCGCCCCGACACGACCATCCGGCCGCCTCGCAAAGAGAAGATTCTACCATTCAACCTGCCGGCTTGACAACGCGCCTGCGCAACGCCCGGCGCCTCGCGAGCATCCACCACGTATACCCGCTCCCGGCCCCGACCATGGTCGCGAGGAACAGCAGCCCGGCCTGCACCCAGAAATCCGGCAGCTCGGGCTTGAGGCGGGCCCGCTCCGGCCTGCCCGGCGGGAACACGACATCCACTTTCGATCCCAGCGGGTACAGGTGCACCGTCGCCCGCGCGTTGGCCACCACCTCGTGCGCCACGCCTCCGGCCTGGAATTCCACCACGGCCCGGTACACGCGCTCGGCCGCTGCGGTCTGGATCCCCGACTGGCGCGTGCCGAGCGGCCCGGGCAGTTCGTCACGCCAGTTCACCGACAGTTCCTCGAGTTGGCGCACGACCACGCCATCAACGGTGGTGCCGGTGAACGAGAGCCACACGTTCCTCGCCGCGCCGGCCCCGGTCACCATGGCCAGGAGCAGCCCGAGCATCACCGCTGTCCGCGACCCGAGCAGATGCAGTCCTCTCAGCGCCAGACGGCGCCCCTCGCGCAGAAACGTCCATCTCACGGCTCCGATTGTACCCGCTCCGCAGTAGACTGGACTCGGAACAGTAGCTCATGATCGAACTCCTGCGCGGCGACGCGCGTCGGTCGTGGATCGTGGCGCTCCTATTGGCCGCCGGCCTTGCGGCGCCGGCCTCGGCGCAGGCCCCGGCCAGCGCGCCGCAGAAGGCCCAGCCCCAACGGCCGCGCATCGGCCTCGCCCTCGGCGGCGGCGGGGCCCGCGGCTTCGCCCACATCGGCGTCCTCCAGTGGCTCGACGAGCACCGCATCCCGGTGGACGTCGTCGGCGGCACCAGCATGGGGGGCCTCGTCGGCGCCGGGTTCGCGACGGGCATGGCACCCCACGAGATTCGAAACCTGATTGACGAGGTCGATTGGGCGTCGGTGCTGGCGCCCGACACGCCGTTTCCCTACAAGACGTTCCGCCGCAAGGAAGACACCCGCGCGTTTCCGTCCGCGCTGCGATTCGGCCTCCGCGGCGGGTTCAGAATGCCCTCCGGCTTGAGCGCGGCGGAGGAGGCGGACCTGCTGTTCGATCGCATGGCGGCGCCGTACGGCAGCCACGCCGATTTCAACGCCCTGCCGACGCCGTTCCGCTGCGTGGCCACCGACCTCCGCAACGCGGAAACGGTGGTGTTCGACTCGGGCTGGCTGGGGCGGGCGCTGCGCGCCACGGTGGCCATCCCGGGCGTGTTCGCGCCGGTCTCCTTCGACGGCAAGGTGCTGGTCGACGGCGGCGTCCTCAACAACGTCCCGGCCGACGTGATCAGACAGACGGGCCTGGCCGACTTCGTCATCGCCGTCGACATGGGCGTCGAGCCCACCACACAGAAGAAATACGACTCGATCTTCGGCGTGCTCGACGAAACGCTCAACGTGATGATGCGCAGCGGCACGCGCCGGGCGCTCGCGTCGGCCGACGTGGTGCTCGCCCCGGCCTTCGAGAGCATCGGCGGCGCCGACTTCAGCCGGGTGAACGACCTGGTGGAGTACGGATACGCCGAGGCGGATGCGCACGCGGCTGAACTGCTGCCCTACGCGATCAGCCCCGAGGCCTACGCGGCGTGGGAGTCGGCGCGGCAGGCCCGCCGGCCAACCGGACAGATCGTGCCCACGTCAGTCACGGTCGAGGGCCTCGCTGCGGGCGACGCGGCCCGCATCGCCTCGCGCCTCAAGCCGTACGTCGGCCGGCCCCTCGACGCGGACGCGCTGGACCGAGACCTGCTGCTCCTCACCGGTTCCGGGCGCTACGAATCGGCCACCTACCGCATCGACGACGCGGGCGGCGAGACCGACCTGGCCGTCGCCCTCAAGGCGCCCGCGCACGGGCCGCCGTTCCTGGCGCTGGCGCTGGACCTGCAGAACACGCAGTCGTCGAGCGTCTCGGCGACGGTGCGCGGCCGGATGCTGCTCTTCGACGTCGCGGGCCACAACTCCGAGGGCCGCGTCGATGTCTCCCTCGGCGATACCCTGGCGGCGTCGGCCGGCGTCTACCGGCCCGTCGGCTGGCCCGGGTTCTTCGTGGAGCCGCGCGCCTTCGCCGAGCGGCGCGACACGCCGGTGTTCGAGGAGGACGGTTACACGGCCGAGTACCGCGAGTACCACGCCGGCGGGTCGTTCGACGCCGGGTTCACGACCGCCTACCGCCTCGAGACGCGCGTGGGCTACACCTACGACCACCTCCGCATGAACGTGCGGATCGGCGACTCAGACCTGCCAAGCGTCAACGGGCCGCAGCAATACGTGTCGGCCCAGGTGAAGTTCGACGGCCAGACGGGCCCGACGATCCCGGAGCGGGGGCTGTACGTGAAGGCCGACCTCCGGCAGTTCTTCCAGGTTCCCGACGTCGTCACGCCCGATCACGGGGGCGCCGCAGACCCTGACAAGATGACCTCGGGCCGGATGCAGTTCTCGCTGTTCACGCCGGTCGGGCGACGCGGCCGCGTGACCGTTGGGGGCTCAGGCGGGACGTCCTTCGGCGACACGACCGTCGTCAACGCCTTCGCGCTGGGCGGCCCCTTCCAGCTCGGCGCCTACTACCCGGGCGAACTCCGCGGCAGCAACGCGGTGGTCGCCAACGTCGGGTACTTCCACGAACTGGCGCGGTTCGCCGAGGGCACGATCGGACGTCTGTGGTTCGGAAGCCTCGTCGAGGAAGGCAGCGCCTTCGAGCGGTGGTCGGCAGCGAAGTTTTACACCAACTTCACCGCCGGGTTCGTGCTCGAGTCGCCCATCGGCCCGCTGTTCGCGGGCACGAGCGTGGGCCTCGACGGGCGCTACCGCGTCTACTTCAGCCTGGGTCCCATCATCAAGTAGGCGCGACCTGGGCACCTACGCCGCGGGCAGGCCCGCACGGGGGGCGAGATCATGCACCTCGGACTGGCCGCGCAAGCGCGCCGCGGCGGTCTCGGCGGTGAGGTCCCGCTGCGGCTCCCCGGTCAGTTCGTACCCGACGAGGAACTTCCGCACCGAGGCGGATCGCAGCAGCGGCGGGAAGTACACCGCGTGCAGCCGGCAGCCCGGGTATGCCCCGCCATCGACGGGCCGGCCGTGCCAGCCCATCGAGTACGGGAACGAGCACTGGAAAAGGTTGTCGTACCGCACGGTCAGCCGTCGGAGGATGTCGGCGAGCTGGTCGCGTTCGTCGCGCTCGAGCGCGCGGAGGTCGTCCACGCGGCGGACGGGAACCACCATCGTCTCGAAGGGCCACACGGCCCAGAACGGCACGAC
>JAWOGY010000228.1:0-3763 GCA_046496425.1 Vicinamibacterales bacterium
GTGAACGGGAAGAGGCGTCCCTCGAGCGCCAGGCCGATCACGAACATGAGCGGCAGCACCACGAGGAAGACCGCCCCCTTGGCGGTTCGCCCCAGCCACAGGTGGCCGCCGCCGGGCACCAGCCAGCCGAGGAGGTAGACGAGCGCGACGGGCCTGGCCGGGGGCGACGCGGCGGGCCCGGGCGCCGTGGCGCGGGCGGGACGCCTGGGTGACGGTCGTGCAGCCATCCTAAGAGTGTAGCGCACTCACGGCAGGCGTGTCGTCGAAGGCCGCCCCGCCGGCCCACAGCGTCACGATCGCCGCCACGACCGCCCCGAGCGGGACGGCCAGCAACGCCCGCTCGGCGCCGGGCACCGCCAGGCCCGCGAGGTGCTCGCCGCCCCACGCGGCGAACGTCGGCAGGCCGCACAGCACCGCCGCCCACCGCCAGCGCGCCAGCGTCAGGCTGAGCGCCCGCCGAGCCGACAAGACCCACCCCGCCGCGAGCAGCGCGCCCGCGGCTCCGCCGCCGTAGAGGCCGAAGCAGCGCGCGCACACCGGCATCCGCACGCCGCCGACATGGAGGGAACGGGCGTCCTGCTGGTGGCAGATGACCGCCCCGGCGCGGTAGGCCAGAGCCGACGCCCAGACGGCGGCCCGCGGCGGCGATCCCGCCGCCAGGGCTGGGGCCGCCACGAGCCAGCACGCCCAGCCCGCCGCGGCCGCGGCGACGATCACCGCACGCGCGGCGCGCATGGATGAGATCCCGGCCTCATAGGGGCGGCGCGACGGCGAGCGCGCCAAAGCGCGACTCGTAGCGGGCCTTGAACTCGGGCCACGAGTAGCGGTGGCTCGACCCGCCCATGTGCTCCAGGGCGTAGGTCGCCGCCACGCTGCCCAGGCGCCCGCACGTTTCCCAGGGCGCCCCGGCGGCGAGGCCCTTCATCAGGCCGCCCCGGAACGCGTCGCCGACGCCTGTCGGGTCGACGGCCTCGGCCGGCGGCACAGCCGGGGTGTCGATGGCGCGATCGCGCAGGAGAATGCTCGAGCCATTCTCGCCCTTCGTGACGACCACCGCCTCGGCGTGCTGCAGCATGGCGGCGGCGTCGAGCCCGGTCTTCTCCCGGAGGATCTCGTACTCGTAGTCGTTGCAGATGACGATCCTGGCGCCGGCGACACCGTCCTTCAACTCGTCGCCGCCCATGCGCGCCACCTGCTGGCTCGGGTCGTAGATATAGGGAATGCCCAGTTCCCGGCACTCGCGGGCGTATCGCACCATGGCGCCGGGGTCGTTGGGCGAGATGATCGCCAGGTCGCAGCCGCCCGCGTCGCGGAACGACAGGTCGCCGGCGTTGGCCATCGCGCCGGTATAGAAGGACGCGATCTGGTTCCCGGACTTGTCGGTGCTGCAGAAGAACGACGGGGTGAACTTGTCGTCGACCTGCGTCACCAGCGACGTATCGATGCCGGCCTCGTCGAGCCAGCGGCGGTAGTCGTCGAAGTCCTGCCCCGCCGTGCCCATCAGGACGGGCCGCTCTCCGAGCAGCGCGAGCGTGTAGGCGATGTTCGGCGCGCAGCCGCCGCGCCGCTTGTCCATCGAGTCGACCAGGAAGCTCAAGCTCACCCGCTGCAGGTGGTCAGGCAGCAGGTGCTCGGTGAAACTGCCCGGAAACGACATCAGGTAGTCGTAGGCGATTGAACCGGTGACGATGATTCTCATGAGATGGGGAGGTACTTGCCGATGATGGGCGCCAGGGCCTGTTTGACGGCGGCCGGCACGTGCTCGGGCCGGGTGATGATGGCATGCTCCAGCGCGCGGCCGCACCGGCATCCCCGCGCGGCCGGCATGCGGCCGACCGCCTCGGCGATGATGCGCTGCGCGGTCGACGCGTTCTCCACGAGGTTCCGGATGATCATCTCGACGGTCACCGAGTCGTGGTCCGGGTGCCAGCAGTCGTAATCCGTGACCAGCGCGAGCGTCGTGTAGCAGATCTCCGCCTCGCGCGCGAGTTTCGCCTCCTGGAGGTTCGTCATGCCGATGATATCGAAACCCCGCGCGCGGTAGTCCTCCGACTCGGCCAGGGTCGAGAACGCCGGCCCCTCCATGCACACGTACGTGCCCGACGCGTGCACCGTGGCGCCCACCGCCTGCGCGGACGCTGCCGCCAGCGCCGCGAGTTCGCCGCACACCGGGTGCGAGAACCCGACGTGGGCCGCGATGCCGCCGCCGAAGAACGTGCTCACGCGCCCCTTCGTGCGGTCGAAGAACTGGTCGGGCACGACGATGTCGAGCGGCTTGTAGTCATCGCGGAGGCTGCCGACGGCGCTCGCCGAGAGGATCCGCTCGACGCCGAGCAGCTTGAACCCGAAGATATTCGCCCGGAAGTTCAGCTCCCCCGGCAGGATGCGGTGGCCCGCGCCGTGCCTCGCGAGGAACGCCACGCGGCGCCCGCGCAGGGTGGCCGTCACGTACGGGCCTGACGGCGGGCCGAAGGGCGTGTCCAGCGTCACCTCGCGCCGATCGGTGAGGCCCTCCATGTCGTAGAGGCCCGACCCGCCGATGATACCGATTTCGCAGTCCATGGGTCAGTCCTTCAGGCGTTGTTTCAGTTCGACCAGCACGCCGTGGGTGCTGGCGGGATGGACAAACGCAACGAGCGCGCCCTCGGCCCCCTCGCGCGGGGTCTCGTCGATGAGGCGGACGCCGCGCGCCTTGAGGCGGCCGAGCGTCTCGCGGATGTCGTCGACGCGCAAGGTGACATGGTGCACGCCGGGGCCGCGCTTCTCGATGAACTTCGCGATGGGCGAATCCGGCGACGTCGGTTCGAGCAGTTCGATGGCCGCCTCGCCGACGGGTATGAAGTGCGCCCGGACGCGCTGCGAGGGCACTTCCTCGACAGGTGCGACGTCGAGCCCGAGCGCGTCGCGGTAGAACGCCAGCGCCTGCGAAAGATCGCCCACGGCGATGCCGATGTGATCCAGTGTCGCTTTCACGATGTCCCTTTCTTTCCGAGGGCCCGTTCAAGAATCCCGTTCGCGGCCGTGTAGGGGTCGAGACCGCGCTCCGCGATCCGTGCCAGCATGCCGTCGAGTTCCCCGGCGGCCAGGACGTGGCGGTCGACGTGCTCCATGAACCGGTCCGCCACCAGTTCGCGCAGCCTGAATTCCTGACGCAGCCGCCGCCGTTCGCCCTGCGCGGGCGCCGTGTGCGCGCGAAAGGCCTCGATGGCCGCGACGAGTTCCGGCACGCCGGCACCCGTGGTGGCCTGCGTCCGCATGATGGGCGGCCGCCAGGCGCCGGGCTCCACCTCGCCGAGCGCGAGCATGGCCTCGATTGAGGCGACCAGGCGGTCGGCGCCCTCCCGGTCCGCCTTGTTCACGACGAAGACGTCGGCGATCTCCATGATGCCGGCTTTGAGCGCCTGCACCTCGTCGCCGGCGCCGGGCACGAGGACGACGATCGCGATGTCCGCCGTGCGGACGATGTCGACCTCGTCCTGGCCCACGCCAACCGTTTCGATGACGACCCAGTCCTTGCCGGCCGCGTCGAGCACGCAAGCCGCCTCGTGCGTCGCCCGCGACAGTCCGCCGAGATGACCGCGCGTCGCCATGCTCCGGATGAACACCCCGTCGTCGCCGGCCTGGGCCTGCATGCGGACGCGGTCGCCCAGAATGGCACCGCCGCTGTACGGGCTGGTCGGGTCGACGGCGATGATGCCCACCGTCGCCTTGCGCCGGCGCAGTTCGAGGGAGAGCCGGTCCACCAGCGTGCTCTTGCCCGCGC
>JAWOGY010000199.1:0-6044 GCA_046496425.1 Vicinamibacterales bacterium
ATGTCCACGGTCGGCTGGAACCAGTTCGTCAGGCCAAGCTGGCGCGACCGCTCGCGGAAGTACCACACCACGTCGTCGGTCGTTGTCACGCCGGGCGTGATGACGGTGCGCGAGAACGCCTCGGCGATAATCGCGTGGGCGATAGCGACAATGTGCGGATAGACCTCCATCTCGTCGGGCGTCCGCCGTTCGAGCCAGCGGATGGCCAGGCGCTCGGCCGGCTGGATGCGCGACTGCAGCTCGGCCGGCACGGCGGCGACGAGCTTCGCCTTGAGCGACGCCGTCAGGCCGTCGCCGAAGTTGAACATGTCCGACTCGTTGATGCCGATTTTCTTCGGGCTGCGCTCCCTGATGATCTCGCCGAGGCGCGACCACTGGTCCGTGCGGTCGGGGTCCCACGCGGCCTTGTAGTACTGGCCGATGCCGGAACGGCTCACGGTCAGGCGCTCGATGCCTTCCGGCCCCTTGTCGGTGAAGACCAGCATCGTCGTCCGGCTCGCGTACATCGTCGTGAAGGGGACGAGGGATCTGAACACCGGGTCTTCGTTGGCTTCGCGGCAGATCACGATCCACATGTCGAAGCCCTCCTGCCGCATGAGATCCGGCAGCAGGCGCTCGAGGCGGACGGTGAGCCAGGCGTTGTACATCTCCTCCTGCTCGCGCAGGGTGAGAATGGCCGGCAGCCGGCCGAGCGCGGGCGCGGGCGGCGGTGCGGGCGCGGACTGCACGGCCGGCGTGGCCGGCTTCTGGGCCGGGCGCCGCTGCGCATCGAGCCCCGACGCGGACCCGACCGCGAGCGCACAGACAACGAGGAACAAGACCAGCCACAGCAATCGCGAGCGTGACACCATCACGGTTCTCCCTGTAGACGGAGCCAGTGTACCCTTACCGCCGCTCGATGCGCACGGTGCGGGTGCCCAGCGCTGGTACGGCGATGCGGAGGTCCGGCACGGCCTGCTCGGCGCCGCCCGTGACGATCGACACGCGGGCGCCCTGGCCGGCTGGCCGCAGCGTGATCGACGCCGGCTTCGGCGACGGGTTGAAGAGACGTGCGAGGAGCGCGGTCCCGCCCTCTGCCACGCGCAACGACGACAGCGTGACCGGGTCGCCCGCGAGGGTGAACGGGGCGCGGGTGACGGGCGCCGCCGGGTCGGCCGCGAAGACGAGCAGCGGATGGTCCTGTTCGTCGCTGAAGCGCCGGAGCGCCAGCGCGTCGTGGCCCGCGTGCGCCCTCAGCACGAAGCGGTACGTCAAGGGGCCCTGCTGGTACGCCTTGTAGTTGGTGTGCCAGTAGTTGTTGAACAGGTACGCGTAGACGGTCGTGCCAGCGGCCGTGCGCTCGCGCCAGTTCCGCGTTCCGCGGTCGCCTGGGCGCTCGTCGGTGATGGCGCCCAGCTGGACGAGCGGTGCGTCGAGCGTGGCGATGGACACCCCGGAGTCGGCATTCGAGACGTCCACCACGCTGTGCGCCCCGATGAAGTCGCGGTTCGATCCCGGCAGCTGGTGGCGCTCGGGTTCGACCAGCGCCTCTCCGAGATCGACGCGCGCCACGCCGCCGGGCACGTTGAGCGGGAACGCCAGGTGCCCGCTCTCCTTGTCGCGCACCGCGATCTTGTCGATCTCGACGTCCATCTCGACCGTGTCTGAGCCGGCCGCCACGCGGAGCGTGCGGCGGATCCCGCTCGTGGCGGGGGCCTGGCCCCGAAGCTCGATGACCGAGACGAGCGGGCCGATGTCCGAGGCGGCAATGGCGCCGCCCGACGCTCCGACGGCCCGCGACGGATCGCGGCCGGGCACATAGAGGTACTGGAAGAGCGGCCCCGCGTTCAGCGGCGTTTCGCGGCCCGCTCCCCCTGATCGCCACGTGAGATCGATGGCCGTGGAACTGGGCCTTCCGGGCGGGCCGATCGGGCTCCGGGGCGAGGCCGGTCCGAACACCGGCCTGCGGTCCGTCGGGCCCCGCCACACGAGCCGGGCCACGGTGCCGCCGTGAGGGTCGAGCTGCAGCTGCAGCCGCCCGTTGTCGAGCGCGCCCGTGGTCACGCGCATCTGGGACTTCGGCGCGGCGGCCTCGCCCGGGCCGACGAGCAGCCTGACGGAGCCGAGTGCCGGCGCCTGCTCGACCCACACGGCGAGGCGGCCGTCCTTGAGGCGTTGCGACGGCAGCGCGCGGTTGTCCGCCGTGCGCGCGCGGTCGCCGCCGGCCGACTGCGCCGCGGACAGGAACACGAGCCCGCTGCGCGGCCACGCCAGCGTGTTCACAATGTCGATGGCGCTGCCGGGAGCGGGCGCGGCGCCGTCGAGCAGGGCCGCCGACCGCTTCGCCGCTTCAAGGGCGAACGCGCGCTTGTAGGTCCATTGCGCAACGACGTCGGCGCGGTCTGGCTGACTGACCGAGTCGGCCGCGCCCCAGGTGTGCTCGTGCCAGAGAATCAGGTTGCGCCAGGCCTCCTCGGCATCGGCCGCCGGAAACGCGGCCGGTTCGCGCATGGCCCACAGCGTCTCGGCCTGCACGAGGCGGCGCGCCGCCGCGCGCGCCATCGCCTCCTCCGCCGCGCTCGAGATGGCCCCGTCCTCCCAGTACGGCGTCATGTCGCCGGAGAGCACGGGCAGCCGCGGGCCGTGCTTCTGCTCGAACTCCGCGAACATCGCGTCGGCCGTGTTGATGACGAGCCGCGGCGAGGCGAACTGCTCGT
Source organism: Vicinamibacterales bacterium (assembly GCA_046496425.1). Classification (GTDB taxonomy): domain Bacteria; phylum Acidobacteriota; class Vicinamibacteria; order Vicinamibacterales; family JAKQTR01; genus JAKQTR01. The sequence continues at coordinate 2,697 of JAWOGY010000199.1, forward strand.
TCCACGCCTTCACCGCTGTCGGCAGCGACGGATCGACCGGGCCGTTGTCGCCGCCAATCGTGTACCGCACCTGCACCATGTCCCAGGGATACCCGGCGCCGGCAAGCGCGTCCACGTACTGCAGCACGTCGTCGCGGCTGCGATCGGTCATGCGGCCCATGTTGAGGCCGTGGAACCAGGAGTAGCCGCGCCCCGCCATCCAGAAGAGCAGCCGCTCCTCGCCCGAGGGCGATACCCACCAGAACGGCTTGTCGCCGAGGGCCCTGAGCGTGCCGCCGATGCGGTCGCCGCCATCGGGGAGGCCCGGCATGTAGTTCGGGCCGCTGCTGAAATAGCGGACGCCGGCCTCGGAAAGGGCCGCCACCGACGTCCAGCTGAGGCCGGGAATGTCCGAATGCATGGCCGTCGGCATCGGCCCGAGGTTGTAGGCGGCCCGCAGGCGGCGCGATCCCGACGTCCAGCGGCGGAGTTCCTCGGGCGTCGCCAGGCCCGTGAGGAGGTTCGTGTCGTTGGCCTGGAGGGAGATCGTGCCGCTCCGCACGGCCGCGAGAAACGCTTCCCGATCGTCCGGCGAGGCCTGTTTGAGGTAGCTCTCGACCGACCACAGACCTTCGACATTCCACTTGAAGCGCGCCTCGGGCGGATACGACGCCGTCGCCCGGGCGAGCGCGACCGCGTCGCGCAGGTTCTTCCACTGCTTGCGCTCGACCTCGGGCTGCGGATCCGAGTAGCCGATGTCCACGTGAGAGTGGGGAAGCAGGTGGAGCGCGCGGGGCTTGACCGCCTTGAGCGAAAGCGTCTGGAACACGGGAGCGGCGCTGCCGACGGCGATGGACACGGGCCGCGGCCGATCGGTGTTGGGCCCGGCAGGTATCAGCAGGCTCGTGTAGCCCGGCTGCGTCTCGGAGAGGACCGGGGCGCCGCCCGCCTCGATGCTGACGGCCTCGGGATCGCGCGCGGTGCTGATCTCGATTCGAATCGCGCGCTCGCCGCTTGCGAACACCGCCTGCTCCGCCCGCGCGCGCACGAACGTCTGCACCGGCTGCTCCGGGCCCAGGTAGTAGTCCTGGCTCGCCGCGGCCTCGCCCGTTACCGAGAACTGCGGGGCGCCCGTGCCGAAGAGCGACCGGGGCGCCGTCACCCACATGAACCCGAACAACTCGTTGAAGGTGCCGACCCGGGTCGTTCTGAACGACAGCACGGCGCCGTCCGAGCCCTTCACGGTCCACCCGCGATCGTCGGGCGTCCTGCCCGACCTGAACGCCGCCACGGGAATCCCATTGATCGCAAAGGTGAAGGCATGCGCGCCGGACCCGGACGCCGTTCCCGCATGCCAGAGATACGTCACGCGGTCGTCCGCGCCGCCCGCCGGCGCCGGCTCGCCCAGCCACGCCACGCCCATCCTGCCGGTGGTCGCGCGGCTGAGCAGGGATCTGGTCTGGCCCGGGTACGCCCACGGATACACGAGCGTGTCGCCCGATACGGTCTTCACGTAACCCTGCAGCCACTGGCCGGGCATGGCGACGACACCGGGAACGGCTTCCTGGCCTGCATACAGCGGCCTGATCGTGCCGCGAGCGTGGGGCGCGGAACCGTCTGTCGCACGGATCGCCGGCGCGGCGGCTCCAAGCGCGGCGGCGAGGGCGATAATAACGGCGCGGCGGCCGGTGCGTCTCATGTCCCCGATTGTCGCGCGTCTGTGGGGTCAGGTCCAACATTCAAGCGTTTTGCTTGAATGTTGGACCTGACCCCACTAGTACCCAGCCACCGCCCCGTCCCGCCTGGGATCGGCGCCGCCGATTCTCATCCCCGTCTTCGGTTCGATCACGATGCCCTGGGCCCCGCCGAAGAACAGGTCGAAGTCGCGATAGGCCTTGATGCGGTACCCCATCTTCGTGAGCGCGGCGATGGTGGCGGCCGGCACCCGCGCCTCGACGGCCAGGTCGGCTTCGACGTCCCGGGCGTAGAAGCGCGGGGCCTCGATCGCTTCCTGGATCCCCATGCCGAAGTCGACCAGGTTCGACACAAGCAGCGTCATCGTCGAGACGATGCGGGCCGCGCCTGGCGTGCCGAGCGTGGCGAAGGCCCTGCCGTCCTTCAGCAGCAGCGTCGGCGCGATCATCGTCCGCATCCGCTTGCCTGGCGCGATTGCGTTGGGCCCGCGCGATCCGAAGTTCTTCATCTCGTTGTTGAGGATGATCCCCGTGCCCGCGACGAGGACCTTCGCGCCGAAGAAATCAGAAATCGTCTGGGTGAGCGCGACCATGTTGCCGTGCGCATCGACGACCGAGAGCGACGTCGTGCTCGGGGATTCCTTCTTCGCGGCCGTGCCGGCTGCGACCTTCGGCGTGATGAGGTCCGGCTTGATTTCGGCGGCGCGGGCCCTCGCGTAGTCGGCGGACAGCAGTTCCGCCACCGGCACCTTCACGAAGTCCGGGTCTCCGACGGCGGCCGCATAGTCCGCGAAGCCGCGCTTCATGGCTTCGGCGGCCAGGTGCACGTAGCGCGGCGACAGCGGCGTTTCCTTCGACAGGTCGAACGCGCCGAGAATCTGCAAGATTTCGACGAGGGTGACGCCGGCAACGGGCGGCGGCGCCGAGACGACGTCGTATCCGCGATACCGGCCCCGGACCGGCTCGCGCTCGATGGCCTTGTACGAGGCGAGATCGGCGAGGGTAATCCGCCCGCCTTGTGCGGCCATCTCGGTCGCGATGGCCTCGCCGAGGGCGCCCGTGTAGAACACGCCGGCTCCGCCTTCCGCGATGGCGCGGAGGCTGGCCGCGAGGTCCGGGTTCTTCAGCGTGTCGCCGGCTTCGAGCGGCAGGCCCCCAGGGCACAGCAGCCTGGCGAGCGGCGCGTTGGCCCGAATGGCGTCGAAGTTGTCGATGATGATTCCCGCGAGCGTGGGGCTGACGACGAAACCCTGATCGGCCAGGCGGATGGCCGGCGCGAGTACGCGGGAGAGAGGCAGGGTGCCGTACTTGCGCAGCGCTTCGGCCAGGCCGGCCACCGTACCAGGGATGGCGACCGCCGCATGCCCGGTGCCCGGCACGCCGCCCGGAAAGTCCAGCGCGGCGGGTGCCGCCGAGCGGTAGTCGATGGCGACGGCCTTCCCCGGGCCGGCGAGGTAGACGACCATCATCCCCTCGCCGCCGATCCCGCTGGCGTTCGGCTCGACGACGCCGATCGCAAAGGCGGCGGCGACGGCGGCATCAACGGCATTGCCGCCGGCCTCGAGCATCTCGAGACCGGCCTGGGAAGCCAGCGCGTGCGCCGACGCCACCATGCCCCGCGTCGCCGTCACCTGCGCGTTGCGCGTGGCGGCCGCCGGCGGCGCGACGGGTGCGG
>JAWOGY010000206.1:0-6139 GCA_046496425.1 Vicinamibacterales bacterium
ATTCGCGCTTGGCCGTGTCGTCCTGAACCAGGATACCCAGGGGCGCGACACGCCCTTCCTCAGGAACCGCGATAAGTTCATCGGGGGGCTGGCAGCGACCAACCCCGACAACTTCCTCTACAACTTCAGGGACGCGTTCGGCCAGCCGCAGCCCGCGGGAGCCACGCAACTTGGCGGTTGGGACAACCAGACGACGAGGCTGCGCGGGCACGCGAGCGGCCACTACCTGTCGGCGATCGCGCAGGCCTACGCGAGCACGACCTACGACGAGTCGCTTCGGGCCAACTTCCTGCAGAAGATGAACTACCTGGTTGACACGCTCTACGAGCTCGCCCGGAAGTCCGGCCGGCCAGCGACCGAGGGCGGCCCGTTCAACGCCGATCCGACACAGGTTCCGCTCGGGCCCGGGCGTGCGAGCTTCGATTCGAATCTGCGGGCCGGGGCGATCCGGACCGACTACTGGAACTGGGGGCGGGGCTTCATCAGCGCGTATCCGCCGGACCAGTTCATCATGCTCGAGAAGGGCGCGACGTACGGCACGCAGGACACGCAGATCTGGGCACCGTACTACACGCTGCACAAGATCCTCGCCGGCCTGCTCGATTGCTACGAGGTGGGCGGCAACCGCAAGGCGCTGGAGATCGCCCAGGGGATGGGCGCGTGGGTGCACGCGCGGCTTCAGGCGCTCCCGGCCGAGACCCGCATCAGCATGTGGAGCCGCTACATTGCCGGCGAGTACGGCGGCATGAACGAAGTGCTGGCGCGGCTGTCCCGGCTGACGCGCGACCGGCAGTTCCTGGAGTGCGCGAAGCTTTTCGACAACGTGAACGTGTTCTTCGGCAATGCGGATCGCGACCACGGCCTGGCGGCGAATGTCGATACGATCCGCGGCAAGCACGCCAACCAGCACATCCCGCAGATCACCGGGGCGCTCGAGACGTTCCGCGGCACCGGGGAACGGCCCTACTACGACATCGCAGACAACTTCTGGGACATCGCGACCAACGGCTACATGTACGCCATCGGCGGCGTGGCCGGCGCGCGCACGCCGAACAACGCCGAGTGTTTCACCGCCGAGCCCGACTCGCTCTGGGAGCACGGCTTCGCCAGCGGCGGGCAGAACGAGACCTGCTGCACCTACAACCTGCTGAAGCTCGATCGGCAGCTGTTCATGTACGACCAGACCGCGAAGTACATGGATCACTACGAACTCGGGCTCTACAACCATATCCTGGCGTCGGTCGCCGAGGACAATCCGGGCAATACCTACCACGTCCCGCTGAACCCCGGCGCGCAGAAGCGGTTCGGCAACGCCGACATGAGCGGGTTCACGTGCTGCAACGGCACGGCGCTCGAGAGCCACACCAAGCTGCAGGACTCGATCTACTTCAGGAGCGCCGACGACAGGACGCTGTACGTCAACCTGTTCGTGCCTTCGACGCTCGATTGGGCGGAGCGCAAGGTCGTGGTGCGGCAGCGGACCGACTTCCCATACGCCGACACGACGCGGCTTCTCATCGAGGGGAGCGGCGAGTTCGGCATCAGCATCCGCGTGCCGCGGTGGGCGACCAGGGGCTTCATTGTCTCGATCAATGGCCGGGCAGAGGCGCTGAAGGCCGAGCCGGGCAGTTACGTGACCCTTCGCAGGACGTGGCGTGCGAACGACAGCATCGATGTGAGGATCCCGTTCTCGTTCTACCTGGCGCCGGTGATGGACCAGCCCAACGTGGCCAGTATCTTCTACGGCCCCGTGCTGCTGGCGGCAGAGGAGTCGGCGCCCCGGAGCGACTGGCGGCCGATCACCCTCGACGCCGGCGACCTCGCCACATCAGCCTCCGGCGACCCCGCCACGCTGCGGTTCACGATCGATGGCGTGCCGTTCAGGCCGTTCTTCGAAACCTATGGACGGCACTCCGTCTACCTGAACGTGACGCTGAAGTAGGGCGGCAGTCGCGATGGCAGCCGGCCGTCATGAGAACAGGGGCCGGGGCGCAGGGGGAGGGAAGATGCTTGGCATCGTGACCATCGGCCAGACGCCGCGCCCCGACATCGAGCGCGCGTGCCGCCCCTACGCCGGCGGGACGACGATCCATGTCGTCGGCGCCCTGGATGGCCTCACGCGTGAGGAGATCCGCCTGCTCGAGAACGGGGACGGGCCGTATCCGCTGCTGGTCCGGCTGGCCGATGGTGCGACGGCCGAAGTGCCGCTCAAGGCGCTCGTGCCGCGCGTCACGGCCTGCGCGGCCGGCCTTGCCGCGGCGGGTGCGCGACTTGTCGTCATCTGGTGCGCGGGAGATTTTCCCGACATCGTGTGCCCAGTGCCCGTACTGCGGCCGGGCCGCCTGGTTCCCGCGTGCGCGGCCGAGGTGATGCAGACGCGGAACATCGGCGTGGTGACGCCCGTGCCGGGGCAGGTTGAAGCGGCGCGCGCCAAATGGCAGGCCGACGGGTTTGCGGCAACCGTCACCTGGGCCGCCCCTGGAGACGCCGATGACCTCGCGCGCGCAGGCCGGGAACTGGCTGACGCGGCCATCGAACTCGTCGTCCTCGACTGCATGGGCCACGGCGAAGACTCGCGCCGTGACGTGGCTCGCGCGTCGGGCCACCCCGTGCTCTCGGCCCAGTCCGTCACCGCGCGGGTGGCCGGGGCGCTGATAGCACAGCGCCTGCCGGCGTGTGGATAATGGGTGCGCAAAGGGAGGCATCCATGAAGGCCACCGCGTTCGTTCTCGTTCCGGTCCTGGCAACCGCGGGCTGCGAAGGCGGCCCATCTCCAGTCGCGCCGGCGGCACACTCGACGGTGGTCCAGTCTTCCGTCGCCCTCGGCGATCCTCACATCGTCAGCGATTCGGTCAACCGTCTCAACATCCTCTTGTCGATCTACGAGGCGCTAGTCGCCATCGACGAACATGGGGGCTACCAGCCGGCGCTGGCGGAGCGCTGGAGCGTGGCGGACGACGCGCGCGCCTGGACGTTCACGCTGCGCAAGGGCGTCACGTTCCACAACGGCGAGACCCTGCGGGCCGCGGACGTCGTGGCCAGCATCAGGCGGGCGCTCGATCCGGCCATTGGCGGTGCCTTCGGGACGCAGGGTGTGCTCGCCACCTATCTTGGCACCGCCGAAGTGCAGGCCCTCGACGAGTCCACGGTCCGCATCTTCACGGCCGAGCCCATGGCCGACCTCCTGGACCTGATGGCGTCCATCCTCATCGGACCCGAACGCGAGCTGCCCGGCCTGCCCAAGACGCTGGTCGGCAGCGGTCCGTACCGGATCGTCTCGCAGGATGACAGCCTGGTCGTGCTGGCGGCCCACGACCCCTACTGGGGACCGGCGCCGCGCTACCCTGAGATTCGTTTTGTGGCGGAGCCCGACGCCCGCAAGCGGGTCGATGCCCTGTTAGGTGGCGAAGCCGACGTGGCCGCCGGCATTGGCATCGAAGGCAAGAGGCGCCTGGCCGCGGCCGGCGGCGCCACTGCGCACGAGCGCGAGAGCGGCCTGTGCATCATCTTCATGCTGAATGCGCAGAACGGCCCGTGCAAGGACCGCCGCGTGCGCCAGGCGTTGAACTACGCGCTGGACGTGGACGCGATCATCGCCGGGGTCATGAATGGGGGCGCGACGCGCCTCAACGGGTACCTGACGGCGCACCACTTCGGCTACAACCCCGAGACGCCCGCGTATCCGCACGACCCGGAGAAGGCCCGGCGGCTGCTGGCGGAAGCCGGCTACGGCAAGGGGTTGACGCTCGTGTTCGACATCCCGTCAACCATGCCCGACGAAGCGCCCGCGCTCACCCGGATGATGGCGGAGCAGTACAAACAGGTGGGGATCGGCGTGAAGGTGGTCGAACACGGCGACCGCGCGGCGTACTCGGAGATGGTCCGGGACAAGAAGATCAACGACGCGTGCTGCTTCGACTCGAGCCCGCGCAGTACTTTCCGCGTCCTGCGCGAAAAACTGCATTCCGGATTGCGCGGACCCTGGTGGGAGGGATACCAGAACCCGCAGGTGGACTCCCTGATCGACAGAGCCCAGGCGACCGTCGCGGATGCCGACCGCCAGAGACTCTACCGGGAGATCTACACGATTGTCCGGGACGACGCCCCGTGGGTGTTCCTGTACCGGCCGACGAATTACTGGGGCGTGCGTTCGACGATAACGGGCTGGACTCCTCGCCCGGACGGCCTGGTGCTGCTGCGATAGACGCTATCCTGCGTTGAGCGGCCTGTGCCGGACTGCACAGACCCTGAACGCGAGCGCTCATAACATGGGCAGGGGCGCATCGAAGCTCGCGCCACAGCCCATGTCGAAAAAGCCACCGAACTTCGCACCGCCAGGGGGACCGAGCGGTCCCATGCCGACGCCGAAAGAGGCGGCATCCGGTGGCCGCTCCGTGCGGCCGAGGCCCTGGTGGCTGTTCTTCCTCGTGATCCTGCTCGCCAATTACCTGGCGACGCAATTCTTCTTCCCGGACCCCGAGTCGATCACCGTCCCCTACACCTTTTTCAAGCAGCAGGTCGAGGCAGGCAACGTTGCCGACGTGACCAGCGTTGGCGACGCCATCCAGGGGACGTTCAAGTCGAACACGACTTACCCGCCGAAGGGAACCGGGGGGCTGCCTGCCGACGCGCCCACGCCGCGCGCGTCGATGCAGTTCCGGACGCAGCGGCCGGCCTTCGCGGACCAGGATCTCGAGAAGCGCCTCGATGAGAAGGGCGTGATCATCAAGGCCGTCGACGAGAATGCGTCGTCGTGGTTCAAGCTGCTGGTCGGCTTCGGACCGACTCTGCTGCTCGTCGGCGCGTTCGTGCTGTTCAGTCGTCGGGCTGCCGCCGCCGCCGGCAGCGGAGTGTTCGGCCTCGGCCGGAGCCGGGCCAAGCGCTACAGCGAGGAGCAGCCGAAGGTGACGTTCGACGACGTCGCGGGGATCGACGAGGCCGAGAACGATCTGGTCGAGCTCGTCGACTTCCTGAAGAACCCGGCGAAGTACCAGCGGCTCGGCGGCACCGTGCCCAAGGGCGTGCTGCTGATCGGTGCGCCCGGCACGGGCAAGACGCTGCTCGCGCGCGCCGTGGCCGGCCAGGCGGGCGTGCCATTCTTCAGTCTCAGCGCGTCGGAGTTCATCGAGATGATCGTCGGGGTCGGGGCGTCCCGGGTGCGCGACCTGTTCAAACAGGCGCGGGAGGCGGCGCCCGCGATCATCTTCATCGACGAACTCGACGCCATCGGCCGCACACGGGGCAGCGGCTCGCAGATCGGCGGTCACGACGAGCGCGAGCAGACCTTGAATCAGATCCTCACCGAGATGGACGGCTTCGATTCCCGGGAAGGCGTGATCGTCCTGGCGGCAACCAACCGCGTGGACGTGCTCGACCAGGCTCTGCTGCGACCGGGGCGCTTCGACCGGCACGTCGTCGTTCAGCGTCCCGATCGCGCCGGCCGTGCCGCGATTCTGGCGGTGCACACCAAGCACGTCCCGCTGGCGCCCGACGTGTCGCTCGAGCGCCTGGCCGCCGAGACGCCCGGACTGGTCGGCGCCGAGCTGCGCAATCTGGTCAACGAGGCGGCGCTGCTGGCGGCGCGCACGGACGGCAACACGGTCGGCGCAGAAGACTTCGCCGAGGCGCTCCAGAAGATCACCCTCGGGCCGGCTCGCAACATTCTGCTCAACCCGGTCGACCGGCAACGCACGGCCTACCACGAAGCGGGGCACGCGCTCCTCGCGTTGCTCGTCCCGGGCAGCGACCCCGTCCACCGCGTCTCGATCGTGCCGCGCGGCATGGCGCTCGGAGCGACCTGGCAGCTTCCCATCGACGATCGCACCAGCTATGCCGAAGACTATCTCCGGACGCGCATCACGTGCGCGCTGGGCGGTCGCGCGGCCGAAAAGATCGTCTACGGGGTGGTCACCACCGGGGCCGAGAACGATCTCCAGCAGGTGACGGAGATTGCGCGTCGCATGGTCTTGCGGTGGGGGATGAGCGAGACGCTCGGCCCGATCAGCTTCGTCGCGCCCCAGGATGACGGTCTGCCTGCGGCCTTCCAGCAGCGGCCTTACAGCGAGGCCACCTCGGTGCTGATCGACGCCGAAGTTCGGCACATCGTCGACAAGAGCCAGCGCGAAGCGGCCCGGTTGCT
>JAWOGY010000211.1:0-17852 GCA_046496425.1 Vicinamibacterales bacterium
TCTATTCGCATGCGGGAACAGGGCCGGTGTCGCTGCTGTTCATCCACGGCGGCCTGGCGAGCCGCACGTTCTGGCGGGCGCAGCTGGCGGGGCTGGCCGGCGCGTACCGGCTGGCCGCGCTCGACCTTGCCGGCCACGGCGACTCCAGCGGGAACAGGGAGCGACGGCGCACACGTCGCCGAGGCGCTCGACCTGCGGAACCTCGTGCTGGTGGGCAACTCCCTGGGCGGGCCGGTGGCCCTCGAAGCGGCGCCGCGCCTCGCCGGCCGCGCCATCGGCATCGTCGGCGTGGACACGCTGCATGCCGCCGGGCACGTGTTCGCGCCCGAAGAGGCGCGGGACCGCGCCGCGGCGTACAGGAACGACTTCCAGGACGCCTGCACGAAGATGTGCCGCGCGCTCTTCCATCCCGGCGAGCACGCGGACCTTCAGGCGTGGGCGCTGATGATCATGCTCGCGATGGACGCCGAAGTCGTGGCCCGCATCATGGAGGGCCTCTCCGGGTACGACCTCGGCGCGGTGTTTCGGCGGGCGGGCGTGCCCATCCGCGCAATCAACGGCGACCTCTGGCCCACCGACCTCGAAGCCAACAGGAAACTGGCGCCGGATTTCGACGCCGTCATCATGCCCGGCGCCGGGCACTACCCGATGCTCGAGCGGCCTGACGAGTTCAACCGGATCCTGACCGACGTCGTAAACGGACTGGCGGCCCGGCCCGCCGTGGGGTAGGATGCCGCTCGCACGAGGTGCACGCAATGAACAGGAAAGAATTCCTCAGGGGCATGGCGGCGGTAGTGGGCAGCCTGGCCGTTCCCGGCTTCGCTCAAGCGGCCGGCTTCCGCGAGGCGCTCCAGGAGGCGGCCAGTGGCGGCGACGCGGCGCTCTGGAAGGTCGTGCGCAACCAGTTCGTCCTCGATCCCGAGTGGACATACCTGAACTTCGGCGGGCTCGGATCCTGCCCGACGCCCGTGCTCAACAGCCTGTGGGAGTGGACGCGGAGCGAGGAGCGTGCGCCGAGCGCCGGCCACGACGGCACGCTGTGGTGGGGCGTGAAGGAGCGCCTGGCCCGCCTGCTCGGCCCCTCCTGCCGCAAGGAAGACCTCGCGCTCATCAGTTGCGCCACCGAAGGCATCAACATCATCGTCAACGGCCTGCCCTTGAAGAAGGGCGACGAGGTCATCACGTCCACGCACGAGCACGTGGCGCTCAACACCGCCCTGCTGAACCGCATGCAGCGCGACGGCATCGTGATCAAGGCGTTCGAGCCCGATCTGGTGCGCGCGCAGGGAAACGTCGAGCGCGTTGCGGCCCTTGCCGGCGCGCGGACGCGGCTAGTCTTCCTCAGCCACGTCACGTGCACCACCGGCCAGTTGTTCCCGGTCCGGGACATCGCGAGAGTCGCGCACGACCGGGGCGCGTGGTTCGCCCTCGACGGGGCCCAGGCGCCGGTGTGCGTGCCCTTCGACCTGGCCGATACCGGCGCAGACTTCTACACCTGCAGCACGCACAAGTGGATCATGGGACCGAAGCGCACGGGGTTCCTGCATGTGCGCCCGGACCTTCTCGACACGCTGCGGCCCATGACGGCCGGCGCGGCGCGGTTCGATCTCGCCAAGGGCATCCTAGAGCTGCCGCCGAACGCGCAGCGCTACGAGTACGGGTCCCAGAACGACGCGCTGTTCTACGCACTGGGCGCGGCGCTCGACTTCGTGCACGCGATCGGCGTGGATCGGATCTGGCAGCACAACCGCGCGATGGCCGGGAAGTTCGCCCGCGGGCTCCTCGAGATCCCTGGCGTTGACGTCTTGTCGCCGCAGGAGGAGGCATACCGGACGGCGATGATCAGCTTCCGGATGAAAGGCTACACCTACAGCCAGATCAACGAGCGGCTCGCGAAGGCGAAGATCAGGGTACGCTCGGTGGCCGAGGGCGGGGCCAACTGCGTGCGCGTCTCCTTCCACGTGTGCAACCACGACGCCGAGGTCGATCGCACCCTGGAGACTCTGCGAACGCTCCCGTGATACCCTCCGCGCATGCGCGCCGCAATCCCAGCCGTTGTCGTCTTTTTCGCGACCCTGCCGGCCGCCGCCGGCGCCCAGTACCGCACGCTCGATGACCGGTTCCCCGCCCCTGTCTTCACGTCCCGGGCCGAGTGGGACGCGCGTGCTGCGTACGTTCGCGAACACGTCCTCGCGTCGGCAGGCCTGCTGCCGCTGCCGGCCCGGACGCCGCTCAATCCAGTTGTCTTTGACGAACTGAAACACCGCGACTACGCCGTCTCGAAGGTGTACTTCGAGAGCGTTCCCGGGTTTTTCGTCACGGGCAACCTGTACCGGCCGGTGGGCGAAGGCCCGTTCCCGGCGGTGCTCTCGGCCCACGGACACTGGACCTACGGGCGCTTCGAGAATTCGCCGCTCGTCTCGGGCCCTGGGCGCGCCATCACCCTCGCGCGACAGGGCTTCGTCGTCTTCTCGTACGACATGATTGGCTACAATGACAGCCGCCAGCTGCCGCACACGTTCGGAGGTCCTCGCGAGCACCTGTGGGGATTGAGCCTTGCCGGGCTGCAGCTCTGGAACAGCATGCGCAGCCTCGACTTCCTCGAGTCGCTGCCCTACGTGAAGCGAGACGCCATCGGCATCACGGGAGAGTCTGGCGGCGGCACGCAAACCTTCATGCTCGCGGCCGCCGACGCGCGCGTGGCCGCGGCGGTGCCCGTCAACATGATCTCGCTGCACATGCAGGGCGGCTGTCTGTGCGAAAACTTGCCGGGATTGCGGCTCGAGACCAACAACGCCGAAATCGCCGCCACGATTGCGCCGCGGCCGATGCTGATGATCTCAGCCACCGGCGACTGGACGAACGAAACCCTCGAGGTGGAATTCCCGGCCGTGCGCGCCATCTACACCCTGGCCGGCGCGGCCGACCGCGTGCATGCCGTCCGCTTCACCGCCGAGCACAACTACAACAAGGACAGCCGCGAAGCCATGTACGGCTGGATGGCGCGCTGGCTGAAGGGCGCGCCATCAGCAGGCCGGGTGCCGGAGCCGTCGTTCACCCCGGACGCGCTGCCGGCACTCCTGGTCTTCCACGGCCGCCCGCTGCCCGACGGTGCGGTAACGGCCGATCAACTTACGCGTTCGTGGATTGACGGCGCGAAGCGGCAGCTCGCCCTGACGCCCCTGTCCGTGCGGGCCGCCGCGCTCCGGCATGCGCTCGGGTTCGCGCACGAGGCCGCGTCGAAACCGCCAGCCATGATCCCGACGCGCCGTCCTCCCGTACTGGTGGCGGGGACGACTCCGGAGATCGACGCGGCGCTGCGAAAAGCGGGCTACGCGGTCCGCGCCATCACGTTCACGCCGTTCGACCAGGACGCCGCGGACAAGGTCCGGCATTTCGAGACGTACAACCGGACTGCCGCCAGCCAGCGCGTGGCGGACATTGTCGCCGCGCTTCGCGCCGAACCGAGCGCGATTCTCGTGGCCGCCGGCGATGCGGCGCTGGCCGGCGCGCTCGCCTCGGCCATCGAACCGCCGCGCCTCGCCATTCTCGATGTCGACGGCTTCGACACCGGCCGCGACGAGGATTACCTGGCGCACGCGTACGTCCCCGGTCTTCGCAGGGCCGGAGACGTGCAGACCGCGTCTGAAATGGTTCCGGGCCGGCTCGTTGTCCACAATGCCGGGCCGCAGTTCGCGGCGTCCGGCGCGCGCGTGCAGCAGGCACAGCTGGCGCCGGCCGAGATCGTGGAGTTGGTGAAGCAGGCCACCGCCGCTCGGCGGCGCTGACGCCCGAGCTCGCCGGGGTCAGCGCCCCGGCTTGTATTTCGATACCCGGTTCAGCTCGGCCACCGTGCGGCGCAGCTCCTTCGCGAGGTCGCCGGGGAAGTGTGTGGTGAATGCCCGGCTGAGCGCGTTGTAGTACCACAGCGTGCGCCGCTTCGGGCGCTTGAAGCGCTTGTAGACCTCGTCGCCGACGACGTAGTGGTCGGCGAGGATGGCGCGGACGTTCGCAAGCTTGTCCGCGGCCGACACCAGCAGCCCGCCGCGCGACGCCCCTGGCACGTGCTTCACGTAGTTCCGCTTCCGAATCTCCCAGGATTCCTTCGGGCGGCTCGTGGTATCGGTGCACTCCTCGACGATCGAGGCCACCGTCTTGCCGAAGTTGCGCTGGATGTCCACCAGCCTTGCCTTGCCTCCGTGGTCCTCCGCCGCGTCGTGGAGGAGCGCGGCAATCACCGCGTCCTCGTTGCCGCCGTAGCGCATGACGATGGCGCAGACTTCGAGGAGGTGGGAGAGGTAGGGGATCCTGGCGCCTTTGCGGAGGTCGGCCGCGTGGAGCGTGGCGGCGTAGTCGAACGCGTATCGGAAGCGGGGCGAATTCATCGGCGGTCCTCCACGGCTCGGGACGCGCGGCTGCCAGCCTATTCAATCACAGTCCGCCCCCCTCGAGACGCAGCCGCCGCGAACCCCCGGGTGGCGGAGGCGAAGGCGGGCGGCCGCCTGTTGACAGCATTTCCGGCGCGGGCGCATACTGCAGTTGCATCCACCCAAGTCGACAGTCCGGCGCGGAGGCACTTTCGTCATGACGCGCCACGCCCCGATGATCGATCTCGCCGCGCCCGCGCGCCGGGCACTCCTCTGCCCGGCCATCCCGTGCCACTGCATCCAGGAGGTAGTGCCATGTTGTTCATGACGGTCTACACGTATCCGCCCGCGAACAGGAACGAGGTCATCAAGCGCCGGCTCGACAAGGGGCCCGCGGTGCCCGAGGGCATGAAGATCCTCGGAGAGTGGAGCTACGTTGGTTCCGGCCGGGTGTTCCGGCTCATCGACGCGGCCGATGCCGCGGCGGCGTTCAAGGGCAGCCACGTGTGGAGCGACCTCGGCTCCATCGAGATCTATCCCGTGATGGAGACCGACGCGATCATGGCCGCTATCGCTGCAAAGTAACACGCGCGCGCCGAGGCGACCGCCTCAACGCAAGCCGATCCAGGCGGTGTCGGCTGAGGCGGAGGTGCATGACGGGATAGACATTGATCAGCAATTGGGCGAGCGAGACCCCCAGCAGGGCGCTCCATCGATCCGCGAGCGCCACGTGGATCATGTAGGGCACCACGAGGGCGGCCGCCCAGAAATGCGAGGCCTCCGCCGCTTCGAGCTCGGCGCCGACTCTGCGCGTGTCGCGAAGCCCGTTGTGCAGGTAGACGTCGCGGTTGAAGAGCCGGAGCGCGGTTCGGCGCAGCAGCCGGCCGTACGCCGGCACGCCCAGCATGCGATACATCCCGCCCTCACGCTCCCACCCGCGGATCGTCCTCAGCGGGCGGGGCATCCTGATCATCACGAGGGGCTGCGCCACGAACGCAAGGCCGAGGAAGCAGATCATCGCGACGAGCACGAACCACGGGGACGCGAGGGCGAAGGGGATGACGCGCCGGATGGCCAGGAACGCGACAGCGTACCCTGCGGCAACAGCCGTCAACTGAATCCAGCCGCGACGTCGGTCCATGAACGCCCATTGTGCCCGAGGTCCGGCCGGATTCGCTCATAGGAGAGCGGCTGCGGGAAACCATGGCAAGTCGGGCGTCCCGGGCATACCATGGGGCCGGACGGATTCCGCCGAGGAGCTTCGCGGCAAGGAGCAGAGCCATGAAGAAGGCAACGAAGAAGGCGGTCGCGCGTCAACTGACGCGCCGTGAGTTTGTCGGCGGGGCTCTGACGGCCGCCGGCGTCGTCGCGGGGGCCCCCGCGCTGCTGCGGGGCCGGAACCTGAACGGCAAGCTGGACATCGCGTTCATCGCCTGCGGCGGACGCGGCAACGCGAATCTCGGCGAGCTCACCATCACGCCCGGGCGCGGCGCCCAGGCCGCGCTACACCCTGACGAGAACGTCGCCGTCCTCTGCGACGTGGACCAGACCGCCCTGGACGCCGCGTCCCAGCGGTTCCCCAAGGCCAGAACGTTCAACGACCTGCGGCGCGTGTTCGACAACCCGGGCGGCTTCGACGCCGTCGTGGTGTCCACGGCCGACCACACGCACGCGTTCGCGACCTACCTGGCGCTGACGCACGGCAAGCACGTCTATTGCGAGAAGCCCCTCTCCTACAACATCTGGGAAGCCCGGCTCATTCGCGAGACGGCCGCGAAGTACCCGAAGCTCGCGACGCAGATGGGCAATCAGGGCCACGCCTCGCCCTCCCGGCGCAGGATCAAGGAAATCCTGATGACCGGCGTCATCGGCCCGGTGCGCGAGGTCCACGTGTGGGCGGAACGCGCGTGGGGCCTTCAGGATGCGGCGTCCGCGGAGAAGTACGACAAGCCGCACGGGTTCTACAACGGCGTTCAGATCGTCGACCGGTTCAAGAACGCGATGCCGGTTCCGCCGACGCTGCACTTCGACCTGTGGCTCGGGCCGGCCCCGGCGCGGCCGTACCACGCGACGTATTTCCCCGGCCCCCGGTGGTATCGGTGGTGGGATTTCGGCAACGGGACCATGAGCGACCTTGGCAGTCACGACAACGACGTGGCGTACACGGTGCTGGACATCAGGCAGCCGCTGACGATCGAAGCGACGTCGCCGAACGTCCCCGTACCTCACAGCGAACTCGCGCCCGCGACGATGAGGGTGACGTACGAGTTCCCGGCGTCGCCCTCCGGAGCGCCACCCGTGAAGCTCGTGTGGCACCAGGGCGACAGCAAGCCGCCGGGATGGGTGCCCGAATGGGGCGGCCGCTCGCAGGTGTTCATCGGCGACCACGGCATGCTGCTCGGCAACGGGAAGCTGCTGCCCGAGGCGAAGTTCAAGGATTTCCAGGCGCCGCCCGAGACGCTGCCGCGCTCGCCCGGCCACTGGGTCGAATGGGTCAATTACGCCAAGGGACTCGGTCCGGTGCCGGGCTCGAATTTCCAGTACGCCGGCTGGACGACCGAGGCGAACCACCTCGGCAACGTCGCCTACCGGACCGGGAAGAAGATCGAGTGGGACTACGTGAACATGCGCGCCCGGAACGCGCCCGAAGCCGCCCCGCTCATCAAGCGGCCCGCATACCGCGCGGGCTGGGACGGCATCCTGAAGCCCTGACGGCGAGGCGGTGGCGGGAATTGACTCCTGCATTCTCGCGCAGTAATGTCCGGGGTCAGAAGACCGTGCGCTGCATGATCAGGCTCGCGACGCTCTCGCTTCTGGCGGCCAGTCCCCATCCGGCCGAGGGTCTGCCCGCAGCGCAGTCTCCGCCTCAGCATGCCGCCGGATCCGTGGCCGGCGGCGTCGGCGCCGACACCATCGTCAGCCTGCCCAAGCAGGCTGGACAGTGGGTTCGCCCGGACGCGCCCCGGCGCATCGACGAAGAGACGATCTTCGACTACATGGACGGGGCTGGCGAGCTGTACCTGGCATACCGGTTCGAACACCTCGACGTGTACGAGTACTCGGCGCCGGAGAAGCGGCTCGGCACAATCAAGGTCGAACTCTACTGGATGAAGAGTCCGGACGATGCGTTCGGATTACTGTCCAATGACTGGGGCGGGGAGGTCCTCGACCTTCATGGGCGGGGCCAGAGTCGCCACTCCCACCCTGCGGTCCCCTCGCATGACGCGCTCTACGGCGGCGGCCTGCTGCGGTTCTGGAGCCAGAATCTGTACGGCCGGGTCATGGCGTCGCGGGAATCGCCCGAGTCGCGCGCCCAGGTGCTGGCGATCGCCAGGTCAATCGTCAAAGAGCGGCCCGCGAATGGTCAGCCGCCGGAAATCCTGTCGAGGATCCCGGTCCGGTTGGGGGAGCGTTTCGCCCTGCGCCCCGACCGCACCTGCTTCTTCCGGTCCCACTACGTGCTCAACTCGGTGTATTACCTTGCGCCGAATGACGTGCTCGGCCTCGGGCCGGCCGTCGATGCGAGTGTCAGCGAATACCGGCCCGCCGGCACGGGCGGCACGCCCCTGCGCCTGATCCAGGCCGTGTATCCGTCCGCCGATGCGGCCGCGGCGGCGCTCCGAACCTTCCTGAAGCTGTACGTGCCGGTGCCGGCGGGGCAGGTCGCGGAGAAGCCAGTGTCGGCAGCCGCGAACGCCGAAGGGAAATGGGTTGGCTGGGCGGCCGCGGACCGGTCGCTTGCGATCGTGCTCGAAGCACCCGGCGAGCGGGATGCGAAGGAACTTGCCAGTGCCGCTCTGGCGGCGCTGCTGCATCAGTAAGGACATTTCATGAGCAACGAGCATGCGATCACGAGGCGTGACTTCGTGCGAGGCACGGTTGGCGCGGTTGTCGGCGCCTCCGCGCTGGGGCGCGGTGCAGCGGAAGCGGTGAGCGGGCACGCGCAGGCTGCCGCACGCCCGGGCCGCTCGGCGCGCGTCGTGATGGTCCGAGACGAGAAGGTGCTCAGCGACGCGCACGACGTCGACACGTCCGTGCTCGACCGGATGCTGGCCGACACCGTCATGCGCGTGACCGGCCAGAAGTCGGCGAACGCTGCCTGGCTCGCGCTCGTCAAGCCGACGGACACCGTCGGGCTCGTTCCGACGCCGCACATGAACCCGACGCACCCGGAGCTCATCGACGCGGTCCGGCGCGCACTCGTTGGCGCCGGTGTTCCAGCCGGGCAGATCCGCGAGGCGCAGGGCGGCATCGATCTGCCGACTGCGTGCACGGCGCTCATTGCGATGCCCGCCCTCAAGGCCCACTGGCTGACCGGCATCGGCACCGTGCTGAAGGACTACATCATGTACTCCGGCCGGCCGCGGAACTACCACGACGCGAACAACGCCAACCTGGGGGAGATCTGGCTGCTGCCAGGTGTGAAGGGGAAGACCAGGCTCGCGCTCGTGGACGCGCTGCGGCCGCTCTGCGACAAGGGGCCCCAGCCCGACCCGCGCTACTTCTGGGATTACAAGGGGCTCATCGCGAGCACCGACCCCGTCGCCGTGGATGCCGTCGGATTGCAGATCATCATGGCGAAGCGGCGGGCACTGCGCGGGGAAGAGTGGCCCCTGTCGCCGCCTCCGCTCTGCGTGAGCGTGGCGGACGAGAAGTTCGGCCTCGGCACGAGCCGGATGAGCGAGATCACGCTGGAACGCGTCGGCTGGACGAGCGACGCGCTGGTGTGACCGGTGCCGGGTTCTGCTTCTTGCTGCGGTCTGCACGGATTCGTTCCAGGAAAGGCGGGCACTATGAGAGCGCACGTGATTCGGATCGTGGTGGTGCTGGTGCTCGGAGTAGGGCTCGCGGCGCCCGTGGCGGTGAAGACCGCGGTCGGGCAGCAGGCCTCCGGCGGCGAAGGAGTGCCGGGCACGCCGCCGCTCTACGACATCCACGAGATTGCGCCTGTTGCCGGCTACCGCCTCTCGGAGGGGTTGGCGATCACGAGCGGGGGCATGGCGGCCGGCCGGTCGCTGAAGTACGGCAACAGCGTCGCTTTCACCTGGACCCTGGACGGCGGCATGGTCACCCTGCCCTCGTACCCGGGGTACTCGGCCCACAGCATTCCCTATGGCGTCAATGAGTCCGGGGTTGTCGTGGGCATCGGAGCCAGCGAGCCAAGCGGCGACAACCGTATCCCCTTGATCTGGCGCGACGGCATCGTCGATAGGCTGCCGATCCCGCACCCGGACTACTACAGCGTGGGACAGGCTTATGGCATCAACGCGGCGGGCATCGCCGTGGGATCGGTCGGCATGGGCACCGGCGAGGTCGCCGTGATCTTCGACGGCGACGGGGCGCGCATCATCTACAAGCGCAGTGACCAGGGCGCGTATTTCTCTGTGGCGTATGCCATCAACGATCACAACGTGATTGTCGGCCAGGGGGTCGACCCGGACGATGCGAGCCGAAGCGTACCATTCGTCTACGACGCGAGCACCTCGCTGCCATCCGTACGCGAACTGATACCGCTCGAGGGCGACAACGGCGGCATCGCGTTCGCCGTCAGCAACTCCGGGTACATCGCGGGCGTGAGCAATCTCATGAGTGGGTCGCCGACTTCAGTGGTGTGGGATCCCCAGGGAGGCGTCAGGGAAGTCCCGACTCCGCCAGGCAGCACCGGCGGAGTGATGCGAGGCGTCAACGACGCCGGGTGGGCGGTCGGGTATGCCAGCAGCGCGACGTCCGTGCCGTTCCTGTGGGACGGCACGGCGACCTACCGGCTGCAGGACCTCATTCCCGCCGGCAGCGGCTGGAACTTCGAGGCCGACACGGCCGGGGCGGCCATGGCCATCACCAACGAGAACGTGGTGGTGGGCACCGGCAACTACAGGGGGCGCGACCGGGCCTTCGTCGCGATTCCGCGCGCGGACACGCCCGTTCGGACGATTGCCATCGATGTGAAGCCTGGCAGCAGCGACAACCCGCTGAACCTGAGAGCCCGGGGCGTGCTGCCGGTCACGATCCCCGGCAGCGCCGAGTTCCGGGTCGCGTCAATCGCGCCGGCCACGATCCGGCTGAACGGCGTCGCGCCGATCAGTCGGCTGTACAGGGACGCCGACGCCGATGGCATCCTCGATCTCGAGCTCAAATTCTCCATCGAGGGCCTTGCCGCGGCACTGGCTGGCAGCGTCAGCGGCGATCCGGTGACACTGGTGCTGACGGCCATTCTCAGGGACCGAAGCGAATCGGTTCGCGGCGAGGACGTCGTCACCATCGTCGGCAGGTAGAGCGTTCCGCGCCGGCTCCGCGATTCGATTGCGCGCCGCCCCCAGCGCTTCGTCCGCGGAGCGACAAGAATCTCGTTGTGGGCGGCGCTCGCGGGTGTAGCATCGTACTGAGCGTGGTCGCTCAACACGGAAATCCCGGCTCGGATCAGTCTATGAGCGCACGCAAAAAGCCGCTGAATTCCCCGAAACCACCACCATTCGACTTCGAAGCGTTTCTCGATTCGGGCAAAGTCGCCAAGAACGTCGTCGAGTACCGACGCGGAGAGGTGATCTACTCGCAGGGTGAACCCTGCGACAGGGTTTACTACATGCGGACCGGAGGAGCGAAGCTCAGCGTCTCCTCCCACGCAGGCAAGGAAGCGATTGTGGCGACGCTGGCCCCCGGCGCCTTCTTTGGGGAGGCGGCTCTGGCGGGCCAGCCGGTCCATCTGGCGACCGCCGTCGCGACGAGTGCGAGTGCGGTCCTCGTCGTCGAGAAAGCACAGATGATCCGGTTGCTTCACAGTCGATACGCGCTCTTGGCTCGGTTCCTCACCTACGTCCTGGTCCACAACTTCCGTGTCGAAGCCGATCTCGTGAAACAGGTGTTCACCGCCACCGAAAGACGTTTGGCCCGCACGCTGCTGTTTCTCGCCCGCTTCGGCAAGCAGGACGCCCCGCATCGCGTGCTGCCAAAGGTCTCGCAAGAGACGCTCGCAGAAATGGTCGGTACGACCCGCGCCCGGCTGAACGTCCTGATGAACAGGTTCAGAAGGCTCGGGTACATCGACGACAACGCCGGCCTCAAGATCAACGAGGCACTGCTGACCATCGTGCTGCACGACAGCTGATCGGCCGATTCTCGGTCCTCACTCAGGGCTAGCAGAATGGGGGCATGGCGGATGTGCGCCAGTCACGCACCCGCTTCGCCGTCAAGAGATCGAAACGACGCGACGCGCACAGCAAGTAGGTCAGATAAGGTGTGGGGACCGGGAGGCGCGAGGGCGTCTCGCCTGAGGGCGGGCGTGTCGTGGTTTGCAGAACGCGCACAGCCGGGACGCGGCGAGTCAGGTGGAACATGGGCGATCTCGCTACTCAGTTCCGCCCGACGAGGTAACTCATCGTCGGGAACGGGAGGCGTAGTTGTTCTGTCGTTCCGCGCGCAGAGGGTCGGCGCATGGTGTCTCCGACCCTCATCATGCGCGAGGCAGCGCCCCGCGTCTGTGCCGAATTGCACAGTGGCTCCGGCGTCAGCCCCGGCGGTTTCCGGCCTGACGAGCCGTGGGTTCGATTCAGGCGTTTCCTGCATGACGCTTGCATATATGATCTTGCGGCCATCAGGTGAGGAGGAAACAGTGAGGACAATAAGACCGACCTGGCTCCCGACTGCGGTGCTCGCTGCCATGCTGCTCTGCGCCAGCATCGCGGGATATACGACCGCAGCAGCGCCCACCGAGGCCCCTCCGGGCCAGTTGGCGGGGCGCTTCGGAACCCCGCCAGATATCGCTCGCTTCACAGCGGCTCTCGAGAAGAAGGGGTTTGCGGTTCAGAACGGGCAACTGGCTCGCATGGACTTTGTTTCCCTTTGTTGCAGCAGCCAAATCCCCACCTGCGAATGCAATAACGCCGGGGCACCGTACAAGATGGTCCAGGTGCCGGATGCGCCCGGACAGGCTGAGACCGGGTCTCCCTTGCTCTTCCGGCTGGCCGCCAATGAGGCCATCGTCATCGTGGGTCGCACCCCACCCCCGATGAGCTACTTCAGCGTCCAATCGTTCCTGGCTTGGCGATGGGGCGAAAGGCAACAGAACTGGGGGGGGCTCCTGGGGCCGCTTGGCGACACCCTCAACAACCTGACGATTCGCACGAGCGGGCCAGCTTCGGATCCATTCGACAAGGACACCATCGTCATCCTGACCGCCGATCGGCGTGTAAACGAGCAGGTGCAGGCGGCCGCTCGACAGGCGGGCTATCCGGCGAGCATCTTCAACACGGTGGTCGTACCCAGCTCCCTGGCCCGCCTGGGCAACGAGGAGCACAGCGATTGCTTCAACTTCACGCAAAGGATGTTCCGGCCCCTACCTGGACATGAAGACGCCTTCAAGAAGTACCTGGACGCGCCGCAGGTGGCGCTGCGTGTGACGCTGACCGGCGCCGCGCCCGATCCCCTCCCGGCCCCGCGGCTCAGGGTACGGGGCACAGGATGGACCGAGATGGACCTGATGCCTGCCGTCGAAGCGCTGCGCGAGGCCATTCTGGCCCGTCACAGCACCGTGAAGAGCGAGGAGCCGACCACGCAGGTCTGGCTGACGGACGGCTACGACGGGTTGCAGCGGGGGGTCGACCAGTGGGGGCCGTCGCGCGACACTGTGTACTTGCGGACCATCCCGGAGTTCCGGCTCGGCCCGAATGATTTCGTGATCGTTTACGGGGCCAACCACGAGGCAACCGGAAAAGCAGCCTACTCGAACGCCGGCGTATACGCGGGCCACGACATCCGCGGCGAAGAGCTGCTGCTGGGCCTGGTCAGCGAGCAGAGCGGCAACTTCCGAGGTAGCGCCCGGGATTACCAGTCAGACGCGCCGGACACGCTGTATGCCTGGAAGTTTGCCCGCAACTGTGGCGGGGAAGCGCACTGCACGCCGATTACGACCACCTGCGCCAGGTTAGACCTGGATAATCATCCCCCCGACATGTGGATGGGGTTCCGAGCGTACCTTGAGCCGTCTACTGCGGTCGGGCCGGCGTTCACCGAACTCATCTACGATCGGGCCATCGTGTTCCGCGGCCAATAACGGCGCCGCCCGTGCCTCGTCGGTGAGCGTCACGCATTGCAGGGAGAGAGGAACTCCGAGGCGGGGCGACGCAACATCCCCAGCACTGATCGGAAAGTCTTGCGGCCCGGGCTGACGCGGAAGACCTACCGCTTCGTGGGCAGCTTCGCCTCCAAATCCTCGGCCCAGTTCAGGATCAGGTTGATGTGCGTCACGACAGGCGGTGACGGAGGCATCTCGGTCCGGGTTGCGTAGAACTTCTGTCCATCGCTCGCGACATCGAAGCAACGCACGGGTGTGCATGCAAAGCGGAGCTCGCTCGGGTCGAATGCGAACAGCTCGCGCGGGCGTCCGATGCCGGGTGGCGACCCCGGGGCGAAATCCACCGCCATCAGCCGGCGCCTGCCCTCCTGGTTCGGAAGGCTCACGAAGAACAGCTCCCGTCCGCTCGGATTCCACGCCGGACTCCAGCCGCCATCGATCGACACCGGCTCTGCCGGTCCTGGGCCCGGGTAGGGCCGCACGTACACCTCGAAGCGGCCCGAAATGTTGGACCCATACGCCAGCCAGCGTCCGTCCGGCGAGAACTCCGGCCAGCGCTCGATGTGCTGTGTACCTTGCGTCAGCGGGCGCACGTCGGACTTACTGGGCTCGACGCTCACCAGCACGATGTCTCGGGACTCCCGTACCGCCGCAATCTGCCGCCCATCCGGCGTAAAGGACGACACGGTGATATCGCCGTCCATGAAGGCTTGCGGCGGAGCCGTGCCGTCCGAAGGCTGCACCGTCGGAGAGAGCCGGCCGTCCGTCAGCCACGCGAACGCGAGGCGCCGTCCGTCCGGCGACCAGATGGGAATCCATGCCTCCCCGCCTCCCGCGAGCACGCTCGTCGTCCCGCGGGTCACGTCGTAGAGCCACACGCCGACATCAGTGAGCGATCGGATCATCACCGCCAGTCGGCGGCCGTCTGGAGACATGCGCGCCGCGGTTCCGTAGCTGCGCACCGGCGCCCGGAGCGGTGAGACCTGCCCGCGCCTGTCCACCACGACGAGTGCGGCGTTGGGATATGGCACCACCGGGCCTGGCAGCCAGGCGAGTGAACCGTTCGGTGCGACAGCGAACTGCCCCGCCCCGGTCACGTGGTCCGAGTCTCCGGCGGTCAGCGCCTGCGCCACGGCATCGAGTACCGCCATCGGGTTGCCACGCACCTCCAGCCGTCCGGCGTCGAACGGAACGGCGAACAGCGCGCCGCGGCGCAGGAACACCAGGTGGCCAGACGACACGTACCTCGCATCGGCGGCGTCTTTCAGCAGGACCTTCCGCGCGCCCGTGGCCAGCGTGTGGGCGACCACTTCCTCATCGCCCCAGGACCACTGCCGTTTCCGGACGGTGTAGAGCAGGGTCTCGCCATCCGGCAGCAGAGACGGCAGGATGTGCGCCATCTCACCTCTGGCAACGGCCGTCACCGGCCCCGGCACTCCTTCGGCCGGGAGCATCCAGATTGCCCCCTCGCCTCCCCGGCCGATGAACAGGCGGCCCTTGAGGTCCCAGGCCAGTCCCCACGGCGGGTCCTGGAATCCGGGCACGAGGTCCATCACAGGGCCACCCCCGACGGGCACCTTCCTGATCGCCCCGCTTGCCCAGAACGCCACCCACCGGCCATCGGCCGAGACGGCTGGAACTTGTGCGCCTTCGGTGCTCTCGATCAGTTGCGCTTCCGCCCCGTCGAGCCTGCGCAGGTAGAGCCGCTGCACTCCCTCGTGACGGCCGACGAACACGATCCCCTGCCCGTCAGGCGTCCACGCCAGCGCCGTTCGTGAACCGCCAGGCGTTGGCAGGAACGTGGATTGACGCGGGCCGGTGGAGTTGAGCTCGTCCGCCGGGTTGACGTTCAGACTGGGGTGCGAGAGCGACACCAGAGACGTCACGGGGCGCAGCGTCCATACCAGGGCCGCGCCGAGCATCATGCCTGCGACGATGCCCGCAGCCACCAGCACCGCCTGCCGGCCGCGGCGTTGTCGAGGCTGAACGCCCGATAGCGCGGAAGCCCGGCTCGTTTCCCGCGCCCATCGCAGGTTGTTGGCGACATCGTGCGCCGTGTCGGGCCGGTCGTCGGGCGATTTGGCGAGGCACTGCCGCACGATGAGGTCGAGTGCTGGCGGTGCCAGGGGCTGAACCGACGAGACGGGGGCGGGGTCGCGTTCGAGGATCGCGGCAATCACGCTGGCCTGGCTCTCGCCCGCGAACGCGCGCCTGCCCGTGACCATCTCATAGAGCACGGCCCCGAACGAGAAGAGGTCGCTGCGGGCGTCGGCCTCTTTACCCTCGAGCTGTTCCGGCGCCATGTAGGGTAACGTACCGACGAGCATGCCATTCGCCGTCGCGGGTTCCTGCGTGGCGACGACCGTCGTCGAATCTGGTCTGAGGGTTGATGCGGGCGACTTGAGCTTCGCCAGGCCGAAGTCGAGCAGTTTCGCCCCCGACTTGGTCAACATCACGTTGCCCGGCTTCAGGTCGCGATGAATCACCCCCTGGCGGTGTGCCGCGGCCAGCGCATCGGCAATCTCCGTCGCGGCGACGAGCGCCTGCTCAGGCGGCATCGGCCCTTTCAGCAGACGCGCGGCCAGTGTCTCGCCTGCGACATGCTCCATCACGAGAAACATTACGCCATGGTGATCGCCGATATCGTGCAGCGTGCAGATGTGGGGATGATTCAGGGCGCCGACGGCTTTCGCCTCCCGCTCGAATCGGGAGCGGCGCTCTGCGTCGTCCGCGATGCCCTGCGGCAGCACCTTGATCGCGACCGTGCGGTCGAGGCGGGTGTCCCTGGCCCTGTAAACCTCTCCCATACCGCCTGCTCCGATGGCGGCTTGGATTTCATACGGGCCGAGGCGGGCGCCGGGAGCGAGGGACATGATCTGCCGCCGGGATTGTAGCACCCGGACGCGCGAAGCTCGCGCCCGGACTGACAGGTCGTTCGAGGAGACCCTCACCCTACAGGTCGAAGGGACGACGAGCCAGGGCGGTTCCGGCTGGGTCTACCAGTGGGCGACCTACGCCACGACCTGCGACGGGCGTCCGGTGACAGTCGCCCAGGCACTTGGTCTTGGGTTCCTTCGTGCGAGCCTCCGCCCCGTCAGCCATCCGTCAGCCAAGAGCCTCTTGGCTCAGCAGCCGCAGATTCGAGAGGACCGAAACTTGTTGGCTGAGAGTGCCGGGGGCGGGGATCGAACCCGCACGACCCTTGGGGAGTCCCGGGATTTTAAGCCGCCCGGAATCGTCGGGCGGTGTGTGGATGTTGTTGGCCCAGTTAGTGTTACAGCCGAGACCGTGTGGCCGGTTTTGGTTGAAACAAGCTGACCGTGGCGCGGTCTTTCAACTTTCTTCAAGCGCTTCGGGGCGAGTCGCTTCCGTTTCTCGTACGCCGCCTCCTGTTGTAGACGCTGGCGGTTGTCGCGCCGCCACCGTCCGTGACGGACCGGGTAATAACCCCGCGTACGAGCGGGCGGAGCCCTCGACGCGGTCGTGGCCTTCAGAGCAGTGGGTGAAGCCGTTTCCGCCATCGGGAGATGAAGGGTACGAGCCTTGCCGCCTCCCGGCGTGGAACAATCCTTCGTACTTTTCGTCCCCACGGAGTATGCCTCCCACACCTCTCCATGAACGCAGAAGGAGTCTCGCCATGATCAGTCGATACTGCGGGTTTCTCCTTGTTGTCTGTCTTGTGTTCCCGGTCGCAGGGGCTCAGGAGTCGAAGCCTCTGACTGCCGAAACGAGGAAGGCCGCCGTCGCGCGCATCGGATCGCTGCTCATGGACAATTACGTCTTCGAAGACGTCGCGAAGCAGTGCGCCACTCGCCTCGACAGGAAGTTGACGGACGGCGCGTTCGATTCACTTGAGGATGTCTCGGCGTTCGCAGAGGCGCTCACGAAAGAGCTGCAGAGCATCAGCGACGACAAGCACATGCGCGTCCGTCCGTCGCCACCACGACCGTCGGGTTCCCGGACATCGAATCCGGTTCTTGACGGCATCCTGGCTCGACAGGCAGCAGCAAAGCGCAACTTCGGTGTGGCCCGCGCCGAGATTCTCCCGGGCAATGTCGGCATTCTCGACATCCGCGGGTTCCCGGCGACAGAAACCTCCCGTCCGACGGTTGCAGCTGCGTTGAAGCTCCTGGAGAACGTCGACGCGCTCGTTGTCGATCTCAGGAACAACGGGGGTGGAAACCCGGATCTCATCCGTTACTACTGCTCGCACTTCTTCCCTCCCAAGACTCACCTGAACAGTCTCTACTGGCGCAAGGGAGACCGGACCGAGGAATTCTGGACGCTGGAGTCCGTGGAAGGAAAGCGACGGCCGGACCTTCCGATCTTCATTCTCATCAGCGGGCGCACCTTCTCCGGTGGCGAGGAATGCGCCTACAACTTCATGGCGCGCTAGCGGGCGACGCTCATCGGCGAGA
>JAWOGY010000004.1:0-32043 GCA_046496425.1 Vicinamibacterales bacterium
GTCCGACAAGGGTGGAACCGCGACGAAGGCTGTCACTATCAAGTAGCCCAGGCTTTCGGCCGCCGCAGCCCGACCGGCACCGGCGGCCGTTTTGTGTACGCCTTTCGCAGCCGTTACACTCGTAGGACCTGCCCATGATCAAAGCCGTACTCTGGGACCTCGATGGCACGCTGGTGGACTCGGCCGAGTCCCACTGGCAGGCCTGGCGCGACGTGATGGCGGAAGAGGGCTCGCCGATCACGCACGACGAGTTCGTGCACTCGTTCGGCAAGCGGAACGACCTCATTCTGTCGGGGTGGCTTGGCGAGGGTGCGGATCCCGAACGCATGCGGCGCCTCGGCGAGGAGAAGGAGTCGCGGTTCCGCGCCCTTGTGCGCGCACACGGCATCGAGCCGCTGCCGGGCGTGCGCGAGTGGGTGGCGCGACTCCATGCCGAAGGCTGGCGCCAAGCCATCGCGACGTCAGCGCCCAAGCTGAATCTCGAAACGCTGGTCGATGCCATGCAGATGCGCCATTACTTCGGCGCGGACGTCGCGGCCGAGGACATGACGCACGGCAAGCCGGATCCCGAGGTCTTTCTCCTGGCCGCGTCGCGCCTCGGCGCTGACCCCGGCCGCTCGATCGTCGTCGAAGACGCTCCCACGGGCATCGAGGCAGGCCGCCGCGCCGGGATGCGCACGGTCGGCGTCAGCCTGATGCACACCCTGCCCTCCGCCGACGTCTACGTGGGCACGCTCCCCGATCTTCCCGCCGACACGTTCAACCGCCTCCTCCCCAGATAGCGGGGTCAGGACTCTTTGCGTGCACAGCCTCTTATCTAGAGGTCCCGGCGGCGGAAGAGCATGTACGCGAGCGCGACGGCCGCCGCGCCGGTGCCCAGCAGCATGGCGATGTCGCCGAGCGGCGGCGCCTTCCCCATGACGAGGTCGAGCGGGTTGTAGTAGTGAAACGGCGAGAGCCGCGCGAGCCCGCGGATCGGTTTCCATGCCCGCGACAGGTAATCGATGAGCATCAGCCCGGCGGCCGCGCCGCCCGCGATACCCGCGGCAACGGAGCGCCTGCGCGATGCCGCGCCGACGACGAGCGACACGCCGCCCCAGCACGCGAGAACCGCCCACAGGCTGAACGCCAGCGACAGGACCAGGCTCGCCGCCGGCCGGGACCCGGCGTCAGGCCCCGCCCACCAGAGGCCGGCGAAGGTCCCCGCGGTCATGGCCGCGATCACGAACCCGGGGCAGACGACGAGCAGGACGACACTGCGCGTCAAGACGGCTTCGCGCGACACGGGCTGCGCCAGCACGAGGTCGGCAAAGCCCGCTTCCACTTCGGCGGCGGGCTCGGTGGCGATGGCGACCGCCAGCCCGACCAGCACGGCGACGATCGCCACATGGTAATAGCCGAGCGCCATGATGCCGGAGAACGACATCATCGAGACGAGCGCCGTGCCGACGAGCTCGCGCACGAACGCCGGGACGAGGCCCGCCAGCTGCTCGAACGTCCCCTGCCGCTGCAGTTCGGCCGCCGCCATCGCGAGCAGCACCTGGAAGAGCGCCAGCGCCGCGGCCATCACCAGCAGCGCCGTCCTCAACCGCATCAGCGAGTGGCGCACGAGCACGCCCGTCGCGCGGATCACGGCTCACCCCGGTAGAACTGGAGAACCACGTCTTCGAGCCTCGGCTCGCGCACGTCGAGGTCCGCCACAGGGAGGCCCGCCAGCGATTCGACGACGGGCCCGACGCTGCCGCGCACCCGCAGGGACCACTGGGCCGGCGAGACGCCGACGATCTCGATGACGTCGGGCCACCCTGCCGGAGGGGCCGCCACGGGCTCCCGGAACTCGACTCGCACCAGCCGCGGAGCCATCCGCCTCACCTGCTCGACAGGCGCTTCGAGCACCAGTTCGCCCGTTCGCAGGACCGCAATCCGGTCGCACACACGGTCCACTTCCGACAGCACGTGCGACGACAGGAACACGGTCGTCCCGCGCCGGCGCACATCGGTGAGCAGTGCGTAGAAGGCCTGCTGCATCAGCGGGTCCAGGCCCTCGGTCGGCTCGTCCAGGATGAGCAGCGGCGCGTCCGCCTGGAAGGCCGAGACAATCGCCAGCTTCCGTTTCATGCCCGTGCTGTACTCGCGGACGCGCCGGTCGAGGTCCGCGTCACGCAACGAGAGCCGCTCGAGCAACTCCCTCTTCCATCCCTCGCGCACCGCGCGCACCGACAGCCTGGCCATCACGCCCAGCGCCTGGCGCCCCGTCATGTCGCGGTAGAACCCGGGCTCGCCGGGCATGTAACCGACGAGCGCCCGGGCCGCGAGGCCGTCGGACTGGCAGTCGTGCCCGAGAATCGCGGCCCTGCCGGCACTGGGCCGGATGAGGTCGAGCAGCATCCGGATGGTGGTGGTCTTGCCGGCGCCGTTCAGGCCGAGGAACCCAAAGACCTGCCCGGGCTCGACGGCGAGGTCGAGGCCTCTCACGGCGACGAGGCGGTCAAACCGCTTCGTCAGCCCGCGGGTCGCGACGGCGGCCGTCGTGGTGGTCATCAAGGCGTCCGGCTCGGCTGGATTCTACGCCCGTTTGCCGGGAAGCCGCGCCCCGGGAGCGGGTCCGTCCGCAGGTGTGGATCCAAGCGCCGGAAAAGCGGGGTCGGGTCTATTTACGTACACGCCGCCCAGACGATGACAAAAGTGTCCTTGCTGGCTGCGGGTCACTTGGCCGATGGTGCTGCCACGTCACTTCGCGAGGTCATCCACATCTACCAGACGTGAGTTCGCCGGGGGACAGTCTGTCGGCAGACAGATTTGTTGTTGTTACGCGTGGCGGATCCTAAATAGACCCGACCCCGTTTCCCCGGTTGCACGGGGCCGCCGGGGACGCTCAGCGGCCGGTCCGGAAGCCAATCGCGATGGCGCCGCCCCAGCTGTCCTGTTTGGACCGGTCGTCGAGGTAGCGATACACCAGCACCGTGAAACGGGGCTTCGGCACACGCAGGTGCGTCGACGCGAACTGCGTGATCGCGATCACGCCCAGGCGCTGGCTCTGGTTCTGGCCCGCGTCGAACACCCGCGTCAGTCCATGGGAGACGCCGGCTGACACTGTTCCGCCACCGCCGGTCCGGTGTTCGTACATCGCCACACTCGTGGTGTTGATCAACTGGTCGCCGCCCGATGCGAGCAACTGGTCCCGCGTCGCCTCGTAGAAGTACGGCCCGTCCGCCGACGATCGCCAGTGCTCGAAGTCCGCGCTGACCCTGGCGACCAGGGGCCCGGCGCGGAACTGGATTGAGGGCGTGATGTAGCTCTTGA
This sequence comes from Vicinamibacterales bacterium, assembly GCA_046496425.1. Classification (GTDB taxonomy): domain Bacteria; phylum Acidobacteriota; class Vicinamibacteria; order Vicinamibacterales; family JAKQTR01; genus JAKQTR01. The sequence continues at coordinate 3,304 of JAWOGY010000004.1, forward strand.
GGCCGACACCCGCCGACGTTCCGGTCTTCTGGGACAGGACGTCCTGGTCGAATGTCGAGTCGTAGGACGGGAACGCCATCAGCGACGAGAAGGACCCGAAGTAGAAGACCGGTTCGACGCCGGCGCGCACCGCGACGATCGAGAGCGGCGCATACTCCAGCCACCCGCCGGCCCGGGTCATCGTCGGCGTGGTCACGCTCACAACGCCGCCGGCCACGCGGGCGCCAGCGAGCAGCGGGTTGGCAGACGTGCTGAGCGGCTTCACCCGCGCCACATCGAGAGTGTTCTGCAATCCCGGGTTGTTGAACGACGCGCCCAATTGCCCTGTGATCTCATGCCCCTTCGGGCCCGGGTTGCCCTGATTGCCTCGCGGCACCTGGCCGGCGGCCTCACCTGCCGGGCCGCCCGCGATGAGCACGCCGAGGATGATTGCAAAGAGCGGCTTGTGCACGGCCACCTCCAGGACACACTCTAGGCTTCAGGCTCACCCATGTCTTGAGCGGGCGCTGAAATCAGATGAGCGATCGATGAAGGATTGGCGCTCGGCCTACTTCTTCGGGAATCCGACGGTCTGCGCGAGCACGATGACCTGCGTCTCGCGCAGTTGGAGCGTCTTGGCGAGCGCCTCTTTCGGCACCAAGGCCCGGACGACGGTGGCGAGCCCTTCAGACGCGCAGAACAGGTAGACGTTCTGGGCGATGAAACCCGCGTTAGCGCCGACGTTGAGCATCTGCTGCGGATCGGTGGCGGGCCGGCTCAGTTTGGTCATGTCGGCCACGTACACCAGGTTCAGGGCCGCCTCCGCCGGGAATGGCTGCGTGCCGGTTGCGGCGCGATGGTCGCCCGGCGCAACGGGATTGAGGACGTTGGCCTTCGCATCCCAGACGTAGGCACCGCCCGGCAGCGTCACGTAGATCTCGATCTCCTGCCGGTTGCTGGCCGACGGGGCCGTGCGGCGGCCGTCGGGACGGTTGACGCCCCACGCGGCCCAGAGCAGGTTGGCGAGGATCTGCGGCGGCAGCGCGTCGGCGCTGAACTCGCGCGCCGACGAGCGGGCCTTCAGCGCGCTCATCAGCGGCTTTCCTCCGTCCATCATCGGGGCGGGGAGCGAAATCGGCGCGAGCGTCCGGGTGAGGGTCGCGCTCGGGGCCTCGGCGACGGCGGTGCCCGGGGCCAGGACGAATGCCAATGCGACAAGCGACGAGAGCGCGCGACGGGTCATGGGCGGTGCTCCTTCCCGGCCTATTCTGCCCTTCCCCCGGGCCGCCGTCCAATACGGCGCCATGATCGGGAGGCGCGCATCGGATACAATTCCGGCCGCTTATGATCTACGACCTCGTTGCCGGGCTCTTACGACCGTTCGTCTGGTGGGGCCGCATGCGCGTGGAAGGGCTCGAGCACCTCCCGGCCGACGGCCCCGTGCTCATCGCGCCCAATCACGACAGCCAGATGGACCCTGTGGTGATCGGGATCGCCGCGAAGCCGCGCCGGCGGCTGCGCTATCTCGCGCAGGCCGAACTGTGGCGAATCCCGGGCCTGGGCTGGTTCCTCAACGGTATGCGCCAGATTCCCATCAGACGCGGCACAGGCGACACCAGGGCGCTCGACAGCGCCGTCGACGCGCTCCGGAGCGGCGATGCCGTTGCCGTGTTTCCCGAAGGCCGCCTCTCGTGGGGCGAACGCGTACGGGCGCGCAGCGGCATCGGCCTGCTCGCGGGCTGGGTGCCGGAGGCCCGCATCGTGCTGTGCACCATCGAGGGCACGACCGACTACGTGCGCTTCCCGAAACGGCCCCGCGTGATGGTCCGCTTCTTCGCGCCTGCGGAAGGCGGGATCAAGCCCGGCGAAGAACCCGCGGCGTTCTCCGCGCGGCTGTTGGGCGAACTCCGTCAGCGGGCCCCCGTGACGCTCGCAGGCCGCAACCCGGTCGTCGGCGGCCCCCCTCGCGTGCGCCGCGCCCTCGCGCGCACGAATTCGCTGACCGCTGAACCGCCATCGGCCGGTTCGGGCAGCGATACGTCCGCCGGAGACCCGGGAATCAGCTGAACGGCCAGATGCGGAGTTGATAGAACCGCGCGGCGAGCACGACGAACATCCCTCCCTCGGTGACCCACGTCCAGGCTTGCTGATAGGTGCTTCTGAACGCGAACCAGCCGGAATGTCCCGTGTCGGCCCACAGGTAGAGCGAGAAGCGCTTCTTGCTGAACGGCAGCAGCAACGGAAGCCCGACGCTGCTGCCCGAATCGGCGACGAAGTGCAGCAGCAGGCTGACCACGCTCAGGACGGCCCACGACGCGTTGATGGGCCACAGCGCCAGCCCCACCAGGGCGGTGAACAGCAGCGTGTGGGAGTACGAGCAGTGAAAACGGTCCGGCGCCCAGCCGAGCTTGATGGGAACGACATCGAAGTTGGGAAGATAGTGCGCGAGGAACACGACCACCAGCGACTCCACTGATAGCGCCTCGACCCTCGGGACGCCAGCGGCCTGCGTGATCTGGGGGGCGAACGACGCGATCGTGGCTGCCAGCGCGACATGACCCACCTGCACGAGAGTGTCCTGCCTTCCTGCGGTGCCGTCCCGGCGCCGCGTTGCGAAGCCGGCCAGCCGGGCCGGCGGCCTAGTTCGGATCCCGGGGTGCGTAGTAATCGATCTTCAGATACTCCGCCTTCGCGCGATGGGCCGCGGGATCGCTCACCATCGCGAGGCCAAGCCCGGGCAGGTACGACAGGACGTAGAAGACGGCCAGCTGCCCGACGCTCATGGGCCTGTCCGGCAATTCCACCAGCCAGACAACCGCGCAGCCGATCAGGGCGGCATAGACCAGCCCCAGGTAAGGCGTTCTGCGGTACTCGAACACGGCGCCCTATCCTTTCAACACCCCGGCGGATCGGTAGGCTTCCTCGACGACCTCGAGGTCGCGCCGGGCGCGCGCGAGCGTCATGGCCGGCTCGGTCCGGGCGCGCCACGCACGCAGGAAATCGGCGAACATCGTGTGGTAGCCCAGCATGTCGCCGAGCCCGGGAAACCGGAGGCGCCACCGCCGGCCCGACGTGGCCATGAACAGCCCGTTCGATTCGAACACGAGGCTGCCTTCGCGGCCGTAGATCCGCGAGGCGCGGATGCCGCCGAGAAGCGCGGCGACGTCCCAGGAATACGACAGCAGTCCGACGGGACCTTCCGCGTACTCGATGAGCAGGGCCATGCTTCGCTCGAGGCCCTCCCGGGTGCCCGGCCGCGCCGCCTTCACGGACGCGATGGTGAATCCGAGCGCGCCTGCGAAGTTCACCCAGTGGATGCCGCCCTCGAACAGCGCGCCGCCTCCGGCCTCGGCCGGGTCGTCGCGCCACCCTCCCGTGCGCTGCCGCTTCACGGCATTCAGGTGGATGAACAGCGGCTCGCCGATGGCGCCCGACGCGAGCGCGTCGCGGACCGCCCGCAGTACAGGCTTGTAGAAGTAGTTCTCCGCGACGTAGACGAAGCGGCCGCGGGCTGCGCACGCGCGCTCAATGGCGTCGAAATCGGCCGACCGCAGCACGGGCGGCTTCTCGAGGATCACGTCCTTGCCGGCATTGAGCGCCGCCAGCGTCCATTCGAGATGGCTGGCAGGCGGAGTGACGACCGCGATGACGTCGACGTCGGGGCTTTCGATCGCCGCCCGGTAACTCCCGAACGCGCGGGCGCCGCCACGCCTGGATAACAGCGCCTTCGCCTTCTCGGCCGACCGGCTGGCGTACGAGAGTGTCACACCCGGCCGAAGGCGCTGCAGCCTGCCGCTGTGGGCGTCGGCCACCTTCCCGCACCCCAGAAAGCACAGCCGCATCGGCTGTCGGTCGCCCGGGCGGCTCATGCGGATTCCTCTCTCACGAGCTGGTCGGCCGCCCTGAGGGCGACCGCCGCGATGGTCAGGCTGGGATTCACGCCGCTGGACGTCGGCAGGGCGCTCCCGTCGACGACCCGGAGGTTGTCGATGCCGCGGAAGCGGCACCATTCGTCGAGCGGCGCACTCGCCGGGTCCCATCCCATGCGCACGGTGCCCAGCGCGTGCGAGAACGTCGTGATGCGGTGCGTGTAGTACGACCACGCGCCAAGGCCCCTCAGGATGCGCTTCGCCCGGCGCACCAACCCGTGCCTGCGCTGCTCGTCGCGCGCGGTGTATGTATGCGCCACGTCCAGCCCCGGGAGCCCTGTCGTGTCTTTCCGGCCCCAGTCAATCGAGACGCGGTTCTGGGCGCGGGGTTCGTCCTCGGCGAGGACCAGGGCGCCCGCCAGGTGCTCGAGGAACCCGCCCAGCGGGATGTTGGCGAAGATCGCCGGCGCCCTGTCCTGGACCAGGATCGCCGGCGGCGTCGTGATCTGCTGGATGCTGCCGAGCCTGAAGGCGCCGTTTGCGGGGGTGCCGGGGTCGCCGCGGTAGTAGTCGAGCACGGCGAGGTGCTTGTGAAAGACCTTCCCGGGATCGGGGCGGCCGTTGCAGAAACCGAAGACCATCGCTCCGCAGTGGCGCGTCAGGTACGCGCCCACCGCGCCGCCGGCGGTGTTCGCGCGGTCGAGGCGCGACGCGAGCAGCAGATGGGGCGACGCCAGGGCGCCGGCCGCGAGGATGACGTGCCGCGCCCCGAACGACACGGTCCGTCGCGCAGACCGGTCCCAGGCCCGCACCGCGGTGACGCGAGACCCGCTCGTGACGAGCTCCGTCACAACCGTGTCGGGGCGCACGTCGAGACCGCGGCGCATGAGTGGTGCGATCACGGTCACCGCCAGATCGTTCTTGGCGTCGATGGCACAGGCATACGTGTCGCACTGGCGGCAGGCGTCGCAGGCCCGCCGCCCGTTGTCGCTCGCGTGGTTGATGGCGAGCGGGAGGGGGAACGGGTGCAGCCCCAGCTCCAGCGCGGAATCGCGGAAGCGTTGCGACACGGCCGCCAGCTTCGGCGGCTCGAACGGATAGGGTTCGCTGCGCGGCGGGCGCGTGGGGTCTCCCTCGTCGTCGCCCCCCACTCCGAGGATCCGTTCGGCCTCTCCGTAGTAGGGCTCCAGCGCGCCGTAGCCGAACGGCCAGGCCGCGCCGGATTGGCCGACGATGTCGGGGCCGGGGGCGAAGTCCTCCTCCCGGAAACGGAAGGAGGTTCCCCCGTAGAACACCGAGGGCCCGCCCACACAGAAGATGGCGCCCGCGTCCGGACCATTGACGGACGGGATGGCCCGGTACGCGCTTTCCTTCGAAAAATACGGCGTGTTGATGTAGGTCGCCGAAGGGTCGCGGGCTTCTGGCCCGCGCGACACCCACCCGCCTCGCTCGAGCAGCAGGACGCGCCAGCCGGCACACACGAGGCGGTGCGCGGCCATCGCGCCTCCGAACCCGCTGCCGATGATGAGGGCGTCGTACATGCCGTCCTCTTCGCTACCTGAACAACTCCGGGGCGAGGTAGACACCGCTGAATCGTATCAGACGACCGATGACGATGAGCACCGTGAACGCCACCACGGGGAGGCGCAGCGAGCCTGCGATGAGGGCCACGCCGTAGAGGGGCGGAAATCCCACGACGGCGCTCAGCGCCACGATGGCGAGGCCGCTTCCCGGCCGCTTCGCAAAGGCGGCCGCCGCCTTCGACGCTGCGCTCTTCTTGACCCACTTGATGTTCAGCGCGCCTTTGCCGACCAGGTACAGGATCAGCTTCGCGATGGTCTGGCCCGCGGTCGCAAGCCCGACGATGGGAACCAGCGACGCATCGGTGAGCGCCGCGACGGCCAGCAGGTAGAGCTCGATGTTCAGGACGAAAGGGATGATGCCGCTCACGAACGCGAACGCGAACGTCGCGGCGAACAGGGCCGCGGCACTCAGGGCCGGGAGGGAGGATGTATCCACGCTGCCTGCCACGCCTCCGGTGCCTATCGACCGACCCAGGCCATGCCGTCGGGGGCCGCCCCGGTTGGTATCCGGCCGAGCACCGTCAGCGTGGAGAGGTCGATGACGGCGACGGCGTTGTCGCCGGTCACGGCCACGTACGCGCGGCCCCCGTCGGGCGCGACGAGGATGCCCTCCGGGCTCCGGCCGAGCGGGAGGCGCTTCACCTCGGCGCGCGTGCGCGCGTCGACGACGACCAGCGCACCCCCGTCCAGGTCTGAAATCAGCACGAGCGCGCCGTCGGGCGTGAACGTGAGGCGGTTGGACCGCTTCGTCCGGAGGTCGAACGTGTGCGCGACTTTGCGCGTCGCGATGTCGACGACCGACACGCCGCCGTCCCGCGAGTGCGCGACCCACAACTCGGCGCCCTCGGGCGAGATGTCGATCGCCTCCGGGCCCTTGCCGACGGCGATGGTGGTCACTGCCCAGGCAAGCGGGTTCGCGCCGCGGGAGATGACGCTCACCGTGTCGGACCCGATGTTGGTGGTGAAGAAGGTCGCGCCGCCGCCGTGCGCGACGATCATGTGCGTACCCGCCTGCCCGGTGCCCATCACCCAGTCGACGCGGTCGGCGGCCGGGTCGTAGCGCGCGACGACCCGGTTGGTTTCCGCGGTGAAGTAGACCTTCCCCTCGGCCATCACCAGGCCGTGCGGCCGGCGCAGCGCGCCGAGGTCGACCCTGCGCACCTCCTTCCGGCTGGCCAGGTCGATGACCGACAGCGTCGAGCCCGGCGTCTGGGCGCCGTAATTGCCCACGTAGGCGTACGTGCCGTCGGTCACGACCTCGTGCGGCCCCTCGCCGGTCGGCACCTTGACAGCGACCTGGCCGGTGGCCGGGTCGACAAACGCCAGCGTGTTCTCGAGCTTGTTCACGACAAGCAGCGTCGACGGCTGCTGCGCCGCGGCCGGGCAGACAAGCGCCGCGGTGATCCACAGTGCCGCCGCGAGTGCGTGACCCCGATTCATGGATGTGCCCTCCGTCGCGGCGCGCCGCCGGTGCGCTACCTGACGATCTTCATCAACGCGGCGACGGCCGCCTCCAGTTGCTGGTCCTTGCCCGCCATGACGACATGGTACTCGTTCATCAGCTTGATGTCGGGCTCGGTCTGCTGGTTCTCGAGGTACCTGCCGGTGGTCGAATCCTTCACGCCGACGCCCGGCACGCCCCAGCGCAGGCCGTCCTGCAGCGTCTCCCACCCGGCGAAGGTGCACGTCCCCGGCACGGGCATGCCGACCAGCGGCCCGAGCTCGAGCATCTTGTACATGTAGGCGTAGCAATGCCCGTCGCTGTAGTTCGCCTCGTTGGCGAGCGACACGCTGGGCCGGGTCCATCGGAAGTTGGGCTCGAACCCGTTGCTGCGCGTGTCGGTGGTGTAGTCGAAGAACTGCTTCCCGCTCAGGAACATCGCGAGGTCGGCCACCAGGTCGCCGCCGCCGTTGAACCGCGTATCCACCACGAGCCCCTTCCGCAGGGCGTACTTGCCGAGGGCCTCCTCGAACGTGGCCCGGTAGGCGCCGTCGTTCATGCCGGGAACGTGAATGTACCCGAGCTGCCCGCCGGTCAGCCGGTCGACCTCGTCCTGGTTCCTGCGCACCCAGCGGGCATAGAGCAGGCGGCCTTCCTCGGCCAGCGTGATCGGCTTGGCGACGACCTCGGTCTTCGTGTCCCCGTCGGCGAAAGCGAGCAGGACGGGCTTGCCGGCCTTGCGGTTGAGCACCTGCGCGATGTCCATCGCGGGCGCGATGGCCAGGCCGTCAACCGACTCGATGATCATGCCGGGCCTGATGTTCATCCCGGCCTTGTCGAGCGGCCCGTCCTTGACGACCTCGGCCACTTTCATCCCTGCGCCCGCGTACGTCGTGTCGTAGAACACGCCGAGCGCCGCCGTGGCATCGTCGGTCGGCGAGGAGGAGGAGTACGACGAGCCGCTGTGGCTGATGTTCAGCTCGCCGAGCATCTCGCTGAGCAGTTCGGAAAACTCGTAGTTGTTGCCGATGTGCGGCAGGTGCTTCGCGTAGACGGGGCGGATGCCGGCCCAGTCCACGCCGTGATAGCCGGCCGAATAGAACGTGTCGCGCGTGCGCCGCCAGACGTGATCGAACATCGCCGCGCGCTCGGCCTCGGCGTCGGCGACGACCTCGCTGCTGAAGCTCACGCTCTCACGCTTGGCGCCGGCCGGATCGATCTTCGAGATCGTGCCGTCGGCCAGCAGGAAGATGTGCTTCTGGTCCTTGTCCCACTCCATGCTGCCGCCGGCGGAGTTGAGCGTGACCAGCATCTTCGTCTCCCGGGTCCGCAGGTTCGTGGACCACAGGTTGGCGTTCCGCTCGAACCGCGCGAGGTAGTAGAGCGTCTCCCCGTCCTTGCTCACCAGCGCGTCGCTGAGCGACGAGGAGTGGATCGTGAGCCGCGCCTTGCGGATATTCAGGCCGTCGAAGTCGATGGCGACCGCCTCGACTTTCGCGTCCGCCGCGGCGTCCTTCTTGTCCTTCTCGGCGTCGGTCTTCGGCTTGTCCTTCTCCTTCTTCTCCTCGGCCTCCTTCACCAGCGCGTATTCCTCCTTGGTCAGCCTGAAACGGTCCCAGGCCTCCTTCGTGAAGAACATCCCGTACACGTCGCGCTGGGCCGACCCGCCCTGGGCCACCGACTTCAAGCCGTCACGGTTGCTGAACCAGAGCATCGCCTTGCCGCCGAGGACCCACTTCGCCCGGTCGTCGTTGAAACCGCTCAGCGTGACGTTCGCCGGGGTGCCCTTGCCGTCGGCCGCGACGATGCCGACCTCGCCCGGGGCGATGCCGGGAATCGAGTAGTCGAAGAGCAGCCACTTGCTGTCGGGGCTCCAGCGGAAGTGGTGCGACGGGCCGCCGGCGAAGATTTCCTTTTCGGTGAGAATCGTGCGTGCCTGCTTCGACTCGAGGTTGAGGATCTTCAGCGTATTGCGGTTCTCGATGTAGGCCAGTTCCTTGCCGTCCGGCGAGTAGGCCGGCTGGTAATTCTGCTGGGCGTTCGCGATGAGGGGGGTCTCCCTGATGAGGGTGGAGGCGTAGAAATGCGGCTCCTCGTCGCGCGCCCTGCGGGCCTCGTAGACCGCCCAGCGGCCGCCGCGCTCCGAGGCATAGACGAGCGCCTTGCCGTCGGGCGAGAAGCCGACGCCGCGCTCCTCTTCCGGCGTCGCCGTGATGCGCTTGGTGACGCCGCCCTCGACGCTCGTCACGAACACGTCGCCGCGGGCGATGAAGGCGATTTCCTTGCCGCTCGGCGCGACCGCCATCTCGCGCGCGCCGTTGGTGACGGGCACGACGCGCTCGCGGTTGGCCCTGGCGTCGGCCGCAATCGCCACCGCCACCTTCTGGGGGCTGCCGCCCGGCTGCATCGTGTAGAGCTCGCCGTCGAAGCCGAACGACAGGATGCCGCCGTCGGAGAGGCTGAGGAAACGGACGGGCAGCTTCTTGAACGACGTGACCTGCTGCGACGTGCCGCCGTCCAGGCCCAGCTTGTGCACGTTGAAGCTGCCGCTTTCCTCGCTGAGGTAGTAGAAGGCTTTGTCGCCGTCGGTGAAGACCGGGCTGCGATCCTCGCCCGCGAAGCTGGTGATCTTGCGGTGCGTACCGGCCTTGGTGTCATGGATCCAGATATCGCGCGTAATGGCCGACGTGTGGTGCTTGCGCCACACGTTCTCGCCGCCCTTCTTGTCGTGGTAGAGCAGGAACTGGCCCGTGCGGCTGAACTTCACGTCCTCGGCGGGGGTGGTGAGCCGCTGGATCGGGCGGCCGCCGGCCGACGGCACCTGGTACAGCTCGGGCTGCGAACCGGTCGGAAAGAGGCGGTTCGCCGCGGTGTCCATCCGGGCGGCGCCGAAGACCACCGCCTTGCCGTCGCCGGTGAACGTGTAGGGATACTCGGCGGCCGAGTGGAACGTCAGGCGCCGTGCCTCGCCGCCCCCGGCGGGCATCACGAAGACGTCGAAGTTGCCGTAGCGGTCGCTCGCGAACGCAATGTGCTGTCCGTCGCGGCTCCAGACGGGCATGAAGTCGTGGGCCGTGTGCGTCGTCAGGGGGATGGCCGCGCCGCCGGATGCCGGCACCTTGTAGAGGTCGCCCTTGTAGGTGAAGACGATGGTCTTGCCGTCCGGCGAGATCGAGGGATAGCGAATCCAGCCTGGAGCGGACTGGGCGGCGGCGGCGGATGCGCCGAGCGTGAGAGCGCAGACAAGTGCAAGAAGTCGTGTTTTCATAAATCCGAGCCTGCCGGGATGCGTGGAGCCGTTCGCGAGGGCCGATGGTCGGAATTCTACATGGAAGCCCGCGATTCCGCGCCGCGGCCGCGGCCGCGGTATCATCAGCGCCCGGAGGGGGCATGCATAAGCTGCTGGTATGCGCGATGCTGGCCATCGTCGGAGTGCTGGCGCCCGGGGCTGCGCATCTGCGCGCGCAGACGCCCGCCGGGACCGCGCCGGAGGTCGTCCTCGAGGCGCCCGGGCTCTCGCAGCCGGTCGAAATCCGGCGCGACCGCTGGGGCATCAACCATATCTACGCGGCGACCGAGCACGATCTGTTCTTCGCGCAGGGCTACGCGGCCGCGAAGGACCGGCTGATCCAGTTCGAGCTGTGGCGCCGGCAGGCGACGGGCACCGTCGCCGAGATCCTGGGCCGGCGCGAGCTGGAGCGCGACCGCGGCGCGCGGCTGCACATGTTCCGTGGCGATCTCGACGCGGAGCTCGCCCACTACCATCCGCGCGGCAAGGCGATCGTCGAGGCGTTTGTCGGCGGCATCAACGCGTACATCGGCGAGACCGAACGGACGCCGTCGCTGCTGCCGCTCGAGTTCACGATGCTGGGCATCCGGCCGGGCCGGTGGACGCCGGCGGTGGTCATTTCGCGGCACCAGGCGCTCACCGCCAATATCACCAGCGAGGTGAACTGGGTGCGGGCCATGAAGGCGATGGGGCCGGAGGCCCTCCGGTCGCTTCAGTACTTCCAAGGCGGCGAACCCGTGTTCACGCTCGACCCGGCCATCGACCCTGCCGGGTTTCCAGAGAACGTGCTGGATCTCTACGGCGCGTTCCGCAATCCGATCCGGTTCCGTCCGGAGGACGTGGCGCCGCAGTACCGCGCGGCGGCGGCCGCAGGCTCCCTCGCGAAGGGCGCCTTGACGGAGGGCGACGACGCCGCGCCCGACCCGCGCGATATCGGCAGCAACAACTGGGTGCTCGGTGGCAGCCGCACGCAGAGCACGTATCCCATTCTGGCCAACGACCCCCACCGCGCGCAGGGCGTGCCGTCGCTGCGCTACTGGGTGCATCTTGTGGCGCCGGGCTGGAACGTCATCGGCGGCGGCGAACCCGTGCTGCCGGGCGTGTCGATCGGCCACAACGCACACGGCGCGTGGGGCCTGACGATCTTCGGCAACGACAACGAGGACTTGTACGTTTACGAGACCAACCCGGCGAATGCGAACGAGTATCGCTATCAGGGCCGCTGGGAGGCGATGCGGGTGGTCACCGACACGATTCCCGTGAAGGGCTCGATGCCTGAAACCGTCGAGCTCAAGTACACCAGGCACGGCCCGGTCGTCTTCGAGGACCGGGCCGGCCGCCGCGCCTATGCCGTGCGGGCGGCGTGGATGGAGCCGGGGTCCGCGCCGTACCTGGCGAGCCTGCGCATGAACCAGGCGCGGTCGTGGGAAGAGTTCCGCGAGGCCTGCTCGTACAACCGCATGCCGGCGGAGAACATGGTGTGGGCCGATCGCACCGGCACCATCGGCTGGCAGGCGGCCGGAATCCAGCCGCTGAGACGCAACTGGAGCGGCCTCCTGCCGGTGCCCGGCGACGGCCGCTACGAGTGGGAAGGGTTCCTGCCCGTCACCGCGCTCCCGCACGAGGTGAACCCTCCGCGCGGGTTCGTGGTGACGGCCAACCATTACCTGTTCCCGAACGACTATCCGTGGAAAGAGGCCGTGCACTACACGTGGGCCGACCCGTGGCGCGCCTCACGCATCGCCGAGGTGCTGGGCTCGGGCCGCCTGTTCAGCGTGGCCGAAACGGCGCGGCTCCAGAACGATGACCTGTCGCTCCCCGCGCGCGCGCTCGTGCCGCTGACGCGCGACCTGCGTCTGAGCGAAGCCGCCGCCAGGGCCCGCGACGCGCTCGCGGCATGGGACTTCGTGCTCGACAGAGACTCGGTGGGCGCCGGCATCTACGCCATGTTCCAGCGGCGGTTCCTCGCCAACGTCCGCGACAGGCTGGTACCGCAGTCGGCCCGCGGAGCGGGCGGCGCAGTGAGCCTCTCCATGAAGCGGGTGATCGACTGGCTGTACGCGCCGGACGGCCGGTTCGGCGACAGTCCGACGGCGGCCCGTGATGCGCTGGTCGGCGAGAGCCTCGAGCAGGCAGTGGCCGAGTTGACGAAGCGCTTCGGCCCCGACATGCCGGCGTGGCAGTACGGGCAGGAACGCTATCACCACGCGCTCATCCGCCACCCGCTGAGCGCGGCCGTGAACGCCGGGATTCGTGCGCGCCTCGATGCCGGGCCCGCGCCGCGCGGCGGCGACGGCTCGACCGTGACCGCCACCGGCAACGGCGACAACCAGACCTCCGGCGGGTCGTTCAAGATCATCACCGACACGGAAGACTGGGACAATTCGATTGGCATCAATACGCCGGGGCAGTCGGGCGACCCGGCCAGCCCCCACTATCGAGATCTGTTCGACTTGTGGGCGAAGGGCGGCTATTTCCCCGTCGCATATTCGCGGAGCAAGGTGGAGTCGGTGACCGGGAGCGTCACGCGCCTCGTGCCAAAAAGGATCTTGCGGCCTTAGAGTTGCTCGGCGCCACGGCCCTGCTGGATGAGCGGCACGTACGTCTCGAGCTCGCGCCGGGTTGCCGGGTCCGTCAGGTCCACGACGCGCTTCTTCTCGGCCGACAGGTAAGCGGCCATCACGAGCCGCGTGATCTCGAGCCCGTAGCTCCACGGCAGCATGGCGTCGCGGCCCGCGCGGAACGCGTCGAGCGCGTCGGCGTTTTCGTCGGTGTAGCCGTACAGATCCGGCTCGTTGGCCTGGACGGCGAGAAGGCCGCGCGAGGCGGTCGCCTTCTCGATCGCCGCTTCGGCGTCCCTGACGGCCTCGGCCGCCGCGTCGCCGATGAAGATGTTGAGCGGAGAAAGCAGCGTGTTCACCTCGAACGCGTAGCCCGGCCCCATCCCGTCCATGAACAGCCGGAGCCCCTGCTTCTCGAACATCCACGAGTTGGTGAACTGCGCCTTCACGCGCTGTCCGGTTTCCGGGTTCCGGTAGCTGATCATGCCCGTCGCGAAGTCCTCGGCCGGCGTCTTCGCGTAGTCGACGCCCCGGTCCTTCAGCAGCCGCTCGCGCCACAGCGGCTGCCCCCACTTGAGGAGCGCGATGTCGGCGTTCACCTCCTGCGGCTCGAGGAAGGTGAGCGGCTTGCCGAGCGGCGTCAGGGCGTGCCGGCCGACCGCGATGCTGTGGCACCCCATGTCGCACAGCACGCCGCCTCCCTGGCGGGTGGGGTCCCAGAACCAGCCCTCGTGCGGGCCGCCGTGCTCCTCGGCAGACCGGGTGAGCGAGAGCGGGCCCATCCGCCGCTGGATCGGCCCGAGCTGGTCGAGCGCGGCGCGGATGAGCTTCATGAAGATCTGGTTCTCGAAGTACGCGGTCTTCAGCCCGGCCTCGCCGGCCAGCGCTATCAGCCGGCGCGCCTCCGCGACGTTCCGGCCGAGCGGCTTCTCGCAGATGACGCCCTTCAGCGCCGCGCCGGCCTTCACGGCCTGCACGATCTCCTCGACGACGGCGATGCGCGCGTCGTTGGGCGCGAAGACGGCGACGCAGTCGACATGCTTCGCCATCTCGGCGATGCTCCCGTAGACGGCCGCGTCGCCCACCCCCCACTCGCGCGCCATCGACGCCAGCTCGGGCGCGCCCTGGGGCGCCGTCACGCCGACGACCTCGATGCCGCGCAGCTGCCTGATGGCGGCCAACTGGAAGCGCGCGATGAAACCGGCGCCGACGAACCCGTACTTCAGCGACGGGGATTCCATGATGCCACTCCGTCCGGGCGGCCCTACCTGGCGGCCCCGGCCTTCCGCGATCCGGCCCCGAGGAACATCGCGATCACGAACAGCGCCACGGCCATCGCGAGCACGATGTACAGGCTCTGCTGGATCGTCGCGCCGCTGCTCAGGTTCCCCACGATCTTCGGGACGAAGGTGGCGCCGAGCAGTCCGATGGAGAAGATGATGCCGAAGATGCTGCCGTACAGCCGCGGCTCGAACTTCGCGAAGGTGACGCCGACGATGGTCGGGAAGATGGGCGCGAACGCCAGCCCGGTGAGCACCACGGCCACAACCGCCAGCGCGGAGCTGGTTGTCAGGATCATGGTCAGGATGGCGGCGGCGGCCACGAGCGACATCGCGGCGATGAGGCGCACGCCGATCTTCGTCAGGTTCTTCACCATCGACGTCAGGAACCGCCCCACCATCATCGCCACGCCAAACAGGCTCAGGACGAGGCCGGCGTTGGCCACGGCGTCCGGGTTCTGGTCGCCGCCGAGCATTTCGGTCATGTAGGGCTTGCTCCACGTGTTCATGCTCGACTCGAGCGAGACGTAGCAGAACAGCGCCAGCGCGGCGACCAGCACCGCGGGGTTCCCGAGCAGCTTGACCGCCATGGAGAACTGATACCCGCTCGCCGCCCGCGGAAACCGCGTGCCGAACACCACCAGCAGGAAGGCCAGGAACACGCCGCTTAGCACGAAGAGCCCGGGCTTGTAGGTCACGACCGAGAACAGCAGCGGCGTCACCACGAGGCCGAGGCCGAAGAAGGCGTTCCCGAAATTCGACGCGCGCGCCGGATCGGCGCCGCCGAAGAGCACGACGGGAATGAGCGTGTTGCCCACCGTGTTCATGCACATCGCGCCCACGCCGAGCAGGATGCACGCAAAGAGGGCCATCTGGAACCCGGGCGCCACGGCCAGCAGTCCCATGGCCAGGCCTGAGACCAGGAACCCCGCGATGGCCAGGGGCCTGTAGCCGAACCGGTCCACCAGCGGGCCGATGACCAGCTGCACGATGGCACTGGTGAGGAACAGCGCCAGCGTGAGATCGCCGATGTTGGCGATCCCGAGGGCCTTCGCGTACTCCACCGAGATCGCCCCGACGATGACGAAGGCGATGCCGAGCCCGAAGACCGCCATCAACGCGACGGCCGCCGTCATTCTGGTCGCTGCGCGTTCCATCTGTCCGCCTCCTGTTGTTCGCGCATCTTATCCCACGATCGTCCGGCAACCCGCAAGAGCTTCGCGCGCGCCGGGCGGTGTGCCCGGGCGGCCGCTGCTATGCTAACGTCTGCGCATGCCGCCGGGCCTGAGAGCCCGGCCTCCACCCGACGCCCCGGCCTCCGCGTGAAGGCGCTGTAACGCCATGAGTGTCACCTCCGACGCGCGCTCCGACGACTTCCTCCGCATCGCGGACCAGTTCAAGCTCGGCGACCTGGTCACCGAAGGATCGCACCCGGTGACCGCCGCGCTCAGCGACACGGCCGCCAGGGACACGGCGGCCGCCCTTCGCCTGCTCTTCGACGTCGACGACGACGTGGTCCGCGCGTTCCGGGCGTTCGTGGCGTCGGGCCGCGCAGCGGGGATCGCGGCCGAGGTGGCCGGCCGCCTCCGGCGGGGCGGGCGGCTCTTCTTCACCGGCTGCGGCTCGACCGGCCGGCTCAGCATCCAGCTCGTGTCGATCTGGCGCGATTTCTGGCGGCGCCAGCGGGCCCGGGGCCTCGCGTGCGCGCCTCCCGCTCCCGAGTGGGAGGACCGCGCGTTCAGCGTGATGGCCGGCGGCGACTTCGCGCTCATCAAGGCCGTCGAGGGGTTCGAGGACTTCACGGCCTTCGGCAGGAAGCAGATTGGCGACCTCGGCGTCGCCGCCCGCGACGTGGTGTTCGCCATCACCGAGGGCGGCGAGACGTCGTTCGTCATCGGCACGGCCTGGCAGGGCGTCGACTCGGGCGCGAAGGTGTACTTCGTCTACAACAACCCCGACGACATCCTCTGCGCGCACGTCGAGCGCAGCCGCGAGGTGATCCAGGACCCGCGCATCGAGAAGATCAACCTCACGACCGGCCCGATGGCCATCACCGGCTCGACCCGGATGCAGGCGACGACGATTCAGCTGTCGGTCATGCTCACGGTGCTCGAACTGGTGTTGCGCGATCTGCTCTCGGAACTCGATCCCGGCGGCCCGTGCGCGCTCGATCCGGCGGGTGTTCCGGAGCGGTTCCTGGCCGGACTCGAGGAGATGCTCGCCAGGCTCAAGGCCCCGGCGCTCCTCGACGGGCTGGCCGGGCTGGTCGAGATGGAGGAGGCGACCTACCGATCCGGCCGCACGCACAACTACTACGCGGATCGCTTCGGGATCGACATCCTCACCGACACGACCGAGCGTTCGCCGACCTACTGCACGCCGCCGTTCCGCAAGTTCGACGATGACGCGGCTTCCGAGTCGTGGGCGTTCCTCTTCGTGCCCGACGAAACGACGCCCGCCGCGTGGGAGCGCCTCATCAGGCGGCGGCCGGCCTGCGTCGAGTGGAGCGAGGCCGAGACGCGCGCGCTCGTCACGGCGGACAAGCTCGATCGGACCCTGGAAACGGTCCGCAAGATCAGCTGCCGCGAACTGATGCGCTTCAAGGTCGGCATGGACGGGCTCCCTTACCGGCGGCCTGGCCCGGGCGACACCGCCGCCGCCATTGTCGCCGGCACCGAGGTGGCCGCCCTCGCGTCGCCGGACGCGTTTCACCGCGCGCGGCTCGAAGAGGCCCGTCGGGCCGGGGCGGGCATCGCGATCCTCGCCGTCGGAACCGACGCCGCCCTGGAGCCGCTCCGACGAGGCGGCCTCGTGCCCGGCTGCCTCACCGTGGCCGCAGGCGTCCCGGCATCGGACTTCCTGCTCGACGGGGTCGCGCGCGCCGGCCTCAAGATGCTGCTCAACGCGCTCTCCACCTGCACGATGGTCCGCCTCGGCCGCGTGATGGGCAACTACATGGTCTGGCTCGTGCCGAGCAACCTGAAGCTCATCGACCGCGCCACGCGCTACATCCAGAAACTCGCGGGCCTGGGGTATGTCGACGCCAACCGCCTGCTGTTCGAGGTGATCGAATACGTGGAGCCGCGCATGAGGGCCGACCAGGCCTATCCGCCGGCCGTCGGCCTCGCGGTTGCCCGGGCGCAGCACGGCCTCGGCAACGAAGCGGCCGAGCGGCGGTGGTCATCCGGAACGTGAAAGACCCAGCCATGCATCCCATCTACCTCGACTACAACGCCACCACGCCCATCGCCCGCGACGTCGCCGAGGCGATGGCTCCCTACCTCTACGGGCACTTCGGCAATCCTTCCAGCAGCCATCCCTACGGCGTCGCCGCCAAGCGGGCCGTGGAAACGGCCCGGGCCCAGGTGGCCGCGCTGCTCAGATGCCAGGCCGCGGAGGTCGTCTTCACCAGCGGCGGGACCGAGAGCAACAACTTCGCGATCAAGGGAGCGGCCCTCGGCCGGCGGCGCTACGGCAACCACGTCATCACGTCGGCGGTCGAGCACCCGGCGGTGATCGAAGTCACCCGGTGGCTCGAAACCCAGGGCTTCCGGGTGACGGTCCTCCCGGTCGATGCCTCCGGGTGCGTGGATCCCGCCGATCTCGCGCGCGCCATCACGCCGGACACGATCCTGGTCACCGTGATGCACGCCAACAACGAGGTCGGCACGATTCAGCCGATCTCGGAACTGGCCGCCATCGCCCACGGCGCCGGGGCGCTGATGCACACGGACGCGGCCCAGTCGGTGGGCAAGATCCCGGTGGATGTCGACGCGCTCCAGGTGGACCTGCTCTCGGTCGCCGGCCACAAGGTCTACGCCCCGAAAGGCATCGGGGCGCTCTACGTGCGACACGGCACGGACCTGGCCAACCTGCTCCACGGCGCGGACCACGAAAGCCGCCGCCGGCCGGGAACGGAGAACGTGCTGGAAATCGTCGGCCTGGGAAGAGCCTGTGAACTGGCGTCCCGGAGCCTCGAGGAGGACGCGGCGCGTTTCCGTGCGCTGCGGGACCGGCTTCACGACGGATTGCGGCGCGAACTGGGTGATGGCGCCGTGAGACTGAACGGCCACGCCCACAACAGGCTTCCCAACACGCTGAGCCTGAGCTTCCGCGGCGTCGAGGCGAACACGCTCCTGTCCGAGATTGGCGGCGCGGTTGCCGCCTCGGCCGGAGCGGCCTGTCACACGGACGACATCGACGTGTCGGCCGTCCTCGAGGCCATGAAGGTGCCCATCGAATGGGCCATGGGCACGGTCAGGTTTTCCGTTGGCAGGGGCACGACGCCGCAGGAGGTCGACCGGGCGATCAGCATCGTGTCCGAGGCCGTCCGGCGCCTCCAGCCCGCCGGGGAAACGACACCCGAGCGGGGCGCGGCCGACGACGGCGAGTACAAACTCACGCACTACACCCACGGCATGGGTTGCGCCTGCAAGCTGCGTCCGCAGGTGCTGGAGGAAGTCCTGGCCGCGCTGCCGCTCCCGGCCGACCCGGCGGTGCTGGTCGGAAGCAACACGGCCGACGATGCGGCCGTCTACCGCGTCAGCGACGAACTGGCGATTGTCCAGACGGTCGACTTCTTCACGCCCATCGTCGACGACCCGTACCTGTTCGGTGCCATCTCGGCCGCCAACTCGCTCTCCGACATCTACGCCATGGGCGCCCGCCCGCTCTTCGCCCTGAACATCGTCGGTTTTCCCGACAGGAGACTGCCCATCCGTGTGCTCCAGGCGATCCTGCGCGGCGCGCTCGACAAGGCCGCCGAGGCGGGGATTCCGATCATCGGCGGCCACACGGTCGAGGACACGGAGCCGAAATTCGGCCTCGCCGTGACAGGGCTCGTGCACCCGGATCGGGTGGTCCGCAACTGCACGGCCCGGCCCGGCGACGCGCTCGTCCTCACGAAACCGATCGGCCTGGGCATCATCGCCACGGCCGTCAAGAGCGGCCTCGCGGAGCCCGCCGTCGCGAAGGAAGCCGCCGAGGTGATGGCCGGGCTGAACCGTGCCGCGTGCGAGGCCATGGTGGAGGTCGGCGCCAGCGCGTGCACCGACATCACGGGCTTCGGCCTGCTGGGCCACCTGCGCGAGATGGCCGCCGGCAGCGGCGTGAATGTGACCGTGGATGTCAGCGCGGTGCCGACGCTTCGTGCGGCGTGGGATCTCGCCGGTTCCGGCGCCGTTCCCGGCGGCACGATGAACAACCTCGCGCACGTGGCCGGGCACGTCACCTTCGGACCGGGGGTGTCGCCCGTGGCGCAGCTCCTGCTGGCCGATGCCCAGACGTCGGGCGGCCTCCTCATCAGCCTGCCGGGAGATCGCGTCGAGGCCCTTCTGGCAGCGCTGCGGGCCAGGGGCGTCGGCGGCGCGGCGTGCATCGGCCGCGTGGTTGGCGTGGGAGCGGGCCGCATCGAGGTGATTGCAGGACCCGCGCCCGGACCGTCATCGGCCGTGCACGTTGCCCCGGGCCAGTGAGGCGAAGATCCCGAGGGTGGAAAGCACGGCGAATCCGGCCAGGAGGCCCCGCGACCCGCGGAGGAACGCCTCCTGGTGCTCCGCGCCGATCTCGTTGCGGCCGACGGCCACCGCGATGACCAGCGTGGCCGCGCCCATGCTGAACATCTGCCCGAGCATGCGCATGGTGCCGACCATGGCCGACGCGAGACCGTATTGCCGGGGCTCGACCGAGCCCATGATTGCGTTGGTGTTGGGCGAGGAGAACAGCCCGAATCCCACTCCCAGCACGAAGAGGGCGGCGCCGACATGGATCAGGCTGGTCCCGGCACCGACGAAGGACAGCCAGGCCAGGCCCGCGGCCGTGAGCGCCATGCCGCCCGAGGCCAGCAGGCGCGGCTCGATGCGGTCTGACAGGCGCCCGGCCAGCGGGGAGAACATCGCCTGCATCACCGGCTGCGACATCATCACCAGGCCCGCGTGCTGGGGCGGCAGCCCCCTGACGTACTGGAGGTAGAGGCTGAGGAGGAATCCGACGGCGAACGTGGCCGCGTAGTTGATCAGGGCGGCGAGGTTCGAGAGCGCGAAGGCGCGGTTGTCGCAGAGCAGGCGCACGTCGATGAGGGGAGACGGCGCCGACAGTTCTCGCCAGACGAACAGCGCGAGGCCGGCGGCGGCCACGGCCAACGAGACGAACCCGCGGCCGGCCGGCAGGGTCGAGAACCCGTGCGTGAGCGCGATGATCGAGAACGCATAGATGGCAGCCCCGGCCGCGTCGAATCGTTCGCCCGCCGCTTCCCGCCATTCGTGGCGGATGTACCGGAACGCCAGCCAGAGGGCCGCGGCGCAGAGGGCCGCGTTCATCCAGAAGATGGCGCGCCATCCCAGCGCCCCGACGATCCAGCCGCCGACGGGCGGCCCCAGCGAGAGTCCCAGATAGACCGAGGCGACGTTCCAGCCGATGACCCGCCCCCGCTGTTCACGGGGAAAGACGGAGATCAGCATGGCCGTGGCCGTTCCGAACACCATGCCTCCGCCAAGTCCTTGAATCACCCGGGCTGCAATCAGCATGGGGCCCGTCCCGGACGCGGCCGCCCCGATCGAACCGGCCAGGAAGCACACCAGCCCGGCGCTGAAGACCTTCCTGCGCCCGTAAATGTCCGCGAGCCGCCCGAAGGGCAGGAGGAAGACGACCGCCGCCACGACATAGGCCGTGGCGATCCAGCTCAGCATGACGGCATCGAGGCCCAGGTCGGCGGCAATCCCCGGCAGGGCGAGATTCACCGCGGCGCCCATGAACGGGGTCATGAAGGACGTGAGCATGGCCACCGTCAGGGTGGCGCGCTGGAGTGCGCGGTTCGTCATGACTCGTCGCGTGATGGGGCGGCGCGCCCTGATAGCCTGAACGTTCACGCGAGCGCTGTCAAAGCCCCCCGGGAGGGCGAGCCTTGCCGAGCGCGCCAGGTGTGATTACAATGTAATCACCATGACGGTGAAGACACGCATCGTGCAGATTGGCAATTCCCAGGGCATTCGCGTCCCGAAGTTCTTGCTGGAACAGGCGCGGCTTCCCAGGGAGGTCGAGCTCACCGCCGAGCCAGGCCGCTTGCTGGTGCGGGCGGCGCGGGGCCCGAGAGACGGCTGGGCCGAGGCGGCCCGGGCCATGCGCGCCCGCCAGGAGGACGGCCTGCTGGACGAAGGGACGGCAACGGCCTTCGATGTCGAGGAGTGGTCGTGGTGACGGCGGCCCGCGCCCCGCAGCGTGGCGACGTGTACCTGGTGCGCCTCGATCCAACCCTGGGCAGCGAGATTCGCAAGACACGTCCGTGCCTGATCGTGTCGCCTGACGAATTGAACCTGCATCTGCGGACCGCCGTGACCGCGCCGATGACCACCGGCGGGCAGGAATACCCGTGGCGGGTTCCCTGCCGATTCCAGCAGCGTGCGGGCTTTGTGGCTCTCGATCAACTGCGGACGATCGATCGGGAACGTCTCGTCAAGCGGCTCGGGCGGCTCCCACCTGCGGCCCTTGAGGCCGTGCTCGAGGGACTGCAGGCGATGTTCTCGGCATGACGATCACGGCCGACGGCCTCCGCCGCTGAACAGACCTGACACTCTTTCGCCTCCCGCGGGCAGGAGCGCCACGGCCTCCCTGTCAGGGGCGCAGCGCCTGCAGGCCGGCCGCGCCGGGGTTCGAGACGACGAAGTCGAGCGCGAGCTGCGACCACGTTTCCATGGCGTCGCGGCGCTCGCGCAACTGGTCCAGCGTCAGGAAGCGCAGGTCCGTGATGCACGGTTCTCCGCGCGACACGTGCTCGCCGCCGAGTTCGCACACGTGCACGACGCCGAAGTGCACCTGGCCCACCGGGGTGGAATCGTCGTTGATGAGGCCGATGATGCGCGTGGTGAGATCGGCGTCGATGAGCAGTTCCTCGTGCAGCTCGCGCTGGACGGCCAGCTCGTAATAGTCGATGCCGGCGCCGAACAGGTCCTCGTCGCGGTGGTTGATGTGGCCGCCGATCCCGATCGATCCTTTCGCGACGAGGCGCTTCTCGCCCGAACCCTTGCCGCGGACGTAGTGCAGCAGCGTGTCGCCGCGCCGGACCAAAACGTAGGGGATGATCTGCTTGAGCGACGGGTCGTCTTCCGCGAGCGACCGCGGCACGTACCTGGTGTTCTTCGCCTCGAGAATGCGCGGCACGTACGCATCGATGTCCGTGCACAGTCCCTGGAACGCGCCGATCTCGTCCAGGAGCCGGCGGGGAAACGTCAGCACGAGTTCTTCGGCCATCCGCAGATTGTATCCGGGGTCCCGGCCTCGGCCCGCGGCTTTCGCGGCGGGGGCTACTTGCGCTTCCCCGTGAAGGTCCCCTCGCCCATCCCGGCGAACGTAACCCTCCCCTTCATCGAGCTGGCATCGTCTACCGTGCCGGTGAACGTGATGCTGATCGCGTTGCCTTGGACGCTGGCCGCGACCGTGAATTCGATCGCCTGCCCTTTGATGCTGCCGGCGAGTTCGGCCTCGCCGAGCACGGCCGACGAATAGTGGCCCGTCAGCTTCTCCCCGTCCTGTTTGAACGTGACCTGGGGGGTGCCGGCGCCGGCCTCCGTCTGCACCTCGAGCGCCCAGGCGCCCGTCACGTCGATCGTCGCGGGCGCCTGCGTCTGCGAGGCTGCGGCCCCCGCGAGGCACGAGCACGCGAGGGTCATCACGACGGCTGTCCAGTGAATCCGTGCATGTCTCATCTGGTTTCTCCTTGCTCGGCGTTCACGACCTTGCTTACCGAAGCGCGCCCGCGCGGTAGCCGCTCCGCGCGCGGACCGAGCAGCCATCGCAGTCAACCGACACCCGGATGCGCCGGTAGGTGCCGTCGAGCGTGTCGTTGGCCGGGTCGTAGGCCAGCGTCAGCTGCCTCGAGAGTTCGTCCCCAATGTGTGCCACGATCTCGGAGACGTCGGCGTCGGGCCGCGCCGCGAACAACCGGCCTCCGGAACTCGAGGCGAGGCGCATCAGGAACTGGTCCGCCGCCACGCGCGCCTCCTCCGCCTTCTCCGGTCCATCCGGCGGGATGAGCCAGCGCCGGATGCCGAAGGCCCCCGGGGGCATGTAGGTCCGGGCGTCATCGGTCTCGTACCTCACGACGAACACGGGAGTGTTCGACGTCTCGACGGCGGCCAGGGCCCCGTCGGCGTCGGTCAACTGGCTCTGCGTGTCGACGCCGTCCGTGAGGAGGATGACGGCCTTCCGGCCCTGCACCTGGTTCAGCCGGTCAACTGCGACAAGGGCGAGGCCGTCGTAGAGCCGCGTCCCTCCTCCCGGGCCGATCCCGGCGAGCGCGCGCTGAAGCGCTTCCCGATCCCTGGTGAGGTCCGACAGCACGCGAATGCGGCGGTCGAACGACACGACCATCGCGCGATCCGCGGCGCGCAAGGCCGCGGCGAGCGCGGGCGCCGAGGATCGCACCGCCTCCCGCACCGCGCGCATGCTTCCGGAGGTGTCGATGAGCAAGGCGACGTCCGACGGCACGGTGCCCTGGTCGAGGCGCTCCACCTTCTGCTCCACTTCGTCTTCGAACACGCGGAACGCGGAAGGCGGCAGGTCGCGAACGGGCTGGCCGTCTCGGCCGGTCACCGTGACCGGAACGGTCACCAGCGTAATGCCGGACGTGAATCGCGGGCGGCCCGCTTCGCGCTCCACGGCCGGACGCCGCGACAGCAGTTCCTGTGCCGGCTGTGCCGGGGATGGCTCGGCAGGTTCGTTGATCGAAAGAATCGTGCCGGGGGTTGCGGCGCACACCGGCAGGTAGTCTGGCAACCCGGAGCCCTTTGCGTGGAACTGGCCAGCCAGCGCCTCGGGTGATGCGGCACCAATCGTCCGGCTGATGTTCGCCCGCGGCCCCGATTCCTCTGTCGCGATGCCGCTCCATACGCTCGCCGCCGCGAGCGCCGCGCCGGCGCCTGCATGCTGCTTGTAGGCCGCGGCCGGCACCACGACGGCGAGCATCGACTGCAGCCAGTTCAGGTGCCGATCACCGCCGATAAAGCCCATGAGCGTCGGCAGCGGTGGCGGAGGGGCGGGCGCGGGCGGCGCCGGGGGCTTGCGCATGTCCTCCCGCCAGTTGTACCGCCGGTTCCATTCGGCGTCGGTGTCACTGAAGATGCGCGCCGCGGAATCCCTTCTTGCCTCGCTGGCGGGGCTCTCCCGGCGCGGCGGCGGGTCAGCCGTGCCGGCGGACATGGCAATGTAGGTGCTTTCCGCGACGAACACGAAGTCGGCCTCCCCCGGCGATTCGACGACCGAGTAGGTCTTGCGCGCACGGAACTCGTCGATGAGGCGCCGTTCTACGCCGATATCGCGCGCGAGGCGATCGAGATCGCCCGGCGCAGACCACGGAGGCCGGCTCGAGTGATCGCCAGGTGGACTCCCTGCCGGCATCGGAAGGGCCGCACGCGCGTGCCGTTCCGCATCGAAGTGCAGACTGATGTACTGCCCGCCGGTGGGCGGATAGAACACCGTGACCTTTGCCTTCATGCCCGACATCCAGACGTTCGATTCGATCACATCCTTGCCGAAAACGGGGCACAACGTCAGCAGACGTGAGTCGTGATAGGCGACGACGGCGACGCGCGCGCCGCGCGCAGGCTTCCCGGGCTGGGAAGCCGCGATGGGAGCCAGAAGCGCGGCGCCAGGCGCCACGCAGCAGGCCAGCGTGAACAGCGCACGTCGATTCATCGCTGCCTCGCGTACAGCCCGGCGAGCCGCGCGAGCCTGATCTCGGCTGGGAAGCCGGCCCAGAGGTGCCTCATCCGTGCTCTCGCCACAGGGGCATAGCCCCGGCAGAGGAGCCGCACGAGGGGATTCGTGCTGTCGCTCGACTGGGGGCCGCTCGTCTTTCCGATGAAGAAGGCGCAGAAATCCAGCATCTCGACGGCGCGCCGCATGCCGGTCGTGAGCCAGGGGGCGCCTTGTGTGGGGTTGCGGTAATCGGACGCCGCCCAGTCTTCGAGGCGCTCCGGCGGACGCAGGCCGTGCTGCACGGCGACGTCGAAGAGCCTGGTCCCGGGAAACGGAGTGTAGATATTGAAGAACGCGTTGCCCTCGGGATTGTCTGCGATGAGCTCGAGCGCCAGCGACACGGAGGAGGCCAGGTCCTCCCGCGTCTCGGTGGGCAGCCCGATCATGAACAGGTAGTGCGGAACGAGCGGGGAGCCCCGCAAGCGCCGGTTGAGTGCGCGAATGGCCCGGAGGTCCGTCCGCTTGTTCAGCAGCTCCTGCATGCGCGCCGAGCCCGACTCGACGGCGATCGTGAGCCGCCGGCATCCCGCCTCCGCCAGCAGCGCGAGGTCGTCATCGTGCATCGAGAGCAGCGTGTCGGGCGGAATGCTGATCTTGGACACCCGCAGGCCCAGGTTCTCCCGCACCAGGCCCTGCAGGATCCTCCGGCCCCGGTCCATGTCCGCAAAGAAGTCGTTGTCGATGAACGTCACGCCGCGGATACCGCAGGTGCGAACCGCCGACGCGATCCGCTCCACGGCCAGGTCCGCGTCCATCGCTCTCCAGCGCTTGCTGCCGGCGGCCGCCGTGAAGCAGAACGTGCAGGAACGGGTGCAGCCGCGGCTGGTGAGGAAGTTCAGGTGGCCGACGCCCGAGATGATCCGCAGGTACTTGTTCAGATCGAGGAGTTCGTACTCGAGCGGCGGCTGCTCGCCGAGGATCGTATGGGATCGCCTCTCCGTGTGCAGAATCCTGCCGTCCTCCTTGAACCAGATGCCTTTGACATCGCGCAGGGGCCGCTTGCCCTCGATCGCTTCCACGAGTTCCGGAAACGACTCCTCCCCTTCACCCTGCACGACGATGTCGATGGACTCGTTCCCCAGTGTCTGCGCGGGGAGGATCGTGGGATGAATGCCGCCCCACACAATCGGCGCCGCCCCGTGGGCTTTCGCCATCCGCGAGATCTCGAGCGCGTGACGGATCTGGGGGCCGGTCATGGAGGAGACACCGACGCAGACGGGGCGCCTGTCGAGCTCCCGCCTGAGGATGGATCGCCAGTCCGGCTCCACCCGCTGGTCGAGGATCCGCACGTCGTATCCCCGCCGCCGCAGCGGGGCGGCCAGGCAGAGGGGCCCCATCGGGAGTTCCACCCGGGGCTGCGCCTGCCATCCGGAGGTAATGCGCGGGTAGACGAGCAGGACCCTGCGGCTCCCGTTCACGGGGCCTATTATGGGTCCGTTCGCGCCCGCGGGGGACCCGGGGGTCCAGGGGTCCGGCGTCAGGTCTTCTTGAGCGCGACGAGGACCTTCGCGGCCTCCACGTCACGCTTCGTCCTGAACGTAATCGTGATGCCGCGAAGCCTGCCCGTCGGAGCCTGGCCGAGGAACTGCTCCTTCAGTTGGTCGGGAAGCGCGCTCGCCCGGATCGCGTCCCTCGCCTTGTCCGTGAAGTAGGCGGTGATCCTGAACGTCTTGCCGACCAGCGACAGCCAGAAGACGGTCTTCTTCTTCCTCGAGACGTTGAGCAGCCAGCTCTTGCCGTCGTTGTAGTAGCGCCACTCGGCGACGCAGTCGGGGTGCCTGGCCTCGAGGAACCCGAACAAGGCCTCCCAGAGCGCCCGCCGCCTGCCGAGGTGCGGGAAGATCACATCGTCGCCCGGAAACTGGTTCCTGTCGGTGAGCACGGGTGCGTCCATGAGAATCCTTCACGGACCATGATGTCAGACACCCGGCCAACAGGCGAGGGCCGATATTGCGGGCGGTGCCGCGGCCCGGGCGGTGCTAGGATAGGCGCCACTGTCGATTTTCTTCCTCTGACTCAGGAGCAACGGTATGGCACGTGTCCTCCGGTTCGCCCTCGTCACGCTCGCCTTCGTGGCGGCGTCGACAACCTGGCCGCGCGCGCAAGGCGGCGCCGATCAGAAGCCGCCCGATCCGAAGCCGGCCGCCGCAGCCGCCGGCAGCACACAGAAGCCCGCGGAGCCCGTCAAGGAACTGCCCGCCGACGCCGTGGCGTTCAACGCGGCCGCCGGGGAGAAGAACCCCCTGACGCGCGTCGAGGCGCTCGAGAAGTTCATCGCCGACCACCCGAAGGCGTCGCCGATGCTGCTCGTCATGGCCAGGACCCAGATCACGTCGAGCGCGCTCGCCGCGTTCAAGGAGTCCCGCGCAAAGTACCTGGCCATCGCGGAGAAGGACATCGCCGACGCCGCGAAGCGCACGGACTCGATGCCGGCCTACTCCACCTACAACCGCCTGGCGTCGGCGCTCCTGAATGCCGGCATCTACTCCGAGGAAGCCGAAGAGTTCGCCAGGAAGGGCCTGGCCGGCATGGACGAGCCCACGTACATGGAGATGCGCAAGAAGCAGTACGAGCGATCGCTCGCCACCTACGAGAAGATGACGGCGGCCGCTGGCGGGGCGAAACCGGAGCCGGCTGCCGCAGCGGCAACCCCGGCCCCTTCGTCGCCGCCCGCACCGAACTACCGGTTCGCGATGAAAGACGGCGTGATGCAGGCGAGCCTGGCGCCGCCCGCCCCCGCGCGGCCCGCCACGCCCCCGCGCCCGCCGACGCGGCCGAGCATGCCGACCGACGACGGGATGCGGGCGAGCCTGAAGTCGGAGCGCGCATCGGCGCTGGCCACGCTGGGGCAGATTCTCATGAAGCGGGGCAAGGCGGAGGAGGGAGAAAAAGCCCTCGTGGAAGCCTACGCGGCCAGGCCGGCCTCTTCCACGATGGCGTCCATCGCCAGGGTGCTCGCCGAGTCGGCGAAGAAGTCCGGCAACGAGGCCAAGGAGCTCGAGTATCTCACCGTGCTCGCGCTGTCGGGCCGGATGACCGCGGACGAGACGAAGGAGTTCGAGGCCGCCTACCGCAAGACCCACAATGGTTCGCTCGACGGCCTGGACACGATGCTGGACGAGCGGTACCGCCGCGATCACGTCCGCTTCGCGGTCACGCCGTTCGCGCGCAAGCCGCCGGCGAAGGCCACCGGGAAGACGGTCCTCGCCGAGATCTTCCCCGGGGCGGGTTGACCGCCGTGCGTGGGGGCGGGTCTCGCCTTCAATGCCGCGCAGGAACGGTACACCCGGCAGGACTTCATCGCGCTGAACTACCACGTGCACATCCCGGCGCCCGACCCGATGGTGAATCCGGCGACGCTCAAGCGCCAGGAGTTCTACGGCGTCCGCAGTTCACCGAGCTACTTCTTCGATGGCGACGGCGACGGCGGCGGCGGCAGCGCCGACAACGCGAAGTCGATCTTCGAGTCGAAAGTCGATCCCGCGATCGAGAAGCGCCTCGCGGAGAAGCCCGGCGCGCGGATCAGCCTCCGCGCCACGTCGGCCGGGTCCACGGTGAAGGTGACAGCGGACGTGTCGAAGGTGACGAGCACGTCCGGGAAGCTGCGGCTGCAGATCGCGCTCGCCGAGGACATGGTGACCTACAGCGGCGAGAACGGCGAGCGGTTCCACCCGATGGTCGTGCGCAGCATGGCGCTCGATGCGAAGGCTGACCACGGGTTCGCGCTCAAACCCGGCAAGGGAGGGTCGTTCGAGTACACCTTCGACGTCGCGAAGGCCGCGGCCGACGCCGTGGCCCATCTCGAGGACTACGAAACGAACACGCGGAAGGGCGCGTACAAGTTCCGCCAGCGGAAGCACGAGATCACGGGCGGGCTCGTCGTGGTCGCGTTCGTGCAGGATGAAGCGACGAAGAAGGTGCTGCAGGCGACGTACCTGAAGCCGGCGGCCGCCACGGCGTCGCGATAGTCGGTGACGCGCTGGCCGGGG
>JAWOGY010000079.1:0-7018 GCA_046496425.1 Vicinamibacterales bacterium
GGTTCTTCGCCAGAAACTGCAGCGGGAAGTCCAGCCCTTCGACCAACCGCTTCATCTCGGGATCCAGCCAGGTGCAATCCCGCGGCACGTTCCGGAAGTTGAACTGGGCCCAGTCCTCCAGGCGGGTCGGCGGCTTCAGCCCGAGTTCGACGGCGGCCTTGTACAGCGCGGTTCCTGGATAAGGCGTATAGATGTTGAAGGACGGGTCGGCGCGCGGGTTCTCCTCCGCGAGCTGAGTGGCCAGGCGGATGCTCTCCGCGAGCTCGGCCGGCGTCTCCGTCGGCAGCCCCATCATCAGCAGATAGAGCGGCACGAACGGGTAGGCCGCCAGGATACGGTTTGCCCGGATGAACTCGTCGATGGTCTCGCCCTTGTTGATCAGCTCCAGGACGCGCTCGCTTCCCGACTCCACGCCCAGGTGCAGGCGCCGGGCGCCGGCCCGCTCGAGCAGGTCGAGGAAGTCCTTATCCATCGCGCAGACGGTGTCGGCCCGGATCTGGAGCTTCCCCAGGCTGAGGTCGAGCTTCTCCCGCACGATCAATTCGAGAATGCGGTGCGCGCGCTTCAGGTCGACGAAGAAGTTGTCGTCCGCGAACAGCACGCCTCGGACGCCGTAGTCCCTGATAAGGCGCTTCAGGTGGTCGACGACCGTCTCCGGCTGCATGGGCCGCCATCGCCGGTGGTTCATCGCCGGTTCCCAACAGAAGGCACAGCCGAATGTGCATCCCCGGCTCGAGGTGAAGCTGACGTGGTCGCGTCCGAAGAGCCGCCGCCTGTACCGGTCCATCTCGAGGAGGTGGTAGGCGAGCGGCGGCTGCGCATCCATGTCCACGAACGGGCGATCCCCGGTGAACTGCGCCCTGCCCCCTGCTTTGTGCCAGACGCCGCTGACCTGACCGACCGGTCTTCCAGACGCCAGGGCCTGCACCAGCTCCGCGAACGTGGCCTCGCCTTCACCGGAGACGATGACGTCGACGAGGGGGTGATCCAATGTCTGTTCAGGCAGCAGTGTCGGGTGAATCCCGCCCCATACGATCGGCACGTCCGGATACGCGGCCCTGACCCGCCCGCAGGCGTCCAGGGCCCGCAGGATCTGCGGGCCGGTCATGCAGGTCACGCCGAAACACAGCGGCCTCGTCTGCAGCGCGCCCGCGAGTTCGCGCTCCCATTCCGGCGACGCGAAGCCGTCGACGATGGTGACCTCGCGACCCTGCCGGAGGAGCGGCGTGGCGCAGTACAGGAGGCCCAGCGGCAGCTCGACGCGCCGCTGCACCTGCCGGCCGCCGCGCGGCGCGGGGTTGAAGAGCACGACGCGGGGCGCCGCCGCCTTATGCATCGATTGTCCGCGTGGCGCCGACCAGGGCCGGGTCGAACGCCTCGAACAGCTCGGGACACTCCAGGTGGCCGGCCGACTTGTGCGCGGCGACGAACGCGCCGACGACGGGCGCGAGTGCGGGCACGGGGAGACCGCTCTCGTCGGCGACGGCCCGGGACAGGCGCGCCAGCACCTCCAGATGTATCCCCGTCGCGAAGCCCCGCAGGTGGAGGATCACCGCCACCTGCTCGAGCGACGCATTGCCCGCCCGGTCACCCAGGCCGTTCACCGTGACGTCCAGGCCGTCCGCCCCGGCGCGCGCGGCAGCGAACGCGTTGGCCGCCGCCATCCCCAGATCGTTGTGCCCATGGAAGAACACCGGAACGCCGACGCGCGCCTTCATGCGCCGGACGAGTTCCCCTATCGCAAACGGATCAGATCCGCCGTTCGTGTCGTAGACGACGATGCGGGTCGCGCCCTG
This sequence comes from Vicinamibacterales bacterium, assembly GCA_046496425.1. GTDB lineage: Bacteria > Acidobacteriota > Vicinamibacteria > Vicinamibacterales > JAKQTR01 > JAKQTR01. Next base: position 1,797 of record JAWOGY010000079.1, read on the forward strand.
CTCCGCGCACTCCTGACCGATCTCCAGGAGGAACTCCGGACTCGCCTGTGTCGACTGCGGGAACCCCACCCCGGCGTCGGCGTCCTTGTCGCGGGCGCAGGCCAGAGCCTCCAGGACCCTTCGCTTCTTCTCGCGCACATCGAAGGGCCGCCTGCGTTCCGACACCGGCATCAGCAGCTCGAACCTGTCCAGCCTGCCCCGGACGGCCTCGATCTCCGCCCGCACCTGCGGACCCGCTGCGTACAGGAGCCCTGATGTCCCGATGCGGGCGCCTGCTGCCTTCAGCGCATCGACGAAGGGGAGGTCCGCGAGCACCCTGCCCGGCGCCACGACTTCGAGTTCGGGCACGTTGGCCTCTTCGAGCAGCCTGGCGATCCTGAGCCGTTGAGCCGTCGAAAAGCGGACGCCGGGCACGTCCAGCCCCTCGCGCAGTGTGGAGTCGCGAAGCGTGATTGCCTGAGGCGTCGCGGTCAACGGCTCATGCGCCATGGATCATCCTCTGGCAATCTTCCAGCACCCGATCGAGATCGGCCACCCGGTAGTCCGGTACGGCCTTTCCGTCTCCGGGCCGGGTACCGCTGGTCAGGCAGCACAGCACCTTGCTTCCGCGCGCAACCCGGCCGTTGCTGATCGCCTTGAGGGCGCCTGCGAGGGCGATGAGGCCCGTCCTCTCGATGACCTCGCCGCCGCTTGTCCCGATCCGCGCCCCGTTGTCCTCGAGCAGGTCGAGGAGGCTCTTGCCGTCGAACCGCTGGTCGAACAGGCCGAAGAACTCCGCGTGATTGATGGTGCAGAGGTCGCCCCGCGTCGCTTCGAGCACTCCTTTGAGATCCTGATACGTGCCATAGGTATGCGGAGCAACGTCGTACATGACCCGGGTCAGGAGCTCCCCGCCACGCTTCGGCTCGGGCGCGTCCTCGCTCAGTTCGCGGGTCGCCGAGGTCCAGGCTTGGTACATCGGGCAATTGGCCTCCTGCTGGATACCCAGGAAGCGCGGGATCCTGCCGGGGCCCGGCTCGAAACCCTGGAGAACGTCGTAGATGCCGATCGGACCGAACGCGGCGCTAATGGTCTGCACCAGCCAGTCGAAGCCGCCGCAGCGCATTGAATGCTCCAGGATCAAGCACCCTCTGAACCTGGAGGCCTCGTAACGCCACGCCACCTCCGGGATGTGCCGGATCCCGTTCAGGCCTCTGAACAGTCGCGCGGACGCCTTCACCAGCCCGGCGTCGGCAACGGCGATGAGGTGCGCGCTCGCCGGCTCGAACACGCGGCTGTCGAGCAGCGCCACGCTCTCCTCGGGCACGACGCAGAACGTCTCCAGACCGGCCTTCCGGCCGTATTCCGTCAAGGCTGTCCCGGTGTTGCCTCCCGACTCGAACACGACCCGGCGGTCGCCTCGGAGCCGGCACTTCGCCGCCGTGAGGCACCCGTCGATCGACTTGAGCGTCCCTGTCTGCATCAGCGAGGACTCGTCGAGCACGTGAAGCTCAACGCCCCGGAAGCTCAGCAACGGGAAGATCCGCGCGCCCTCCCGGATGCTCGTGTCGAGGAGGGCCTGCCTGAACGCGGCATCCTCGTCGGGCGCGCCCGAGGAGAACGCGTGCCGGTACCGGCACACCACGCTGACCTCGGGAGCGTACGCCGCGTCGATGCAGTCGTCCAGCCGCCGTCTATCCGTGCCCATCGCGAACATCGAACATGATCCCGTCCAGGGGCTTCATGGCCTTCGCTCCGGGCGCCTCATCGGGATAGCCCATCGGAAGGATGGAGATTGGGGCGATATGCGGGGGGAGGCCCAGGAGGCGCTGGATCGCGGCCGACACGGCCGGTTCGTCCTGCCGGTACGCCGACATGTACACCGTGCCGAGCCCTCTCGCGTGGGCCGCGAGCATGATGTTGGCGGCGGCCAGCACGCCGTTCTCAACCGCGCGATCGTGCGAGGCCCCGAGGTCGACCGAGATTACGACGATGACGGGCGCGCCCTGGATGAAGTCGGCCCGGAATTGCTGCTTCTCGACCGGACAGTACTGGTTCTTGAGGTCCGCGAGTTGCCGCTTCGTGTCCCCGTCCCTGACGACGGTGAAGATCCAGGGCTGGCCGTTCATCGACGACGGCGCGTGCCGTCCCAGATCGAGGATCTCCCGGACCACCGACTCATCAATCTGACGCTGAAGGTACCTCCGAATCGACCGCCGCCCCCTGATGGCCTCGTCCAGTTCCATGCCCGACGCCTCCCCTTCCGCGCTCCTGCCGTCAGCGCGACGAGCAGGTCGCAGACGTCAGCGTCCAGCGCCGGCCAGTCTCCTGGTGTATCAGCACACACCGCGAACCGCTCTTGACGAGCCGGAAGTGGTGAGGCCGGCCCGTCTCGCGCCCGCCGAGGTTCATGTCCTTTGCGCTCTGCTGTTGGGCCCGCTCGACGATCAGGAGGTCGTCGGCGGTCAGGGCGTTGTCGGCGATCGTCACCGGCGCCCCGTTCATCGCCTCGCTCACGACGCGCACCAGTTCCGCCCGGGTCGCGGAAGTCGGACTCGTGAGGACGGCCGGCACGTCAGACGGCGGCACCCGCAGGTGGCAGCCCCCCTGCAGCAGCGTGCACGCCACGATCACCATGCCCGTCAGGCGCCGCATATCAGCTACCGCCGCAGGATGCGGTTCTCACGCCATGGGCCCTTCGAGAGCGACCCTTCGCCGAGAACCGGCGCCTGCACACCGGCGACAGCCGAGGGGACCGCCGAGGCCGCAGGGCAGCTCCCGTTTGCGAGATAGCCCAGGGCAGCCGCCAGTCTGCCTTCCTGCGGATCGCCGAGGGCGCGGTCGTAATCGTCGGCGACCGCGCAGCCGGGCGTCAGCACGCCCGCCGAGCCCACGGCGTTTGCCGGGGAGAACCCGTCCGGGTAGTCGCCAAACCCCTGGGCGTTGACGCCCTTGAACTGGATCGAGAAGTACGTCGTGCCGCAGTTGTCCTGAGGATAGAACCCGTAGGGTTTTCCGCAGGTTGTCGACCCTATCTGAACGACCTGCACGCCCACGCCGAGGAGGCCGTTGATGATGGACTCGCTGGCCGAGCAGGTGTTCGCTCCCGTCAGCACGACCGCCCGCGGGAGATTCAGAGCCGGCAGCGCCTGCCCTTCCGGCACCGAGAATCCCTGGGAGGTCGGATAGAACGGGACCGGCTCGATCGGCCGTCCGGTGACGGGGTTTCTCGTCTGGTGCTTGTCGTTGAACACGACCGTCTCGAACGGCCGCCCTGCGGTGGGCCCGGCGCCCGCGATCATGTAGGCCACCTCGCTGGCGATGTCGAGGTAGCCGCCGCCGTTGTAGCGGACGTCGAGCACCAGGTCGGTGACATTCGCCGCCGCGAGCTGGCGGAACGCGTCCACCAGCGCCTGCTCCGACGTGGCGATGTGGTCGTTGAAGAGCATGTAGCCCACGCGGCCGGCCGCCGTACCGATCGTGCCGACGTGCTGCACCGGCGACGAGGTCACGTTGGCGGAGACCATCGTGATCGTGCGAGGCTCGCTCGCTCCGGCGTCGAGAACGGAGAACGTGTGGGTGGCCCCTGCCTGGGACGGGAACAGTCCCTCGTTCAGCACGTCGACGCTCGCGCTGTCCGCCGCGTTGACCACATCCACGCCGTCGACGGTCAGCACCGTCGCGCCCCGCGCGAGGTTTGCCGGCGGCGTCGTCGCGGGTGAACCCGGCTCCGTATACGCGACCCGGATGAGGCGTGGCGGCCTCGACGCGATCACGAGGAACTGCGCGCCGTAACCCGCTTCCACCCCGGACTGCGACAGCGCCACCCACTGGTCCGTCGGATACGTGAAATGGAACCGGTCCTTCGCGTTGCCGGACGGCGTCGTCGCGCTCGTCTTCAGGACATTGAAGTAGTTCGCGGTCGAGTACGAGGCGGGATTGAGGTCCTGGACCTCGCGGTACCAGAGATACAGTTCGTTCGTCCACGAGCGCAGGAAGCTGTTCTCCGTCAGCGTCGAGCCCTGGACGTCGGGATAGCGCGTGCCGGTGGCGGGATTGGTGCCCGTGCGCGGCTTGGCGCACTGGTTCTGGAAGCTCGACGACGGCTCGAAGACGCCCGCGGTCCAGGAGCCACCGATCGTGCCTCCGGAGCCGCTGCCTCCGCTCCCAATGCTCCCGGTGCTGCCGTCGCCGCCGCCGCACCCGGCGCCCGTGACGAGGACTGCGAGAAGGACCCAGCGAATCGCTGCACGCATGGCGTCACGATAGCACAACGCCCGGGCGGGCGGAGGCGCTGGCATGCGCACGCGTCATCACGGCGATGGGACTCGCGATGTGACCGAGCATGGCGTGGCACTTCCGGGCATTGCAGCGCCATGACGACCGTTATGCCGACTGCAATCGGAACGCGGCTTCGTAGATCACCGGCGGCGTCCCACTCTGGACAATTCCCGACTGCGGCCGGTTGTGTTCAGTGAATGGCACGCTCGGATCCGGCGCGAATCCAACGGCTGCCAATTCCGCGACCAACTGGACGTCGGTCAGGAAGCACTGCGGCTGGCCTGAAAACTGCGTGAACACAAATGGCTCGCCCGCGACCGGCTGCGTGTCGGGCGGGAACGTGTTCCGCGAGAAGGTGAACACGAACAGGCCGGCCCCGGGCCTCGCGACGCGCGCGGCCTCGGCAAGCGCGCGACGGAATTCCGCAGCCGAACGTGCGAGATTCCAAATACCGTGAGCGATCACGAGATCAAAGCTGCCGTCCCGCGCCGGAAGCCCGTCCATCCGGGCGAGCGCCACGTGCATGCTGCCGGCGGCCTGGTGCTCCCGGGCGAGTTGGATCGCCGCGGAAAGCATGGGGATCGAGAGATCGATGCCGACGACTTCCCAGCCCATCCTCGCCAGCGGAACCGCGTTGCGGCCGGCTCCGCATCCGAGGTCGAGCACGCGCGCGCGCCCGGCGCGACGCAGCTCGCCTTCGGCGAACCCTATGAGGACAGCGTTTGGAGGCGACCGCGCGAAACCCGCCACCATGTCGGGGGCGTTCCACGGCGAGAGGGCGTGTGCATCCACGGCGGTAACATAGCACGCGCCCAGCATCACTAGTGGACCGACTGCAGCGGAACCAAACCCCCACCGAACCCGATTGCTCCAGGTTCACCAGCCTCATCCAGAACACCGTGCGATTTGCTCCTGGCGTCAACCTACAACAAGATGCCGCGGCTTCCCGTCAGGGCCGTCGT
>JAWOGY010000092.1:0-9081 GCA_046496425.1 Vicinamibacterales bacterium
ACGGCTTCACCAGTTCGTCATCGACGGCCATCGTCGAGTTCAGCCACCGGAGCCGCGACAGCCGCCACGGCTCATCGTCGCCATGAGCCGGGATGATGGTGGGCGACACGCGGATGGTCATCGGCACACTCACCGGTGCCGTGCCCCGCGCTGTGACTGTCGCCGAGCCCTCGTACTCGCCGGCCCGCGCGCTCTCCGGCACCTGCACGCCGCACCACACCGGCTGGACCTGCCCTCTCGGGACGGCGAGCGGCCTCGCGAAGGGCTGAGCGGCCGAGTCGACGCCGCCGAGATTGAAGCACGTGAACGCGGACGCGCCGAGGCCGCCGCCGCCCTTCCGCGTCAGGCCGCTGAAGACGACGTTGACGTCGGCCAGATCCTGGAGGGCCGCGTATACCCCCAACTGGAAGGGATAGAACTCGCCGCGCATGGCGTCGCCCATGAAGGGAGCGCCCGCTCCCCTCCTCACCCAGCGCAGCGGCAGGTCGGATGCCATCTTGATCGGGCGCGTGCGATCCTCGGCGAACACGAGGAAGGCAGCCGCGGGTTGCCGCGCCTCGAGCCCGTCCACCTCGGCCCTGGTCGCGACAACCTGCATCGGGAAGAAGCTGTGGAGCGGTTCAATCGCCTGGAACTCCACGACCGCGGCCGAGGGCATGCTTCCCGGCGACCAGGTGGCGGCGTTGCGTGCGTCGAGGCCGTGCCGCTTCAGCCACGCGAGATCGGCCGTCGCCTGCGGAGCCGGGTAGGTCACCGTCGGGTAGTTCGACCGCCCGGTGCCGGTGTTCGGCAGGTAATAGACGTAGTAGTCGCCGGCCGACGGCGCTTCGAACACGAGGTCCCCGTACTCGCGAGTGATCGTGATGCGCTCCACATTGAGGATCCGGCTGCCCGACTGCCCTTCGACGACATAAAGATGCCGGTCCTCGGGCCTCGCGTCGGGGCGCCGCCATGGAATGTGTGCGAAGACGGCGTCGGAGGGTGCCGCCACCCGGACAACGGCCCGGTGGTTCCCGAACGTATCGGCATCCCACGACCCGATCCCGTAGGGCACGTCCGCATCCTGCACCGGCAGGGTTCCGCCGCACGCCGAGCGCACGCCGTCGACGAGGCCGCGGAGACGTGGCCTGGCCAGGATCGGCTCGAGGCCGTCCTTCGTGAACGGAAGCGCCGCGACGGGCGCGGCCAGGCCGTTCAGGATGCCCATGGCTCCCGGGCACTCGCCGGCCGCGGCAAGGGCCGCCGCGCGCCGGACGCGGACCTCCAGCCAGATCTGACGCACATTGATCCCGCCCTCTTCGCGCGGGAAGAAGCGCCCCTGAAACTGCGCCTCCGCCTCGTCGAACCGTCCAGCCTCGGCCAGCGCGACCGCCAGTGTGTAAGCGAGCGCGGCGGGGAGCGCCTGCTGATCCGGGTATTGGAGGATGGCATCGGCGCGCTCCGACGCGGGCCGCCCCGCGCGCGCGAGCGCCTTGTCGAGGCCGGCATAGATTCCGACGTTCGCCGCGTCGTACCGCGCCCCTTCCCTGAACACGCTGATCGCCCGCTCCACATCGCCGGTGGCCAGCAGCGTGTAGCCCATGTTGCGATGGAGCGTCGGGATGGCCGGGTTCAGCGCGCGGGCCTCCTCCCACGCCTTCATCGCGGGCTCGACCATCCCGCCCGACAGGTACACCGCGCCGAGCAGGAATCGCGCGGTGCCGTCCCGCGGATTGGCGGCCGCCGCGTCCTTCAGCACCGCGATCGACATCGCGCGGTGCGGGAACACATACGTCGTCGGCATGCGGGACGCGGCGGCGTAGTCGGCATCGCCATCGTGCGAGAGCTGTTTCTGGCAGTAGCCGCGGTAGTAGGCGATCAGGGGGTACGCCTCGGGTCGCGGCATGCCGGGCTCCGCCACGACAGACGGGCCCGCGGGATAGTCTGCGCCGAGCAGCGCAACCGCATCCGCGTAGAGACCGAACGCCATGTAGTCGACCGCCATGTCGATGATGCGCTCCGGATCGGCCGCGAGGTGGGCCCAGAGCGCCGTGTCGCCGGCACCGAGGCGGCCGGCTTCGACGCGCAGCAGGGCGTTTGTCGGGTCGATTGCGCGCCAGTCGGCCAGCCGCTCGCGCGCCGCGTCGGTCCGGCCCGCCGCGCGCAGCAGCGCCACTTCCATCGCGCCGGCGCGCACCGCCTGCGGCTCCGCCTCGATGGCCCGGGCGAGCAGGCCGAGCGCCTGTCCGCGCCGCCCGCCATGCGACGCGCCGGCCGCGAGGTTGAACAGGGCGGCGGACCGGTACGGCCCGTACTGCTGCGCAACTTCCCAGTTGACCGTGGCGGCCCGCGTGCGCCCCAGCGCCTGCTGCGCGACAGCGAGGTAGTAGGCGGCCTCGCGGTCGTTGCTGACACGGTCGAGCGCGCGGGTCAGCAACGGGACGGCGGCGTCGAACTGTTTGAGCCCGACCATCAGCCTGCCCATCGACCGCAGCAGTTCGAGGCTGCCGGGATGGCGCGCCAGGGCGTCCCGGTAGGTGGCGAGCGCCTCCAGCCGCCGGCCGTCGAGCTCCTGCTGCATGCCCGCCGCGACCGCGTCGCCGTCGGTGGCGCGGCCGGCCGGCGGAGGCTGGACGGGCGGCTGCGGCCCCGGCCGGATCTCGCCGCGGGGAGCGTAGTCGTAGACGCCCTCGGTGTGCTCGAGGACGATGGCGCCGGACGCGTCGGTCAGCCGGACGGTGTACGTACCCGCGGCGGCCTGGCCGCCGACGCCGCGCCGGAACGTCGATGCCGGCGTCAGATCGACGCGCTCGTCGAGGACGCGGCGACTGCCGTCGGACACCTCGAGCCGCGACGCTGGCAGCGGCCGCATCACGTTGAGCGCGACGTTCAGCGTGACGGCGCCGCCGGGCTCCGGCGCGCGGGAGAGGTTCAGCAACGCCTCGGGCGCGGCGCGCGACAGGCCGCCGAGGTCGAGCATCGGCAGCCAGTACTCACTGAACTGCAGCGTCTGCTGCGGCTCCAGGAACCCGTAGGTCTCCTGGTTCCTGAACGGACCCGCCTGGATTTCGACGTAGGCGCTGTCGTTGTCCGACAAGGCCCGGCGCCAGTCCAGCCCGTCGGCGTCGCTGCTCCACGACCAGATTTTCTTCGACGGCAAGTCGGTCGGCGAGGAATAGTGGACCAGCCCGGATTTCGTTTTCGGGTGATAGACGCCCATGTAGGGTTCGCGGCTGCCGTGGCTGAACCGCGACACCGGGCCGTACTTGTGGTTGCCCACGACGCTCAGGTCGTGGCCGTCCGAGTCGATGGGCCAGGTATCCACGACGGTGAACCCGTGCGAGGCCGTAAACTCCATCGGGTAGAGGATCTGCGTGTCGTCCCAGACTTCCACGCCCGCGTTGGTCCACCAGTAGAAGCGATGGCGCACGTCGCTGCGGTTGTAGAGAGACGTATGCTGCTCGAGCACCGCGCGCCCGGGCCGCAGCGTCAACTGGACGCGCCACTGCATGCCGTACGGGCGGTCGATGTTGCCCACCCACACCGAGGCGCTGCCGTCGGGCGCCGACGCCGCCGCGAAGTCCACCGGCGAGACGGTCATCCAGTTGTGCGAGACCGGGAAGTTGAACTCGATGCCGAAGGCCGCCCATGCTCCGCGATACGCGATCGCCGCCAGCTTGATCGACGGATTCGCATAGAACAACTGCTGCCCGTTGCGCTTGTCGGTGCACCCGTACAGGTGTCCGCCGAGATCGGGCAGCACCAGGCACTTCAGGTACTCGTTCTCCAGCCAGAGCGCCCGCCACACTTTGTCCACCCTCCGGTCGGTCAGGTTCGTCCGCAGCGTGTAGGGGTAGTTGAAGCGGCCCGACTGGAACAGGTCGAATGGCGGGTTGGGATCCGGCAGCCCTTCTTCATAGGCCGGGATGGTGACGGTGTCCTGCCAGGCCCGCGCGGGCGGAGGCGGCTGCTGCGCAGCGGGGCCCTGCTGGCGGCGGGCATCGGGCGAAGCGGCCAGCGTGAGGGCTGCGAGCAGGGTCAGGGCAAGGCGTGCCGGGGCTGTGCGGGGTGTGAAGTGCATGGCGGAGCAACTGTAGTGCGCGCCGTTCCGGGCCGCAAGATGCGGGCGCGTGACGACGCAGGACCGCAGTCTGCAATCCCGGCGGTCACTGCGGTAAGCTACGCGGCAGCGCATCTGCCCGAACTTGCGGGCAAAGCGGCGAGGAGGGCTCGATGAGCGACCTGCGGGCGAGATTCGGGCGGCGGCTGCGGCTCGGCATGATCGGCGGCGGGCCCGGCTCCTGGATCGGGCGGATGCACCAGGGCGCCGCGCAACTCGATGGATGGTGGGACGTCGCCGCCGGCGTCTTTTCAAGCGACCCCGCCCGTTCGCGCGCGGCCGGTGCCGCGCTGGGCATCGCCGCGGATCGCAGCTACGGCGACGTCGCCGACATGATCGCCCTGGAACGGGCAAGGCCCGACGGCGTCGAGGGCGTCGCCATCATGACGCCCAACGACACGCACTACCCCTTCGCGGTGGCGGCGCTCGACGCGGGCCTCGACGTCATTGCCGACAAGCCGGTGTCCTACAACGCCGCCGAGGCGCGCGACCTCGCTGCCCGCGCACAGGCCGGCGGGCGGCTGTTCGCGGTGACGCACGGCTACGCGGCCTATCCCATGACCCGCCTCGCCTCGCGCCTCGTTCGCGGCGGAGAGATCGGCGCGCTCCGACTGGTCCAGGTCGAGTACATCCAGGGCGGCCTTGCGGCGAAGATCGAAGACGGCCCCCAGACGACGAGAATCCGGTGGCTGTTCGACCCTGAACGCAGCGGCCTTGCGCAGGTGATGAGCGCCATCGGCTGCCACGCCCAGCATCTGGCCTGCTTTGTCACCGGCCGCGCCGTCACCCGCGTCGCGGCGGAAGTCGGCACGGTCGTGCCGGGCCGCCGCGTCACCGATCACGTGTCGGCCCTGGTGGAATTCGAGGGAGCCGTCAAGGGCACGTTCACCGCCTTCCAGGCGGCCGCCGGCGCGGAGAACGACATCCGCCTGCGCGTTTACGGCGAACGGGGCATGGTGGACTGGTCGCACCGCGAGTGCAGCTATCTCCGCCTGTCGATCCATGGCGAGCCGGCGCGCGTCATCGGCCGCGGCGACCCCGGGCTGCCGCCTGAGATCATCGGCGCCGGCCGGTCGCCGCGCGGGCACCCGGAGGGCCTGCTGCACGCCTTCGCGAACATCTACGCCGAGGTGGCGCAGGAGCGCATGGCGATTGCCCTCGGCGACGAGCGGCCGGCGTTCGTCTACCCCCGGATCGAGGACGGCGTCCACACCATGGCCTTTATCGAGGCCTGTCTGGCATCGCACGCGTCCGGCCGCTGGGTCAGCGTCGGATAGCGGGTTCGGGAGGATTCCATGAAGACGCTCTGGCTCACGCTCGCCGTGCTGATACTGGGCCCGGCCGCTACGTCTGCCCAGCCGGTGTTCGCCGGGCACGAGATTTTCCCCGCGTCGGAGTTCGCCGCCCGCCGCGCCCGGGTCATCGAGCAGATCGGCACGGGCGTCGCGATCATCCAGGGCACGACCGAGCGCCCGGGCGAGCAGCCGTTCCGGCAGAACAACCAGTTCTTCTATCTCTGCGGCGTGGCCGAGCCCCGCGCGATCCTGCTCATCGACGCGCGCGCGCGCACGGCGACGGCGTTCCTGCAGCCGCGCAACGAGCGGCGCGAGCAGCGCGCGTTCGGACCAGGGCTCTACCCCGGGCCGGAGGCCGCCTCGGCGACCGGCCTCGACGCCGTGCGCGACCGCGCCGAGTTCGCAGCGGTGCTGGCGGCCGTCGCCGCCGAGGGCCGGCCCATCCACACGCCCTTCAGGCCCGAGGTTCTGGGCCAGGCGTCATCCAGCGACCCGGCGGCGATGTGGCGCGCGACGAAAGCCGACCCCTGGGACGGGCGCATCTCCCGCGAGGACGCCTTCGTCGCAAAGTTGAAAGCGGCGGCCCCGTCATCGGAGCTGAAGGACCTCGATCCCGTCATCGACGGCCTGCGGCTCATCAAGAGCCCGCGGGAGATCGACATCATCAGGGCGGCGACCCGCATCTCCGGCCTGGCCATCATGGAGGCGATGCGCGACGCGCAGCCCGGGATGTTCGAGTACGAACTGCAGGCCAGCGCGGAGTTCGTCTTCAAGCGGCTGGGCGCGTACGGGCCGTCCTACTTCGCGCTCATCGCGACGGGCACGAACACGTACTACACCCATTACCACAAGGCCACGGCCCGGCTGCACGACGGCGACCTGGTGCAGATTGACTACGGTCCCGACTACAAGTATTACCAGGGCGACGTCACGCGCGTGTTCCCGGCCAGCGGGCGCTTCACCCCGAGGCAGCGCGAGCACTACGGGATCGCGCTGGCGCTCTACCGCGCGCTGCTGACGTCCATCCGGCCGCGCGCCAGCGCGCAGGAGGTCATCCGGGACGCCGTCGTGAAGATGGACGCGGCGATGGCCGCCTTCCCCTTCACCGACCCGGCCATCAAGGCGGCCGCCTCTGCCTACGTCGAGCGCTACCGCGCGAGCAAGGCCACCAGCCTGGGCCACCACGTGGGGATGGCGGTGCACGACGTGCGGGGGCCCAATCCGCCGGCCTCACTCGAGCCGGGCATGGTCTTCACGATCGAGCCGGCGCTCCTCCTCGACGACGAGCGGCTCGGAATACGCCTCGAGGACATGCTGCTCGTCACGGAGAGCGGCATCGAGAACCTCTCGGCCTTCGTGCCCATCGAGATGGACGCGATCGAGTCGCTCATGGCCCAGAAGGGCCTGAGCGAGTACCGCCTGAAGTGAGACGGGCGTCGGGAACCAGAAGCCTCTGGCCGGGATGAGGACGGTACGACGAAGGGAGCAGTGAGATGGCGAACTGTCGTCGACGCGAGTTCCTGTCGTGCGTGGCCGCCGGCATGGCGGCATCGGCCGTCAGCGGCAGCGCGTCGCCCGTGGCTCCCGGTCAGGCCGCGAGAGAGTTGGCGCCGCTGGCGTTCATGCCGCTGCCAATCGGCGCCATCCGCCCCGCCGGCTGGCTGCTCCGCCAGCTGCGCATCCAGGCGGACGGATTGACGGGCCACCTCGACGAGTTCTGGCCCGATGTCGGAGAGAGCCAGTGGTTCGGCGGAAAGGCCGAAGGATGGGAGCGCGCGCCCTACTGGCTGGATGGCGCCATTCCGCTCGCCTGGATCCTGGACGATGAGGGGCTTCAGGCCCGGATCACGCGCTACGTCGACTTCGTCATCACCCACCAGCGCGCGGACGGCTGGTACGGCCCGTACCCCGAGGACGCCGTCACGAAGCGTTACGACATGTGGGCCATCCTGCTGGCGAACAAGGTGCTCGTCCAGTATCACGAGGCTACGGGGGATGCCCGCGCCCTCGATGCCGTAGTCAAGAGCCTGAAGGCCATCGTCGCCGGCCTGGACCAGACGCCGCTGTACGGCTGGGGCAGGTTCCGCTGGTACGAGGGCCTCGTCTCGGTGTTCTACGCGTACGACCGGACGCGCGAGCCGTGGCTGCTCGACCTGGCCCGGAAGCTGCGTGACCAGGGCGTCGACTTCGAGGCGCTGTACCGGACGGAGGATATCCAGCGGCCGACGCCGCGCCGCGGCCTCTGGAAATGGACCAAGCACGTGGTCAACACCGGAATGGCCGCGAAGGCGGCCGCGCTGAACTGGCGCCTCGACCGGCGTCCCGGCGACAAGGCGTTCTCCAGCGCGATGATCGCGCTGCTCGACCGCGCGCACGGCCAGGTCACGGGGATGTTCAGCGGCGACGAGTGCCTGGCCGGCCGCAACCCGATCCAGGGCACGGAACTCTGCGCCGTCGTCGAGTTCATGTACTCGCTCGAGCACCTGTTCTCGGCCTTCGGCGACGCCGCGTTCGGCGACAGGCTGGAGCGCGTGGCGTTCAACGCGCTGCCGGCCACGTTCGCCCCCGACATGTGGTCGCACCAGTACGACCAGCAGGTGAACCAGGTGCAGTGCACCATCAACCCCGACCACATGTGGACGACGAACGGCCCGGAGTCGAACCTCTACGGGCTGGAGCCGAACTTCGGCTGCTGCACGGCGAACATGCACCAGGGCTGGCCCAAGTTCGCGGCGCACCTGTGGATGCGCACGCCCGACGAGGGCCTCTGTGCCGCAGCGTACGCGCCCAGCCGGGCCACGTTCAAGGCGCACGGCGTGCCGGTGACCGTGTCGCTGGACACCGACTACCCGTTCCGCGAGCAGCTCGCGATCCAGGTCGAAACCGAGCGCGCGGTGGCGTTCCCGCTCGTGCTGCGGGTGCCGGCGTGGGCCGAGGGCGCGACCATCCGCGTCGGCAGCCTGCCGGAGGAGCGGCTGAAGCCGGGTTCGCTGCACCGTGTTCAGCGCGAATGGCGCGGGCGCGTCGACATCGCCCTCCGGTTTCCGATGAAGGCGCTCATCACGGTCCGCTACAACGAGGCGGTCGCCGTCGAGCGCGGCCCGCTCGTCTACTCGCTCAAGATCGACGAGACCTGGGCCCGCGTCAACGCCGAGAAGCCCCACCGGGAACTGCCGCACGGCGATTTCGAGGTGCGGCCCGCGAGCGCCTGGAACTACGGGCTCGTGGCGGACCCCGCGCGCCCGGACACCAGCGTGCGCTTCGAGGAGCGCCCGGTGGGCGAACAGCCATTCTCGCCACAGGGCGCGGGCATGGTGGCCAGGGCCACGGGGCGCCGGATCCCCGCCTGGAAGATCGCGCACGGGTGGGCCGCCGAGATGTCGCCCGCCGACGTGGCGTGGTCCGACCCCGCACGCAGCGTGACCGACGAGCCGGACGAGGAGGTCACGCTCATCCCGTATGGGTGCACCAGTATCCGCATCACCGAGTTCCCGAGACTGAAGCCGCGGTGATGGCGCGGGCGATCCGCTGCGATAAGATAAGACGGATGTGCCTCCGGCGCCGCACCGGTCTCTTGTCCCTCGCGATGGCGGCGGCGTTGATCGCGGCGTCGTGCGGAGGAGATTCGCCGGTCGCCCCGACGCCGCCACCCGCGCAGCTGATGCTGACCTGCCCCTCTGCGCAAGC
>JAWOGY010000153.1:0-25982 GCA_046496425.1 Vicinamibacterales bacterium
GTCAGCCTCGTCGACGAGACGAACCTCGGCAAGTACCTCTTCGAGGTCGTCGATCGCGGCACGAACCGGGTGATCTACTCGCGAGGCTTCGCGAGCCTGTTCGGGGAATGGGAGACCACCTCCGAGGCGCGCGACACCCACCGGGCCTTCTCCGGGACGCTGCGGTTTCCATGGCCGAAATCTCCCGTGCAGGTCGTGCTCAAGAAGCGCGACCGCCTGAACGCGTTCCACGAGTTCTCTTCCGCCATCATCGACCCGGCATCGCGGCAGGTGAACCGGGCGCGCCCGGCCCCGGCGGCGAAGGCCTGGACGCTGTGGGAGAGCGGGCCGCCGGAGACCAAGGTCGACCTGCTGCTCATCGGCGACGGCTACACCGAAGCGCAGATGGCGAAGTTCCAGGCCGACGCGCGCCGGCTCGTCGAGCGGATGTTCGCGCTCGAGCCCTACAGGAGCCGGCGCAGCGACTTCAACGTGCGCGCCATCGCCGTGGCAGAGGCGGAGAGCGGCGTCCACAACCCGCGAACCGGCGAGATGCGCCGCACGCGCGCGGGCACGGAGTACAACGTCTTCGACAGCGAGCGCTACGCGCTCGCCCTCGACAACCGCGGCTGGCGCGACATCGCCGCGGCGGCCCCCTACGATGCCGTGGAGATTCTCATCAACAACCGCTACTACGGCGGGGGCGGCATCTTCAACGACCACGCGGCCGTGGCAGTCGACAGCGGGTCGGCCGACTACATTTTCGCGCACGAGTTCGGCCATCACTTCGCCGGCCTCGGCGACGAGTACTACACGTCGGACGTCGCCTACGAAACGGTCGCCGGGGACAGGGTGGAGCCGTGGGAGCCGAACGTGACAGCGCTCCACGACCCGGCGGCGCTGAAGTGGAAGGACCTGGTCGAACCCGGCACGCCGCTGCCGACGCCCTGGGACAAGGAGGCGTACGAGAAGCACTCGGCCGGCATTCAGGCCGAGCGCCGCCGCCTCCGCGCGACGGGCGCGCCCGAGTCGGCGATGGACGCGCTGTTTGCAACGCAGCAGGCGTGGGAAACGAAGTTCCTGTCGTCGATGACGCACTCGGGCAAGGTCGGCGCGTTCGAGGGCGCGTCGTACGAGCCGAAGGGGCTCTATCGCCCCGAAGCCGACTGCATCATGTTCACGCGCGACGAGGTGGGCTTCTGCCGCGTGTGCCGGCGCGCGATCGAGCGGATCATCCGGCTCCACACCGCGCGGTAGGCCCACGCGGTGCCGGTCAGAAGTCAGAAGTCAGAAGGGCTCACTTCGATTGTCAGAAGCCAGAAGTAGACAAGCTGCACCGGTGGATCGTCTTCTGGCTTCTGGCTTCTACTCTCTCACCTTCGGCCTCATGTTCGCCGCGAGCACGCGCTTGCGCACCCGAATCGACTTCGGCGTCACTTCGACGAACTCGTCGTCGTTGATGAACTCGATGGCCTGCTCGAGGCCGAGCACCCGCGGCGGCACGAGGCGGATGGCCTCGTCGGCGGTCGACGCCCGCATGTTCGTCTGCTTCTTTTCCTTCGTCACGTTGACGTCGAGGTCGTTCGCCCGGGCGTTCTCCCCCACGATGAATCCCTCGTAGACCGCCGTGCCCGGGCTGATGAAGATCTCGCCGCGCTCCTGCAGGTTGTAGATCGCGTACGCGGTGCTCACGCCCGCCCGGTCGGCGACCAGCGCGCCGGTGGCGCGGGCGGGGATCGGCCCGAACCACGGCTGCCACTCGTGGAAGAGGTGGTTCATGATTCCGGTGCCGCGCGTGTCGGTCAGGAACTGCGAGCGGAACCCGATCAGGCCGCGCGTGGGAATCTCGAACTCGAGGCGGACCCGGCCGCTGCCGTGGTTGACCATCCTCGTCATCGTGCCCCGGCGGCTGCCGACCTGGGCAATCACCACGCCCTGGTGGACCTCCGGGACGTCGATCATGAGGCTTTCGACCGGCTCGACCACCTTGCCTTTCACCTCGCGGGTGACGATCTCGGGCCGCGACACCTGCAGCTCGTAGCTCTCACGGCGCATCATCTCGATCAGGATCGAGAGCTGAAGCTCGCCGCGGCCGATGACGCGGATCTGCTCGGGCGAGTCGGTGTCCTCGAGGCGGATGGAGACGTTCCCGAGCAGCTCCTTGTTCAGGCGGTCCCGGAGCTGCCGCGAGGTGACGAACTGGCCGTCGCGGCCGGCCATCGGCGACGTGTTGACGCCGAAGATCATCGACACGGTCGGTTCGTCAATCGCGAGCGGCGGCAGCGGGTCCGGATGCTCGGCGTCGGTGATGGTCTCCCCTATCGTGATGTCGGCAATCCCGGCGACGCAGACGATGTCGCCCGCCGCGGCCTCCTCCACCTCGATGCGCCTGAGGCCGTCGAATGCGAACAGCTTGGTGACGCGCGTGGGCTGCAGGACGCCGTCCACCTTGCTGATGGCCACCTGGTCGCCCAGGCGGATCCGGCCGTTGAAGACGCGGCACACGGCGATCCGGCCGACGTAGTCGCTCGAATCGAGGTTCGCCACGAACATCTGGAGCGGGGCGCCGGGGTCGCCCGCCGGCGGCGGCACGTGGGAGAGGACGGCGTCGAACAGCGGGCGCAGGTCCGCCGACGGCGCGTCGAGGTCCCTCGTCGACGTGCCGGCCCTGGCGTTGGTGTAGAGCACGGGGAAATCGAGCTGCTCCTCGGTGGCGTCGAGATCGATGAAGAGGTCGTAGACCTCGTTGAGCACGTCCTTGGTCCGGGCGTCCTGGCGGTCGATCTTGTTGATGACCACGATGGGCGGGAGCCGGCGCTCCAGGGCCTTGCGGAGCACGTAGCGCGTCTGCGGCAGGGGGCCCTCCGAGGCATCAACGAGCAGGAGCACGCCGTCCACCATCGACAGCGTGCGCTCGACTTCGCCGCCGAAGTCCGCGTGCCCGGGCGTGTCGACGATGTTGATGAGCACGCCGCCGTAGTGGACGGCCGTGTTCTTGGCCATGATCGTGATCCCGCGCTCGCGCTCGAGGTCGATGTTGTCCATGGCGCGCTCGGCCACCCGCTCGTTCGCGCGAAAGGTGCCGCTCTGAAAGAGGAGCGCGTCGACGAGCGTCGTCTTGCCGTGGTCGACGTGCGCGATGATGGCGATGTTGCGGCGGGCGGGATTGGCCACGGACGGCCGGGCCGTTCGGTGTTCAGGCATCCTTTCAGTATACCGGCTGCGCGTCCCGGCTTTCCGGCCTTCGTGTAGACTGGGCCGGATGAGCGAGGCCACGCCCCCACGAACCGTTCTGGTCACCGGCGCGTCCGCCGGCATCGGCAGGGCCATCGCCGAGGTCTTCGCGAGCGAGGGATTCGACCTCGTGCTCACGGCCCGCCGTCGCGACCGGCTCGAGGCGCTCGCCGCCGATCTCCACCGGCGCTTCGGGCGGAGGGTCACCATCATCGCCGACGACCTCGCAGACCCGGCCGCGCCGGCGCGCATCGTGGACGAGGTCTCGAAGGCGGGCCTCACGATCGACGCGCTCGTCAACAACGCCGGGTACGGCGTGCCGGGAAAGTTCACCGACACCACCTGGGAGCAGCAGCGCGACATGGTCCAGGTGATGGTCATGGCGCTGGCCGAGCTGACGCATCGCCTGCTGCCGGGCATGATCGCGCGGCGCTACGGGCGGATCATCAACGTGGCATCGGTCGCGGGCCTGGTCCCGCAGTCCGCCGGCCATCCGCTCTACGGCGCCAGCAAATCGCTCGTCATCCAGTTCTCGCAGTCCATCGCCCTCGAGGGGCTGCCGCACAACGTCCACACGACGGCCGTCTGCCCGGGCTTCACCTACAGCGAGTTCCACGACGTCAACGGCATGCGCGAGCAGGTCGGCCGCCTCCCGTCGTGGATGTGGATGGACGCCGCCACGGTGGCGCGCCAGGCCTACGACGCAGTGATGGCCGGCCGCATCGTCTACGTCAACGGTTGGGTGAACCGCGCCATGGTCCTGCTTGCCCGCTATCTGCCGCAGTGGCTCGTGATGGCGGTCGTCAAGCGGGTGTCCCGCACGTACCGCCGGGTGTGACCGACTGACGCCGTGGTTCTGATCTGCTCCGCCTCGCTTCTCGCCAGCCTTCTGGCGTTTCTGCTCTGGGAGCGGCGCGCGCGCGACAGGGCGCTCGCCGCCGTCCCGATCCGCATCCATGTCAACGGGACGCGCGGGAAATCCACCGTCACGCGGCTCATCGCCGCGGCCCTGCGCGAGGCGGGCGTCCGGACCGTCGCGAAAACCACCGGCACCGCGCCCAGACTCATTCTGCCGGACGGATGCGAGCGCCCGGTGCGGCGCCGCGCGCCGGCCTCCATCCGGGAGCAGCTCTGGGTCCTGCGCGAGGCCAGCCGGCTGGAAGCGCAGGCGGCCGTCATCGAGTGCATGGCCGTGGACCCTGACCTCCAGGCCGTGTGCGAGGACCAGATGATTCGCGCGACCATCGGCGTCATCACGAACGCGCGTCGGGACCATGCGGAGGTCATGGGCGATTCGGTCGAGGCGGTCGCGCTGGCGCTCGCCTCGACCGTGCCGCGCCGGGCGGTCCTCGTCATCGGTCCGACCGACGGTGGCGAGGTCTTGGCGCGAGTCGCGGCGTCGCGCGGGAGCCGCGTCGTACACGGCGCGGCAGACGCTGGCGGCCCCGGCGCGTGGGACGGCCGGCCGTGGATGGCTGAGGACGCGGGCATCGCCCTCGCGGTCGCCCGCGAGTTGGGGATTCCCGACGACATCGCCCGGCGGGGCATGCTGGCGGCTGCCCCGGATCCAGGAGCGCTGCGCTCCGGGAGCCTCGAGGTGGCCGGGCGGCGCATCGGCTATGTCGATGCCACCGCCGTCAACGACCCGCAGTCGCTCGGCGTCGTTCTGGGCGGCGGCCGCAGCGGCGCGGTATTCGTCTTTCATCACCGGGCGGATCGCCCGGCGCGCCTCGGCCAGTTCAGCGACGTTGCCCCGTGGTCGCTCGGCGACGACGCGGTCGTCGTCACCGGCGATCGGCCGGATCTGGCCACCTGGCGCCGCCTGCGCGCGCATCTGCCGGGGGCACGCGCGTCGTTCACGCCGCGCCACCGTCTCGCGGCCGACCTGCGCCGCCGGCTGAGCGCGCCAACCGCGCCGCCGGCCGTGGTCTTCTGCGGCAACACGAAAGGGATTCGCGTCGACGCGATCGTCGACGCGATCGGTCAGGGCTGACCATGGTGGAACTCGCCCTCGGACTCGGCATCGCGCTGAACCTGCTCTTCACGGAGGTGCTGGGGCTCACCTCGGGCGGCCTGGTGGTCCCCGGGTATCTCGCGCTCCACCTCACACAGCCGGCGCGGCTGCTGGCGACGATCGCCGTCGGGGGGCTGACCTTCGCGACGGTCCGGTACGGCTTCATGCGCGTGATCGTTCTGTACGGGAGGCGCCGCTTCGGGGTCACCATCCTGACTGGCTTCGTCCTGCACGGTCTCTACACGCTGACGCTGCTCGCGGCGCCGGCGCCCGCGGATCTCCGGGTCGTCGGCTATATCGTGCCCGGCCTCATCGCGAATACGGCCCTGGCGCAGGGGTTCTGGGCGACGATCGGCACGACGCTGACCCTGGCGCTCATCGTGCGGCTGCTCATCGCGGCGGCCGGACCGCTGTTCTCGTAGAGAGGCGGGATGTCCGTGCGACGCGAAATCATCCGGGTCCCATCGTGGATCCAGACCGCGACGGGTGTCGTCCTGACCGCTGGACTGGCCATTGCCGCCAGCGGCGCCGTCCCATTCCCGGACTGGTTCGCCGCGCGCCCGGCCGAGACGCCCGCCGAACTCGACGAGCGGGCTTCTCTGGCCGGCGACCTGTGGCGACGATCCGTTGATGCCATCGCGGCCGCGAGAGGCGTCACGCCGGACGAGGCGCTCATCGGCGGCGAGTGGACGCCGCTGGTCACGACGATTGGCGCGATCGAAGCCAAGAGGGTGAGCGCGTCGCCGGCCTGGCCGCGCGCCCTCGTCGGCGAGTTCCACCGCGCGGGCCTCCGTCCGGGCGATGTGGTCGCGGCG
This sequence comes from Vicinamibacterales bacterium, assembly GCA_046496425.1. GTDB lineage: Bacteria > Acidobacteriota > Vicinamibacteria > Vicinamibacterales > JAKQTR01 > JAKQTR01. The sequence goes on from JAWOGY010000153.1 coordinate 6,043, forward strand.
TCGCTTTCAGGTTCCTTCCCGGGCATCAACCTGGCCGTGATGAGCGCGTCACAGGCGATGGGTCTCCGCCTCGTCGCGGTCTCGTCGGTGACGGCGTCCTCGTGGGGCGCCAGCGACCCTGGCTTCACCTGGCCCGAACTGGAAGTGCGCCTTGCCGCCGCCGGCATCCTCCGCCAGGCCACCGTCGCCGTGTCGGCGGGCGGCGACGGCGACCGCGCCCTGGATCTCGACGAGGAGGGCCGATTGCTCGCCCGGACCATCGCCGCACGGTGCGCCGGGCAGCTGGGCGCGCGCCTGGTCGACCCGGCCGACTTCGAGTCGGCCGTCCGGGCGAGGCTCGACGCCTTCGACGCGGCGCGCGGCGGACAGCCAATCGCCGCCTTCATCAACGTCGGGGGCACCGAAGCGGCTCTCGGACGCTCGCCGGCGATTCTCGCCGTTCAGAGCGGCTGGCTCGGTCGCGCGCCGTTCGACGCGTCGCCGGGCCGTGGCCTGGTGGCGCGGATGGTCGAGGACGGCGTCCCGGTGCTGCACATCCTCAATGTGCGGGGACTCGCGGTGCGGTGGGGAATCCTGTGAGCCGCGGTCCGGCTGTGACCAGTCAGCGGTGTGCCTGAGGCGCGGTCCCCTCTTCGAGTTTCAGCACGGCTTCCAGCCACCACCGCGGCTTGTGGCGAATGAGGGTCGGGACCCCGGCAAGCGGCCCCCCGGCAGCGTACTCGAGCGCAAAGGTGGTGCGGGATCCTGTCCCCCGATTGAGCGTTTCGAATTCGGCGCGCACGAGGGCGCCGCGGGAGGGCTCCCCAGCCTTCTGGCGGACGGGTTCGACGCCGGCGAGTTTGAGATCGTACAGGTTGCGGCCGTAGACGTAGGCGATTGTCCGGCCCTTCAGCTGGCGCAGGGGCCGCTCGCCGTCCTTGTGGGCCGCGATCGTGTCGCTGACCAGTTCCACCACAGCCGTCAGGAAGCCCGGCCGGACGCCCTGCGGAACCGGCACCTCCCGCAGCGCGGCCTCCCTCAGTTTCAGCTCGATCCGGCCGACGATGAGGTCCTTGTCCCGGACCGTGTACTCGCGTTCGGTCTCAATGGTCTCCGTGACCGAGCGGCTGACCCCTTCGGCGATCCGCGCATCGAGGCCCTTGAAGCGGCCGACCGGCTGGGCCTCAGACGTCCGGCTGGTGACGTCGCTGATGGTCGCTTCGTCCGAGGTGGTCATGACGCCAAGGATTCGTGTGCCGTTCGGCCTCGACTCCTCGAGGATATAGCCCCAGCGGTTGATGCCGCGCGGCGCGCGGGCCGCGTCGGTGCCGATGAGCAGTTCGTAGGCCACGGCTCCGTCGTCGCCGCGCCAGACGATTTCGCCCATCCCCACGTTTTCGCGGCCGACCCAGAAGAGCAGCGGGCGGACGCGGCCGTCCATCTTGTAGCGATGCACGCGCAGCACGGGCAGGCCGCCGCCGGGCGGGGCAGGATCGATCCGGCGGGCTGGCTGAGAAACCTCCGACTGTCGGCCCGGCTCCGCGGCCGCGGCGGCTCCGGCCAGGAGGGCTGCCGTGACGACAGCGACCAGCCCGCGATGAGCGTTCATGTGTCCCCGCCCGCTGGCGGCGCCGGCACGCGCCGCGGGCCGCCTCGCTCAGGCGGCCGATTCGACGGCCTCCGCGCGGGGAACTTCCAGGTCGGGCATGGGCGTTCCCGCGAACAGCCGCTGCAGCGGCGCCGCCAGCCAGCGCGACCAGCGCACCGACCGCGCGACCCGGCCGCTGTCGGTCGTGATCCCCGTGTTGGCGTACATCTGGCGGTAGAGCTTCGACACCAGCACGAACGCCAGTCTCCCCTTCACGGACTTCACGCACTTGGAGCGGCGCCACACCGACGCGATGCTGTAGAACTCGTCCCAGGTGCGCTGGGTGTACATCCGGATCTCGTCGGCTGACATGACCGGATGGTGCGTGTAGATGTGCGGCCGCTGTGCTCTCGGGATGAGCCAGTGGCGGCTGTACGGAATGCCGTCCACGCTCTTCCCTGCGGCCTCCACGCCCTTGGCCCACTTGTCGAAGTCGACCGTGCCCGGAAACGGCGTCAGCATGACGAACTGCGCGAAGGTGATGTCGGCTTTGCTCGCGAGCGCGGCCGTGGCGGCGAAGGTGTCGGGCTTGTCGCTCGGAAGACCGAAGATGAACGAGCCGAGGACGTGGATGTCGTGCGCCCTGAACGTGCGGAGGCGCGCCACCAGCGCGTCTCCGGTGGCGTTGAATCCCTTGTAAATCTCCTTGAGGCCGTCCGGCGTGATCGACTCGACGCCGACGAGCGCGCCCTTGATGCGGGCCCCGCGCATGGCATCGAGGAACTCGTGATCCTCGGACGCCTCCATCGTGATCTGCGTGAAGAACACCATGTCGGAGGGCAGCCCGCTCAGCCGCCGCATCAGGTCGAGGCGGTCGTTGCGCATGGCTTCCAGTTCGAGGAGCCTCGTGCGGTCCTGCCGCCGGCCGGCCTGCGCGATATCGGTGTGCGTGACGGGGTAGAAATTGTCGTCGGCCAGCGCGACGAACCGGAAGCCCAGGCGGCGCAGCTCCACCACCTCTTCGACCACCGCCTCGTTGCCGCGCAGCCGCGGAGCCTGGCCGTCGGTCCGCCACACCGAGCAGAACGAGCAGTGCTTCGGGCAGCCCCGCACGGTCTGCACCGACGCCCACATGTACTTCCCGCGCCGAATCAGGTCCCACCGTGCCTTGACCATCTGATCGCCCGGCACGCGTCCGGCGGCGTAGGTCCGCTCCGGCGCGAGCCGCGCGCAATCCGCAAGGACCTGGGGCCAGATGACGTCGCCGTCGCCGGTGACGACCGTGTGCGCGGCGCCGACCGAGTGGGGCTCTTCCGGGAAGAGCGTGGCATGAATGCCGCCGTACACGACCCAGGCCCCCCTGGCCCGCGCAGCCTTGCCGACATCGTAGCCGCGGAGGGCGTTTCCGGTGTGGATGCTGATCCCGACAACGTCGCCGGGCTGCACCGTGGCGGGATCGAACTGTTCGAGCGACTCATCCACGAGAACGGGGTCGCCGTAGGTGCGCGGCGTCGCACCCGCGAGCACGAACAGCCAGCGCGGCGTGATCACGGCAACACCGAACGACGCGTGGCTGGGATTGATCAGGTGAACTCGCATCCGACACTCCTCGGGAATTGGGGGCAGCCGTCTGCCGGTTGAGCAGCCGCCGTCAGCACGGCGAGCGCCGCGCTCTGGCCCAGCATCGTCAACGCCCAGACGACAGTCATCTCCACTCGTGGCGCTCGATTAACTCGCGCAACTGCCGCAGTTCAGCGTTCGGCACGTCCTCGTGCTCCAGGAGGCTGAGCACCATGGTGCCCGGCGAATTGTCGAAGAAGCGGTCGAGCACGTGACGGATGGCGCTCTTCTGCGCGCGCGACTCGTCGACCAGGGCATCGAACACGAACGCCCGTCCGTCCTTGCGATGAGTCACGAAGCCCTTCCGCTCCAGAATCCGCATCATCGTCTGCACGGTGTTATATGCCGGAGAATTGGCGCCGGCAACCGCGTCGACAATCGCCGCGACCGTGGAAGGCCCCTGCCGCCAGAGCACGCGCATCAGCCGCAGTTCACCATCCGTCAGTGTCGGTGATGGCTTTCGCGCCACGTGGCCTGCTCCCGGAACGGACGTTCATCCCAGAATAGTTGAACCCTATCCGAATCTACGACGGCACTCCCGTGTTGTCAACTAATTGTTTCGGAGATGAGTGTAACATCGTCCCCGTCGCCGTGGACCTCAGGCGCCTGGATGGCGTCCCCGAACGTCGCACCGGTGCTCGCGAGGCAATTCGTCAGCGGGTCCTTCATTGCGTGGCGAAGTCGGAGTGACCGGCGCGGCGCCGGTTGCCGGCTTCGCCGGGCCGCTCCTTGCGGGGCCCCTGGCGAAACAGGTTCCTGTCGATCTCCAGGCCGTGCGAGGTGTGACCGCAGCTGTTGCAGCGCACGAACATCCGCGCGTCGTCGGACGCGATCAAGTAGTCGTGCCCGGTCAGGCAGCAGCCCAACCGCCGCCAGAGCGATGCCGCCATGGGTCCTCCCGTCGTCGCCTCGGATAATGTCGAGGCCAGCCAGCGCCTCGTCAAGGCTCTCTGCGCGCGGCGCCCACGAATTCGCGCGAAACTGCGCAGGACTGTGCAACGGCGGTCAGGCCACGCGTTCGCGGATGTCCCACCCGCGCGCGCGCCCTTCCTCGACCACGAGGCCGCCCGGGACGCGTTCGACCGCGACCACGCCCGCCGGGAGGCGGCCCCGCACGGCGAGGCCGAGGCAGATGGCGGCATGCCAGCCCGTGAGCCGCTGCATGGCCGTGAATCCGGTGGCTTCATCGTAGCGGTCCACCAGTTCGACGACGGCCTCGGCGGGCCGCCCGCCCAGTTCTCCGGCGGCCTTCACGCGCATCACGCACACGTCGCGGACAGGATCCGGGCCGGCCCCGATGCGCGGCTCGAGCAGCGCGTGGAAAACGTCGCGGGGAACCACGGTCGAGCTTCCCACGGCGATCGGCTCCTGGCCGAGCAGGCCGATGTCCCGGTACGCGAGGAAGCGTGCGCAGTGCCCCGGATACCTCAGCGTCTTGTTCTCGAGGCGCTCGAGCGTTCCTTTCCAGGTCCACGGCGCCGTCGACAGGCCGCCAGACGTCACGAACCCCTCGAGCGTGCCGACCGGCTCTTCGAACCTCAGCGTTTCGAGGCCGGCGAATGCCGGCACCTCGACAACCTCGCCCCCCCGCAGGAAGTACGCGAACCCGTCGTACTCGTTGGTGAGCCCGCTCATCGAAAATGTCGAGACGTAGTTCCACGGCTCGCGCGGCGCCTGCGGAAGCCCGCCGTCCCAGATGAACACGTCGCGCGCCCGGTCCAGCCTGCTCATCGCGTAGGCGGCGAGCGACACATTGAGCCCGGGCCCCATGCCGGTGTCGGGCACGACGGTGATGCCGGCGCGGCGGACGTCGGCGTCGAATGCGTGCTGCTCGCGGACGATGCCGGTGTGCCCGCCAAGATCCACCAGGTGCGCGCCGATTGACACGGCGACGCGCGTGAGGCCCAGGTTGACGTCGTAGTGCGCGGCGCTGAGGATGGCCTGGCTGCCGGCGAGTGCGGCGGTCATGGCCTCCACATCCGACGCGTCGCCATGCCGGCCGTCGGCAACCTGGCGGCCGGCGAGGGTGTTCACCCTGGCGGCGGCCTCCCGCGCGGCGGCCTCGCGGAGATCGACGAAGAGGATTCGGGATGCATCCCCGCGGACGGCGAGATCATAAGCTGCGGCCACACCCTGGCGGCCCGCTCCGACAACGGCATACGTGAACGACATGAGGCCTTCTCCTTCTTGACGGCGCCGCAGCGCGGCGCGCACCGTCTGAACGGCGGGGAACCGGCGGGGCGGAGAGGTCAGAGACCGGCAGAGAGGGCGCAGAGCCGCCCGGGCGTCCACGTGAACCGGCGCGAGGCCTTACGCACGCGGCGGCTCCGGAAGCGGGTACGCGGGCACGTCGGCGATTGTCACCTGCGTCAGCGCCTCGGCGGCCCGATCCTTGGCCAGGCGGGAGCCTGTCAGGCACCCGTCCATCTTCGCGCGCATCCGCATGAAGGGCTCGAGCCCCTCGGTGTCGGCGCACGGACCGGCCTTGGCCTGGTGCGAGCCGTCGATCTCGACCACGTCGCTGTAGAAACGCGCGGTGGCCGCGATCCCGGGAATGATTTCTTCGAGCGCCTCGAGCTCATCGGCGACGTAGCAGGACGCCCGGTCCGGCCCGTCCCACGCGGGGTGGCGGCGGTAGCCGAAGAGCAGCTCCGAACAGATGCGCCCCACTTCCCCCGCCGTTCGCGCCGCCTGCACGTGGCACAGGTCCATCAGGAACGGCACCACGTCCGCCAGCTGCCCGGCGACGGCGGGCCGCGCCGCGCCGGCCGTCTCGAGCTCAACCACGTCGAGAATCTGCTGGCGGGCGGCAAGCAGCCAGGCCAGCGTGTCGGCGAGGGGAAACGTCACGCCCTGGCGCGAGCTCTGGTAGAGCTTCGCGCCGGACGGATCGGCGGCGTATTGGAGGTACTGCAGCGTCCAGAGCCACATCTGCATGGCCGTTGCCAGCGTGCAGGCGCCGGTCCCGGGCCGCGCCGACGACAGGCGCCGCACGTCGTCGAGCCACATCCGGTACTGGGCCAGGAACACCGGGTCCGACATCGCACTCGACAGCTGGCGCCGCTGCACGGCCTCGGGCCCTTCATAGGTGGCCTCGAGCTGCGCATCCATCCACTTGTAGCCGAGGAATCCGGGGCAGTCCTCCGTGACGCCGCGGCCCCCCATCAGGCTGACTGCCTCCCGCATCACCGCCGCGCCGTGGCCGGTGTTCCAGAGCTTCACGGCGGGCCCCAGCACCGACGCCACGGCATCGACGAGCACGAAGCGCACCAGCCGATCCTGCGCCAGCGCGTCGACGCGGTCCGCGCGGCGCGCAGCGGCGGGCTTGGCAAGTTCCGCGAGATACTCCAGGGCATCTCTCTCGGCAGGCTCGAGGGCGCGCCGCCGGGCCCGGCCGGGCGCCACGCCCTGCCCGGCGAAGTGCTCGTCTTTCGCCCGCTCGAGCGGGTCGAGTTCGTCGAACACGCGTGCGGCCGCGAAGCCGAGGGATGCCGCCGCCTCCCCTGACGCCCAGACATCCACCAGCCGGTGCAGCGCGTCTTCTTCCTGCTGCAGCCCGAGTTCGAAGCGCCGCGACCCTGGCTGGGCAGCGTCGCCGCCGCGGAACCGGCCCCGGTGGTAGCGGATGACCGGCTCGACGGCAGACAGCATCTTCGCCGCCGTCATCAGCCCCACGGTAACCCGCGTCCGGCGGAAGACCGCGTCGATGATCTCGCCATGCGCGCAGTTGGGAACGACGGCGCCGTCCTTGACGCTGTACCCGCCGATGATGCGGCTGGCCGGCACGCGCACGCTGAACACCGGGTCGCGCGCGGACGCCAGCTGGTGCACCAGCTTGCGAGCCCGCACGCCCGGGTCGAACGTGCCATCGTCATGCTTCTCGATCAGCACGAACGCGGTGCCCCTGATGCGCTCGTCGGCGGAGGCCACGGCCGCCGCCACGAAGTCCGCGTGGCTCATGCCCGTGATGAACCGGCCGCGCTTGTCGATCTGCAGCACGGGCTCCCGGCCGGGTTTCCACTCGGCGATGCGCATCTTGCCGTCGAGGACGACGGTGTCGACGCCGGCGTGCGGCAGCGGTTCGGTCAGCACGAACGCGCCGTGCCAGGGCTCGCGCGGCTCGTTGTCGCGGCCGGGCGCCACGAGCCCCATGTAGCGCGCGCGCTGATCCTCCGTGCCGCGCTCGTGGATCGGCGCCAGGGCGAGCACGTTGCCGAGCATCGTGGTGGCCGCGCCGGCATCGACCCAGGCCAGCTCGAATGCGGCAAGGGCGATGCCGAGGTTCTTCGGGCCGTCGATGCTCCCGCCGTATTCCGCATCGGCCGCGAGCACCGACAGGCCGGCGCCGTCGAACGCCTCGACCAGGCCCGCTTTGTCGGGCGTCCACGCGTCCGAGTGCCTCGCGCCCCGGGCCACGAGCCGCGCGACGGGCCCGCGCGCGACCTCCCGCGAGGCCAGCACGATGCGCCGCAGGTCGTCGCGGTCGGCAAAGCGCCATTGAACCGCGCGGACCTCATCGTCAGGCAGGCGTCGAAGCATCGGCAGCGTCCTTCCGTCCAGGGCCCGGGTGACCGATGTCTAACGTACTTCCGGTGGGCGGGACGACGCAATAACTCGTCCGCGCGCCGGGCCGCCGGACGCCTCCCGGTTTCGGTTGCCTGGACCGGTCGGGCAAGGTATCGTGACCCAAGAGGAGGAGTCCACGATGGCCGACGACCTGACTCGACGCGAGTTCGTGAAGCTTGGCGTAACCGGCGCGGCAGCGCTCGCCGTAGGCCCGGGGCTCGCCACGGCGGCGCCCCCCATGCCCGAGCGCCCGCTCGGACGGACCGGACACATGGTGCGGCTGTTCAGCCTTGGCGGGCAGGCCTCGATCGAGCAGGCCGACAAGCACGATGTGTCGATCGCGATCATCAACCGCGCCATCGACCTCGGCGTGAACTACATCGACACCGCCGCCGCTTACGGCCGCCGGGGCCCCCAGGGCACGCCGCGCTGGGAGATCAACGGCATCAGCCAGACCTTCATTGGCGAGGTGATGGCCACGCGCCGCAAAGAGGTCTTCCTGGCGAGCAAGACCGACGACCGGACGCGCGACGGCTCACTCAAGCTGCTCGAGCAGAGCCTCACGCTGCTCAAGACTGACCACCTCGATCTCTGGCAGGTGCACAACATCATGCGCGACGAGCAGGTCGAGCAGATTTTCGCCAAAGACGGCGCGATCGAGGCACTGGTGAAGGCGCGCGATCAGAAGATGGTCCGCTTCCTCGGAATCACCGGCCACTACGATCCGGCCGTCCTCCAGAGGGCCCTCGAGCGCTTCGACTTCGACACGATCCTGATGGCGCTCAACCCCGCCGACACGCACCGGCTGCCCTTCCAGACGGATCTGCTCGCCCTCGCCAACAGGAAGAAGATGGGCGTCATCGGCATGAAGATCCCGGCGCGCGACCGACTGCTCCGGCCGGAGGGCGTCTCGACGATGAAGGACGCCATGAGCTACACGCTCACGCTGCCGATCAGCACCGTGATCATCGGCTGCAAGACCATCGAGCAACTCGAGGAGAACATCAGCATCGCGAAGAACTTCGCGCCGCTGCCGGCGTCTGAAATGGCCCGCCTCGAGGGGCTGACGGCAGGCTACGTCGCGGACGCGTCCTGGTTCAAGAAGCCGGCGGCAACCGGCGGTCCGGTGGAGAACGATCAGAACACGGACTGATTCGGGACTCGGGATTCGGGACTCGGGATTCGGGACTCGGGACTCGGGGTTCGGGACTCGGGGTTCGGGACTCGGGGTTCGGGACTCGGGGTTCGCCAGCAATAGAAAGGGGCCGGCGGGGACATCCCCTGCCGGCCCTTCTGGCTTCTTGCTTCTGTCTTCCGTGCTGCTACTGACTGTCGTACTGTCCCGCCTCCTCCACCGCTCTTCGCAGCTGCAGGATGTTTTCCGGCGGGGTGTGCGGCGCCACAGAACAGGCGCTGCTGAGGATGTACCCGCCGCCTGACCTGGCGGCGGCCAGCCGTTCGAGGGCGGCCGAGAGGCACGACCCGGCGCCGCCGTTGAGCAACGTTGCCACCGGGTCGAGATTGCCCTTGATGAAGAGCCGCCGGCCGAGGCGCGCCTTCGCCTCGGCGATGTCCACCGTCCCGAGCGGCGGCGGGTCCAGCGTGTCGATGCCGTCGGTCCCGGTCTCCTCCATCAGATCGAGCCGGTCTCCAATCGCGCCGCAGGTGTGCGTGTAGACGGGCAGATCAGGATACGCGCGCTTGACGGCCTCGACGACGGCCCGTTCGAAGGGCAGGACAAACGCGCGGTACTGCCGCCGCGAGATGAAACCCGCTCCCGCGAACGCCGACGAGATCAGGATCGCGTCGGCGCCGGCTTCCGCCTGGCCCAGCGCCAGCACGGCCGCCCCCTCGGCTAGGCGTGCCAGGCACGCGGTCACCTTTGCCGGATCCTCGAGGAGTGCCATTAGCGCGTCGGCGTGATCCAGCAGTTCGAGCCACTGGGAGAACGGCGAGAATACTTCGCCATGCACCGACAGCTCCGGCGCGCGCGCGCGCACGAATCGGATCGTATCGAACCGCCACGGGGGAATGCCGCCGGCCTCGATTCGCGTCACGCCGTACTGGCCGTGCGGCTCGACGTAGAACAGCCGCTCCGGATCGGCCCCCGCGAAGGAGAGCTTCCCCGCCGGCTCCCCGCCAGCCGCCCGGACGTGCGGGTTGTCATCGGGCGGTGACGTCGTGACGGCCCCGTTTGCCCAGCGGACGATGATATCCTGGCCGCTCTGCTCCACTGCGGCGATCTGGTCGCGCCAGCGGGGATCACGGCCGGGCAGGTTCACCAGGATGCCGTCGAACCGGTAGCGCCGCTGCATCGCGAGGAGGGCCTCGCCGAACGCCGCCGTGTCGTGCCAGATCTCGACGGCGCCTCCGCCCGCGTGGAGGAAGTAATGGCCGAGCGAGAGCTGGCACATGACCGGGACGCGGTCCGGCAGCTGCCCGGCGCGCGGCCGCATGGCCCGGCTCATCCGATCGCGAGACGTCATCACCATCAAGCGTAGCAGACCCCGGTGTTATGCTGTCAGACGTCATGAAGGCCATCGTGCTCCGCGAAACGGGAGGACCCGAGCGGCTCCTCCTCGAGCAGGTTTCCAATCCCGATCCTGGCCCTGGCGAGGCCGTCGTGGCGCTCCGTGCGGCCGCGCTGAACCACCGCGACGCCTGGATCCGCAAGGGCTTGTACGCCGGCATCAGGCTGCCGATCATCCTCGGTTCCGACGGCGCGGGCGTGGTGGCGGAGGTCGGACCCGGCGTGGAGCGCTCGTGGGTCGGCCGTCCCGTCGTCATCAACCCCAGCCTCGGATGGGGCGCCGATGCCCGCGCGCAGGCGCCCTCGTACAAGATCCTCGGCCTGCCGGACAACGGCACCTATGCGGAGCGCGTGAAGGTCCCGGCGGAAAACCTCTTCGCGAAGCCCGATGCGCTGTCCTGGGAGCAGGCGGCAGCGGTGCCGCTCGCCGGCCTGACGGCGTACCGCGCGCTGGTGACCCGGGCGCAGGTCGTGCGCGGCGAGACGGTGCTCATCACCGGCATCGGCGGCGGAGTTGCGACCTTCGCGCTCCTCATCGCCCGCCACCTCGGCGCGCGAGTCATCGTGACCTCGGGCAGCGACGCGAAGCTGGCCCGCGCCGGCCAGCTCGGCGCGGGCGGCGGCGTCAACTACACGAGTGAAGGGTGGGCGAAGCGGGCGAAGTCCCTGTGCGACGGCGGGCCCGATGTCGTGGTCGACAGCGCGGGGCGCGACGCGTTTCCCGACCTCCTCGACATCGTCAAGCCCGGCGGGCGCATCGTCACATTCGGCGCGACGACCGGGTCGCCGGCGGCCATCGAGATCCGGCGGATCTTCTGGAAACAGATCAGCATCCTGGGCAGCACCATGGGCACGCCTGCGGAATTCGCCGAGATGCTCGCGCTTTTTGGCGGCGACCTCGTGCCCGTCGTGGACCGCGTGTTTCCGATGGCCGCCGCGCCGGATGCCCACCGCCGGATGGACCAGGCCGACCAGTTCGGAAAGATCGTCCTCGAAATACGGTGACAGGCCCCGTTTCCTGCCGCTGGCAGCGGAAACGGGACCTGTCACCGTTTCCTGTCACCGTTTCGGCGTGACGAAGCGCAGCACGAAGAGCCCGGACGCCAGGACGACGGCGGCCGCGAGCGTCGGCTTCCAGCCGAGGTAGGCTTGCGATCCGGCGCCGAGCGCGGCGGCCAGCGCTTTGTTATACACGAGCGTGGCGGCGATGCCGTTGTTCAGGGCGTGCGCCACGATGCCGGTCCAGATCGAGCCCGTCCTCCACACCAGCCACGACAACAGCAGGCCGATGAAGAACGTCGGGAGCAGGCGGTAGATTGAACTGTGCGCCAGGCCGAACAGCAGGGCGCACACGACCAGCGCGGGCCACAGACCAAGGCGCCGCAGGCCCGACAGGATAAGGCCTCTGAAGAAGAGCTCTTCGCACACCGCGGGCGTGACGGCAATGACCAGCCAGACGAGCCAGAGCGGGGCCGGGGCCCCGTCGAGCAGGAGCAACTGCTCGAGGGCGCGCACCAGGGATTCCGGCGGGGGCAGCAGCCGGATGAGTACGCCGGCGGCGATGGCCCACGCCGACGAACCGATGAGCACCGCCGCGACCAGGCCGAGGAGCGGGGGCCGCCGGAGGGACAGGGTCCTGCGGAACGCGAAGCCAAAGCCGGCGACCAGCGCGAGGGTGGGCGCCAGGAAGAACCCGTATTCCGTGACGAGCAGCGTCGCCATCGTGCCGGCGGACTTGAGCAGGAGGCTTCCGTAGAACGTCAGCACCAGCACCAGCGCGAAGGCCGTGAGGGCGAACGCCGGCGTCGGCTCGCCGCCCTTCTGGCGCTCGAAGCCCAGGAGGCTCCGCAGCGACTCGCGCCCGCCGAGGAGCACCTGTTCCCTGGCGAAGACGCGCGCGGCCAGCATCACGGCCATCGCCGCGTACGCCGTCGACGAGAGCAGCGAGAGAAAGATGAGGTCGGGCGCGGCCTCGGCGATGAGCAAGGCCTTGATGAGGAGCGCAATGTTCACGACGGGCACGAAGGCGGTCCACGCATTGAGTTCGATGCCGCGCAGCATCGTGGCGCCCGCGGGCAGGGCGAGCAGCATGTAGACGGGCGTGAGGAAGTTCTGGCCGTCCTTGAAGTCCTTGGCGAACGTGGCGACGGCGAGGAACACCGCCGTGATGAACAGCGTGACCGGGACGAGCATCGCAAACGCCAGCAGCAGCGTCGTCGGCGACACGCTGAGCGCATCGCCCGGCAGAATCCGCATCATCGTGGTGCCGAGCGAGACGACGTTGGCGAGGGCCGCGATGAGGCTCGTGATCCAGACGGCGAGGTACTTCCCGGTGACGATCTCGACAGGGCTGACGGGCGCGCAGAGCAGCGTCTGCATCGTCCCGCGCTCCTTCTCGCCGGCCGTGAGATCGATGGCCGGGTAGAACCCCCCGAGCAGCGACATCGTCACCAGGAGGAACGGCAGGAAGAGGCCGAGGATCTGGCCCGATCGCCGCGCGTCGGGCGCCACGTTCGTCACGGCGACGTCGAGGCCGAGCGCAAACCCCTTGGAAAGCCCGAGCGCACGCTCCCGTTCGGCGACGAGCCCTTCGCGGTACGTGTCGAGGCTGGCCTCGAGCCGCGAGCGCGCTTCGAGTGAATCCTCCCGGACCGAATCGAAGTAGATCGAGACGGCGCCGGCTCCCAGGCCGGCCATTGCCGGCCCGGCGTCCGGCCACAGCACGAGCACCGCATCGATGCGCCTGCCGGTGACCGCGGCGCGGGCCGCTCCGAGGACGGGATTCTCCGGCTCGGTCAGGGCAGCGGCCGGCCCGGCGTCCTGTGCCTTCCGACCGCCCCCGGAGGCTGCGCCGGGCGCAACGGTTGCCGGTCGCGTCAGCGTGCCCGCCGCGAGCCCGTCGGCCACGGCCGCGGGCGGCCCGACGCCATCGTCGACGGCCATCCTGCCATCGCGCGTGATCGCCTCGCGCAGCCCCGGCGACGGCGTCCCCCAGACGGCGATGCGGGACGTGCGGCTCTCGGTGGCTTCCTGCTGCGAGACCTGGAGCTTGCTGAACCCGATCATCAGCAGCGGGTACAGCACAACCGGCAGTGCGATCATCATCGTCAGGGTGCGCCGGTCCCTGAGCGTCTCGGTCAACTCCTTGCGGAGGATGACCAGCACGACGCGCAACCTCATCGGCTCACCGCCTGCCCCGTTCGCGCTTCGATGGCCGCGAGGATGGGCTCGAAATTGTCCTTGTCGAGGCGCAGCAGAAGGGTCTCGCCCGATGTCTCGAGCTCGAGCAGGTGCCGGGAGCTCCTGATGAACCCGAGGCGCCGTTTCTGCGCCTTCGAGTAGGACGCCGCCGTGATCTCGGCATAGCGCAGCGTCCGCAGCGCGGCCCCGCCGCCGGCTGGCGTCACGCTCAGCCGGTCGTCGCTGAGCATGAGCACGACGTCGGTCGAACGCTCCGACGAGTCCACCTGCGTGACGAATTTGACTTTCCTGTACGACACGTCGGGAGCTTTCTCGACCTTCGAGGGCTCCGGCGCGGCGGGAGGCGGCGCAGAGGTTGCGTCAGGCGGTGCGGGCGCGGGCAGCCGTGCGGGCGGCGACACCACCGCTGCCGGCTTCGAACCCGCCACCGGCTTCGCCTGCGGGCTCCTCGCGACTCGCTGCTGCGAGGCCGCCGGCGGCGCGGCCGCCATCCCCGGCGCCGGGGGCGCCTCGACGGCCGGCGGGCCTGTCAGCGCGGCCGACGGCGCCTCGACGGCCGCGTCATCGCCTGGCACCTCCGTCTCGACCGCCGGCACCGGGCTGGACGGCCCGCGCGTCAAAAAGTAGGAGCCGGCTGCGGCGAAACCGAGCACCGCGACAACCGACGCCGCCAGCGCGCGTGCCCTCGCCGCGGGCCGACTGGGGGCCGCAACCGGCGCGGGCGAGGCGGCGGCCGGGAGCGGGGCTGCCCCGACGACACCGCCGCCTGCCGGTGGTCCCGCCACCGCAGCCTGCGTGGTCGCTCGCTCGCCAGGAGCGGCCGGCGCCGCAACCGCGGCCACCTTCGGAGGGGGAGGCGGGATGGGCGGCGCCGCGGCGAACGTCTCTTCGTACGCGCCGTCCCGCTGACGGACGATCGCTGCTTCGCGGGAGGTCGACAGTCCAAGCGCGGCTTCGAGCACGGCGCGGAACTCGGTGGCATTCTGGTACCGCGAAGCCGGGTTCTTCGCGAGCGCGCGCAGCACGGCCTGGTCGAGCCACTCCGGCAGCCCCGGCACGATGGTGCGCGGCGGCACGGGAGGCTCGGACAGGTGAGCCTGTCGAAGGGCGAACTCCGTCCTGTGCGCGAAGGGCAGCGTCCCGGTGAGCAGCTCGTACAGGAGCACGCCCACCGAATAGAAGTCCGCCCGCGCGTCGCCGGGCTGGTTCTGGATCTGCTCCGGCGCGAGGTACGCCAGCACGGTGAGCAGCCGGTCCTCGCGCGTCTTGCGGTTGGCGCCGAAGGCGTGGCCAATCCCGAAGTCCAGCACCTTGACCGTGCCCTGCCGGGTCACCATCACGTTAGTCGGCCGGAGCGCATGGTGGAGCACGCCCGCGCCGTGCGCGGCCTCGAGCGCGCGCAGCACCTGCACCGCGCAGCTGACGGCAACGCTGGTGTCGAGGCGGCCCGCCGGCTGCCGCACCCTGTCGAGCGGCACACCCGGCACGAACTCGAGGAAGAACGCGAGATCGGCGCCCAGGCTCACCAGCTCGAAGAACGACGCGATGTTCGGGTGCTGCAGCTTCTTGAGCGCCGGCGCCATGGCGCGGAGCCTGTCGGCGAGCATGGCGTCGGCCGACACGTCGCGCGCGAAGACGCGAAAGGCCGCTTCCCTCCCGCTCGTCTGGTCGACGGCTCGATAGACGCCGCCGAGGCCGCCGTCGCCCAGCAGCGCTTCGAGCCGGTACGTGCCGACTATCGTGCCCACCATCACCGGACTCCTCAGTTTCGACTCGCTTCGCGCCCGACGCGCAGGAGGAAGGCGTCGGTCAGGTTGCGGCAGCCCGACCGGGCGAGCAGGTCGTCGAGCGGGCCCTCGTCGATGATCCGGCCGCGATGCAGCAGCAGGATCCGGTCGCACAGGTACTCCGCCTCGCTCATGATGTGGGTCGAGAAGAGCACGGCACGGCCCGCGTCGCACTGCCGCCGGATCGACTCGACGATGAACTGGCCGGAAATCACGTCGAGCGCAACGGTCGGTTCGTCCAGGATGAGCAGGTCGGGCTGGTGCAGGAACGCCCGCGCGATGTTTGCGCGCTGCTTCTGGCCGCTCGAGAGCGTGCCGCACGGCCGGCCGGCGAACTCGTCCATCTCGAGTTCCTCCACCAGTTCCGCCGTGCGCGCCGCGATCAGCGAGTCGGCCATCCCGTACAGCCGGCCGAAGTACTGGAGCACTTCACGGGTCGAGAGGCGCTGGTACAGCTGCGTGTCGCCCGACAGGAAGCCGAGGCGCCGCTTGGCGTCGAGCGGCCGGTCGTGGATGTCGAGGCCGCCTACCCACACAGCTCCGGCATCCGGCGTGAGAATGCCCGCCAGCATCCGCAGCGTCGTCGTCTTGCCGGCGCCGTTCGGCCCGAGCAGGCCGACCACCTCGCCCGCCGAGACGGTCAGGCTGACGCCGCCCACGGCCGCGACCGGGCCGAAATGCTTGACCAGGCCATCCGCCACCAACGTTGGACCCATCGGTACCTCAGGTTAGGCTATCCTACCAAAGCAGGAGACGGCTCCGTGTCCCTTCCTCATCTGTTCGCGCCGCTCACCATTCGTGACGCCTCGTTCCGCAACCGGATCGGCGTGTCCCCGATGTGCCAGTACTCGGCCACCGACGGCTTCGTGAACGACTGGCATCTCGTGCACCTGGGCAGCCGGGCGGTGGGCGGCGCCGGGCTCGTGCTGACCGAGGCGGCGGCGGTGGATCCTCGGGGCCGGATCAGCCCGGCGGACCTCGGCATCTGGGACGACCAGCACGTGCCGGGCCTCCAGCGCGTGGCCTCCTTCATCCGCGCGCAGGGTGCGGCCGCCGGCATCCAGCTGGCCCATGCGGGCCGCAAGGCCAGCACTGCCCCGCCGTGGGACGGCGGACGCGCGGTGGCGGCAGGCCGCGGAGGCTGGCTGCCGGTGGCGCCGTCGGCGGAGGCATTCGACCCGGGATCCCCCGTGCCGGAGCCACTCGACCGCGATGGCATCGTCGCGGTGGTCGCCGCGTTCCGCCGGGCCGCGGCGCGCGCCCGGACGGCCGGATTCGACGTCGTCGAGATTCATGCCGCGCACGGCTATCTCATCCACGAGTTCCTGTCGCCGCTCACCAATCGCCGCACCGACGAGTACGGCGGCTCCTACGACAACCGCACGCGCCTGCTGAAGCAGATCTGCAAGGCGGTGCGCGAGGCGTGGCCCGCCGGCCAGCCCCTGTTCGTGCGCGTGTCGTCGAGCGACTGGGTCGAGGGCGGGTGGCGCGCCGAGGACACCGTGGCGCTGGCGCACCATCTGTCGAGCGTCGGCGTCGATCTGGTCGACTGCTCGTCGGGCGGCATCGCGCCCGGCATCGCCATCCCGTCGGGACCGGGCTACCAGGTGCCGTTCTCGCAGCGGATCAAGGACACCACGCCGATGCTCACCGCCGCGGTCGGCTTCATCACCTCGCCGGCCCAGGCGGATCAGATCATCCGCACCGAACAGGCCGACCTGGTCCTGCTGGCGCGCGAAATGCTGCGCGATCCCTACTGGCCGCTGCGGGCTGCCCGGGCGCTCGGTCACGACCTGGCGTGGCCGAACCAGTATCTCCGTGCGAAGTGACAGGACGGGCATGATGCCGCCTCCGGCGCGCGTCCAACTGTTTGCCACCTGCCTGGTCGACCGCTTCTTCCCGGCCGCCGGGCACGCCGCCGTCGAGGTGCTCGAACGCGCGGGTGTCGAGGTATGCGTGCCGGCCGATCAGACCTGCTGCGGGCAGCCCGCCTACAACGCGGGGTTCGCCGCGGACGCCGCCGCGATGGCCCGGGCGACGATCGACGCGCTGTCCCGCGTGGCGGACCCGGTCGTCGTGCCTTCGGGCTCCTGCACCGACATGATCGTGAACCACTACCCGGCCCTGCTCGCCGGCGACGCGGAGTATGGGCCGAAGGCGGCGGAACTGGCGGGAAGGACCTACGAGTTCACCCAGTTTCTCGTCGACGTCCTCGGCCTCGAGCCGCCCGCGGCGAAGGCCGGCCCGACGCTGGCATATCACGCGTCGTGCCACGGACTGCGAGGCCTCGGCCTTCGCGACGAGCCTCGCCGCCTGCTGCGCGCGGCCGCGGGCTCGCGGTGCGCCGACCTGCCGGATGCCGAGACCTGCTGCGGGTTCGGCGGCCTGTTCGCCGTCAAGATGGGCTCGCTCTCGTCGGCGATGCTGGACGCGAAGCTCGACGCCATCGAGCGCAGCGGCGCCGACGTGGTGGTCGCCACCGACGTCAGCTGCCTGATGCACATCGGCGGCGGCCTGCACCGGCGCCACAGCCGCGTGCGCACGCGCCACATCGCCGAGGTCCTCGCGGGGCACGATGGTGACTGACGCCGCGCTCGCCTTCCACCGCCGCATCGACGCGGCGCTTGCCGACGCCGCCCTGCGCCGGGCCGTCGCCATGACGGCCGGCCGCCTGGCCGCGGGTCGCGACGCGGCCTTCGACGCGCTCGACGACGCGGAGGCAAGCCGGGACGAGGCGCGGCGCGCCCGGGCCGCCGCCATCGCGCGCCTGGACGTCTATCTCGACCAGTTCGCGCGCGCGGCCGCCGCGCGGGGCTGCTCGGTCCACTGGGCGGAGACGGCTGCCGACGCCCGGCGGATCATCACCGGGATCGCCCGCGACCGGGGCGTCCGGCTGGCGGTGAAGTCGAAGTCGATGGCCACCGAGGAGATCGAGCTGAACGACGCGCTCGAACAGGCGGGCGTCCGCGTGCTCGAAACCGATCTCGGCGAGTTCATCGTCCAGCTCGCCGGAGATCGGCCGTCGCACATCATCACGCCCATCGCGCACCGAAGCCGTCAGGACGTCGCCGCGCTCTTCCGCGAGAAGCTCGGCGCCACGCCGGAGGACGTGGCGGACATCCCGTCGATGACCGCCTTCGCGCGCCGCCTGCTGCGCGCCGAGTTCCTGCAGGCCTGCATGGGCATCAGCGGCGTCAATCTCGCCGTCGCCGACAGCGGCAGTCTCTGCACCGTGACCAACGAAGGGAACGGCAGGCTGACCACCACGCTGCCGCGCGTGCACGTGGCGCTGCTGGGACTGGAACGCCTCGTGCCCACCGCGGCGGACCTCGCCTCGGTGCTCGCGGTGCTGGCGCGCAGCGCGACGGGGCAGGCCTCGTCGGTCTACACCAACGTGATGACCGGGCCGCGCCGCCGCGGCGAACCCGACGGCCCCGACGAACTGCACGTGGTCATCCTCGACAACGGCCGCAGCCGGACGCTCGGCACGCCGCTCGCCGAGATCCTGTACTGCGTGCGGTGCGGTGCCTGTCTCAATGCCTGCCCCGTCTACCGCCTCCTCGGTGGGCACGCGTACGGAGGCGTGTACCCGGGCCCGGTCGGGTCCGTGGTGATGCCCGGCCTGCACGGCGTCGAGGACTGGTCGGAACTGGCGCAGGCCAGCAGCTTGTGCGGCGCATGCCGCGATGTCTGCCCGGTCAGGATCGATCTGCCGCACCTGATCCTCGCGGTGCGGCGCGAGGCGGCCGAACACCAGCTGTCACCCCTCTGGGTGCGGGCCTTCATGCCCGTCTACGCGGCCGTCGCGACAAGGCCGGCCCTCTACCGGTGGGCGGGCCGCGCGGCTGCCCGCCTGGCGCGCGCCGTGCAGCGCGACGGGTGGATCTCCCGGCTGCCGGGGCCGCTCGGTGCGTGGACCGCGTCGCGCGACTTCCCGGCGCC
Source organism: Vicinamibacterales bacterium (assembly GCA_046496425.1). GTDB lineage: Bacteria > Acidobacteriota > Vicinamibacteria > Vicinamibacterales > JAKQTR01 > JAKQTR01. Next base: position 25,256 of record JAWOGY010000153.1, read on the forward strand.
ATCCGCGCGGTCGTTCGTCGAGGAGCACCGGGATCGAAAGGCGGCCGCGAAATGACGACACCACGCGACCGCATCCTGGCGTCGGTTCGTGACGGGCTGGTGCGGGCCGATCTTCCGGCCGGCGCCGGCCGCTCGACGGCGGGCGCCCCGGCCGCCACGCCGCCCGCGCCGCTGCAGGAGATGGCGGAGCGCTTCTCTGCCGCACTGGCGGCGCTCTCGGGCCACGTGCATCGCGCGGATGGGGCGTCAGGCATCGCCGATGCCATCGCCGGAATCGCGCGCACCCATCAGGCGTCGTCGTTCATCAGCTGGGACGAGGACCAACTGGATTGTCAGGGGCTTCTTGACGCGCTGTCGTCGCGCGGGCTTGCGCGCGTCACCTATGATGCCGACGGCGACCTCGCGGGGCGCGGCCGGGAGGTGAACAGCCTGGCCGGCGTCGGCCTCGGCGTGACAGGCGCCTTCGCGGCGCTCGCCGACACCGGCGGATTGGTGCTCGTCAGCGGGCCGGGTAGGGGCCGGCTCTCGTCGCTGCTGCCTCCGGTGCACGTCGCCGTTGTCGAGGCGCGCCGGCTGCGGCCCTCGCTCGCGGCGCTGCTCGCCGAAGAACCCGGACTGCTCGATGCCGGCAGCAATGTCGTGGTCGTCGCGGGCCCCAGCCGCACGGCCGACATCGAGATGACGCTGACGCACGGTGTGCACGGGCCGAAGCACGTGCATGTCATCC
>JAWOGY010000023.1:0-6941 GCA_046496425.1 Vicinamibacterales bacterium
TGCTCGCCAGGGACGGCACGCAAACGCCCTGTCACTTCACCGGACGGGCAGCGGTCATCGAGGGCCGCCGCCATCTGGTCGCGGTGGGCATCGACATCTCTTCGCGCCGGCGCGCGGAAGCCGAAGTCCGCCGCCTGCACGATACGCTGCGGCAGCACGCGACGGAACTCGAGCAACGGGTCGCCGAGCGCACGGCCGAGCTCGAAATCGCGCGTGACCGGGCCCAGGAGTCCGATCGGCTCAAGTCGGCGTTCCTGGCGACGATGTCCCACGAACTGCGGACGCCGCTCAACTCCATCATCGGGTTCACCGGGATTCTGCTGCAGCGGCTGGCGGGCCCGCTCAACGACGAGCAGGCGCACCAGCTCGGCATGGTGCAGGGCAGCGCGCGCCACCTGCTCGAAGTCATCAACGACATCCTCGATCTGTCGAAAATCGAAGCCGGCGAGCTGCGCGTGTCCCGCGAGCCCTTCGATCTGCGCGCTGTGCTCGAGCGCGTGGCGGCCGCCGTGAGGCCGATGGCCGCGGAGAAGGGTCTCGCGCTCGGGGTGGATGTGGGGCCGGGCGCCGGGATCATCACGAGCGACGAGCGGCGCGTCGAGCAGGTGCTCCTCAACCTGCTCGACAACGCCGTCAAGTTCACGCCCGCCGGTTCGGTCACGCTCACCGCCAGGTTCGACAACGCCTCCGTGACCGTGGCCGTCGCCGACACCGGCATCGGCATCAGCCGGGACGACGCTGCCACCCTGTTCCAGCCGTTCCGCCAGATCGACTCGGGCCTGACAAGCCAGCACGAGGGCACGGGCCTGGGACTGCCCATCTGCCGCCGCCTCCTCACGCTGCTCGGCGGCGAGATCGGGGTCGAGAGCGAGCCGGGCGCCGGCAGCGTGTTCACCATCACCCTGCCTGTCGATGCGGCGGGAGGCGCCACGCGATGAGCGCGCGGATTCTTCTCATCGACGACAACCAGCAGAATCGCTATCTCGTCAGGTTCCTGCTCGAGCACCGCGGCCACGAGGTCATCAGCGCGGAACGCGGCGAGGAGGGCGTGGCGCTGGCGCTCAAGCGCCTGCCGCAGCTCATCCTGCTCGACATCCAGCTGCCCGGCATGGACGGCTACGCGGTCGCACGGCAGCTGCGCAGTTACGACGCCGTCCGGGAGGTGCCCATCGTTGCCGTCACGTCGTGCGCCATGGTCGGCGACCGCGAGGCGGTCTTCGCGGCCGGCTGCGCCGGCTACATCGAGAAGCCCATCGAACCGGAGACGTTCGCCGAGACCATCGAGGCCTTCCTCCCGCCACGCGCGAGGCCCGCGCCATGACACGCGTCATCATCGTCGACGACCAGGAGGAGAACCGCTACTTCCTGCGCGCGCTGCTCGAGGGGCACGGCTACGAGGTGGAGACCGCCCACCACGGGGCCGAAGCCCTGGCGCTCGCCCGCCAGAACCCCCCGGACCTGGCGGTCTCGGACCTGCTGATGCCGGTCATGGACGGCTATACGCTGCTCCGCCACTGGAAGGCCGACGAGCGGCTCAGTCGGGCCCCGTTCATCGTCTACACGGCCACCTACACCGAGCCGAGAGACGAGCAACTCGCGCTGGATCTCGGCGCCGACGCGTTCATCGTGAAGCCCGCCGAGCCCGAGGCGTTCATCGCGCGCCTTCAGGACGCGCTGCGCCAGGTCGGGTCGTCGCCGGCCCGGACCATGCTCGGCATGCCGACCCCCGATGTCGTCAAGGAGTACAACGAGGTCCTCCTGCGGAAGCTCGAGGAAAAGGCGATTCAACTCGAACAGGCCAACGCGTCGATGAATGACACGACGGCGCTGCTCAAGAGGGCGCAGCACCTGGCCAACGTGGGCAGCTGGGCCTGGCACATCGATCGGAACCAGGTCGAATGGTCCGATCAGATGTACGAGATCTTCGGCGTCCCTCCCGGCACGCCCAGCGGAGATCTCGCCGAGGTCGTCGCTCGCGCCATCCATCCGGACGATCGCGCCGTCGTCCAGGCGTCCAACGTGGCGGTGGTCGAGTTCAGGTCGCCGGGGCCGATCGAGTACCGCGTCGTCAGGCCCGACGGCACCGTGCGCTCGGTCTGGGCCGAAACGGACGAACTGGTGCGCGACGAAGAGGGCCGTCCGGTGCTCCTGACCGGCATCGTCCTGGACATCACCGAAGAGAAGCGGGTCGAAGCGGAGCTGCGCCGATCGGTGGCCGAACTCGACCAGTCGCGCCGCGCGCTGTTGAGCCTCGTGGAAGACCAGAAGCGGGCCGAGGCCGAGGTCAGGCGGCTCAACGCGGAACTCGAAGAGCGCGTCCGGGATCGCACGGCACAGCTCGAGGAAGCGAACCGTGAACTCGACGCGTTCGCCTACTCCGTGTCCCACGACCTGCGGGCGCCGCTGCGCGCCGTCGACGGCTTCGCGCGGATCCTCGTGGAGGATTACGGCACGAAACTCGACGCCGAGGGCCAGCGTCTCTGCGCGGTCGTGAGCGATAGCGCCCGCGACATGGGCCGCCTCATCGACAGCCTGCTCTCGCTCTCCCGCATTGGCCGCGCCGCGCTCCGCCCGGCGCGGGTTGATATGGGGCGGCTCGTCGCGCAGGTCTTCGACAACCTGGCTACCCCGGCCGATCGGGCGCGCCTCGACTTCCGCGTGGCCGATCTGCCGGAGGCCGAGGCCGACCCGGTCCTCATCCGCCTGGTCTGGCAGAACCTGCTGTCGAACGCGATCAAGTTCACGGCGAAGCGGGAGCATGCCATTATCGAGGTGCGCGCATCGATCGAGGGGCCCGACGTCGTGTACTCGGTGCGCGACAACGGCGCCGGGTTCGACATGCAGTACGCGGACAAGCTCTTCGGCGTCTTCCAGCGCCTCCACAGCGTCCAGGAGTTCGAGGGCACCGGCGTCGGCCTGCCCATCGTCCAGCGCATCGTTCATCGCCACGGCGGCCGCGTCTGGGCCGAGGGCCGGACAAACGAAGGGGCGGTCTTCTTCTTCACGTGCGCGCCGGCCGCGGGAGCCTGACGATGGACGACGACGCCTGCGTGGAGATCGTGGTCGTGGAGGACAACCCGCGCGACGCCGAGCTGACCGTCCGGGCCCTCCGGAAGCATGGCGCCGCCGGCGCGTTGCGCGTCGTGCGGGACGGGACCGAAGCGCTCGACTTCCTGTTCGCCCGGGGCCCCTTCTCTGGCCGGCGGGCGACCCCGCCTCCAAAGGTGATTCTCCTCGATCTCAAGATGCCACGGATGGGCGGCCTCGAACTGCTCGAGGCCCTCAAGCCCGACGAGCGGACGCGATCGATCCCCGTCGTGGTCATCTCCTCGTCGCGGCAGGACTCCGATATCAGGTCGGCGTACGCCCTCGGCGTCAGCAGCTACGTGGTCAAGCCCGTGGATTTCGACGAGTTCGACGATACGCTGGGACGCGTGGGCACGTACTGGATGCGGGTCAATCAGCCCCCGGGATGATGCCGTCATGATGCGCGTCCTGCTCGTCGACGACAACCCGAACGACCGGTTCCTCGTGGCCCGGCAATTGCGGGGCGAGTTCGGCGATCTCGACATCGTCGAGGCTGGCCGGCCCGACGAACTGGCGGCCGCCCTGCCGCCGCCGCCGTACGACCTGGTGGTCACCGACTACCACCTGCAGTGGGCGACCGGCCTCGACGTAATGGCCGAGATCCGGGCCCGCGACCAGATGTGCCCCATCATCATGTTCACCGGCACGGGCAGCGAGGAGGTGGCCGTCGAGGCCATGAAGGCCGGCCTCAGCGACTACGTGCTGAAGTCGCCGAAGCACCTGGTCCGCCTCGGCCCCGCGGCACGCCGGGCGGTCGAGCACCACCTCCAGCAGGAAGCCGCCGCGCGCGCCGAGGAGGAGCGCCGCGAAACCGCCGACGCGCTGGCCGCGCGCAACCGGGAGCTGCAGTCCCTCGCCGGCCGGCTGGAATCGCTGTCGGCGCGCCTGCTCGACGTGCAGGAGGCCGAACGGCGCCTGCTCGCCCGCGAACTGCACGACGAACTGGGGCAGGCGCTGACGGCCGTCAAGATCAGCCTGCACACCGCTCGGCTCCAGCCCGACCGCGCGTCGCTCGACGCGGTGCTCGACGACACGATGGGCGCCGTCGATCAGGCGCTCGCCCAGGTGCGCAGCATGTCGCTGCAGCTTCGGCCGTCGATCCTGGACGATCTCGGCCTCGAGGCGGCCGTCAGGTGGCTCCTGAATAGCCCGCCACAGCCGGCGGGCCTTGCCGCGACGGTGCAGATCGACCTGCCGGCGGAACGCCTGCCGCGCGCGCTCGAGACGACCTGCTTCCGCATCCTGCAGGAGTCGCTCACCAACATCGGCCGCCACGCCGGGGCCACAACCGTCGAGGTGCGACTGACGGCCGACGGCGGCGTGCTGCGCCTGTCGGTGGCCGACAACGGCGCCGGATTCGATGTGGCCGCGGCAATGGAGAGCGCCGCGCGCGGCGGGAGCCTCGGGCTGCTCAGCATGCGGGAGCGTGCGCACCTCGCCGGCGGTGCGCTGCAGATTGTCTCCGCGGCGGGCCGGGGCACGACGCTGACCGCGAACCTCCCCATACCGGACGCGAAAGCATCGGCGGCCCTGGGTCCCGGCGGCGGCGAGGAAAGGCGATGGCGATCCACCTGATGATCGTCGAAGATCACGCCCTCGTACGGGCGGGCCTGCGCGCCCTCGCGGCGGAGTGGCCGGATGTGGTCGTCGTCGCGGAGGCCTCGAGCGGCCGGGAGGCCCTCGCTCTCGCCGAGCGGCATTCGCCGGACGTCGTGCTGATGGACATCAGCATGCCCGACCTGAACGGCCTCGACGCCACGGCGCGCCTCTCGCGGCTCAATCCGCGCATCCGCACGATCATCCTGTCGATGCACGCGCAGGAGGAATACGTGCACCAGGCACTCCAGGCGGGCGCCCGGGGCTATCTGCTGAAGGACGCGGCGCCGGCCGAGCTCGAGGGCGCCATCAGGGCGGTGATGCGGGGGGACGTGTACCTGAGCCCGTCGATCGCGAAGTACGTCGCGGCCGGCTATGTCAGCGGCGGCCGCGACGCCACGGGATCGCCGCTCGACCACCTGACGCCCCGCCAGCGCGAAGTGCTGCAGCTGGTGGCCGAGGGCCACTCGACCAAGGACATCGCGAACGCGCTCGACCTGAGCGTCAAGACCGTCGAATCCCATCGCGGCGAGATCATGCGCCGCCTCGACATCCATGGCCTCGCGGGCCTGGTCCGCTTCGCGATACGCACGGGGCTGGCCGAGCCTCGCTGAACGCCGCCGTCAGCGGCGCACCTTTCAGGCAGGCCGCCCGGACGGCGGCGGCTCGGCGGCCGGCTCCTCGTGCGCGCTCGGATAGCGGCGCTCGCGCCCGAGTTCCGACAGGAGCGCATCGACTTCCGCCTTCAGTTCGAGGATGCGCTGTTCCCGGCCGAGCGTGGCATCGTGCCAGCGCTGAAGTTCGGCCATCTGCTCGGCCACCTTGGATTCGGCTCTCTTGGCCTCTGTGAGATCGTGCACCGTCAACGACGCCCGCCTTTCGCCGCGGCTCGTCACGAAAAGGCCGCTCAAGACAGCACCCTGGAACGTCGTGCCGTCGCCGCGGATGAACGTCAGCTCGCCGCGCACCCGGCCCATCCGCTTCCGCTCGGCGAGCAGGACGTCGAGCCGCGGACCCCTGGGGTCGACGATGCCCGCGCGCCCCACCCGGCAGATCTCCTCCTCCGTGCGGCCGAACATGCGGCACGCTTCGCGGTTCGCCGCCAGCACCTGGCCTTCTTCCGGACACGTCAGCATGACCGCGTCCAGGCTGTTTTCGAACAGCGCTCGGAAGCGCTCCTCGCTCTCGCGCAGCGCCGCTTCGGCGGCGCTGCGCTGCACGGCGGCACCCAGCACGTGCGCCACGCCCTGCAGGAAGTGCACGTCCTGCGCCGAGAATGCCCGGCGACGCGCCGTGTGCGCGCCGAGTACGCCGTACGGCGCCTCGACGTCGCCGATGATCGCGCTCATGCCGCTTACCACGCCATGCTCGACGAGCAGCGGCGGCCCGCCGAACCGTGTTTCCGCGCTGAGGTCGTCAACAACGACGGCCTCCCCGCGCAGCAGCGTGTATCCCGACTGCGAGTGGGACCCGAGGTCGACCGTCGCGCTCCCCACCAGCCCATCGCGCCATCCGACGCCGGCGCGCAGCAGGGCGCCTGAGCGATCCGGCAGCAGCTCCAGCACTTTGCAGAACTCGACGCCGAGCACGTCCGCGACGCGGCGCACGGCGAGGTCGAACAGAGGTGCCACGTCTCTCATCGCCAGTGCACGTCTGCCGAGCTCGGCGACCGCCGCCTGCTGAATCCCGCGGAGGTTCGCCTCCTCGACCGACTGGAGCAGGTCCGTGATGTCGTCGGCCACCGCCAGCCGGGCCAGGCGGCCGGCGAAGGTGAACGCGTGGGAGTGGACCATGACGTCCCGCAGAGTCCCATCCTTCCAGCGATGGCGCCAGGACCCGGACTTCCGTATGACGCCGTGCTCCGTCTCCATCCACGCTCGCAGCCTCGCATGTTCTTCGGAGGGCCGGATGTCCAGCACCGTCATCGCGAGGAACTCCTCGCGGCTGTAGCCGTATAGGGCGATGGCGGCGTCGTTCACGGCCAGGAAGGCCAGTGTCTCCCTGTCGTAGACCCACATCGGGTGGGGATTGTCCGCAAACAGCTCCCGGAAATCTTCGGGTGAGTGAGAAAACTCCGGCGCGGTCTCACGGTCACGATCCGGCTGCGACATCGTCCTGCCCCCTGTTGCCTGCGAGTGTACCCAACGCCGGCCACCGGACGCCATCAGGGTATTCCCTGAGCCTTTCCGGTGGTTGCCCTGATGGTCATGTCTTCGCGGCCCCCCTACACTAGATGCATGCGCGTACTCATCATCGAC
>JAWOGY010000028.1:0-22074 GCA_046496425.1 Vicinamibacterales bacterium
GAAGCGGTCTGGCGCCAGCGACCAGACGCCGATCAGTGCGAACAGCAGCACGATGGCTTCGAGCAGGGTATCCATCGCGCGGAACGCCAGCAGCACCGCGGTGATCGGGTTGCCGATGAGATCTACGCCATCCAGCGGCGGGATGGCCTGGCGCTCGAGCATTACAGCAAGGCGCTCGCCATGCTGCCCGACGACCCGCAGATCATGGCGAAGATGGCGGCTCTGCGCCTGGGTTCCGAGGACCCGTCCGTGCGCGATCCCGCCCGCGCCCTGGCGCTGGCGGAACGCGCGGCGCAGCTCACGGGAGGCCGCGACGCGCGCATCCTCCAGGTGCTGGCCGCCGCCCGCGCCGCCGCGCAGACACGGTGACCCCGGGTCTGAAGACCCGGGGCTCCACGTATCGCGACCCGTGCAATGATGGAAAGACATGGACGGACCCCCGAGAATCATCCAGGGCGGGATGGGCGTGGCCATCTCCGGCTGGCGGCTCGCGCAGGCGGTCTCCCGCCTGGGCCACCTCGGCGTTGTCGCCGGCACCGCGCTCGAACAGGTGCTCGCCCGCCGGCTCCAGGACGGTGACCCGGGCGGCCACTGCCGGCGCGCATTCGACGCGTTCCCGTTCCGCGGCATGGCCGAGCGCGTGTGGTCGCGCTACCACATTCCCGGCGGCAAGGCCCCGGATGCGCCCTATATACGGCTCCCGTTCCACGGCCTGACGTGCCCTCGTCCGCTCGCCGAGGATTGCCTCCTCGGAAACTTCGTCGAGGTCTTCCTCGCCCGCGAAGGCCACTCCAACCCGGTTGGGATCAACTATCTCGAAAAGATCCAGACCCCGCACCTCGTCTCGATCTACGGCGCGATGCTCGCGGGCGTGGGCTACGTCCTGATGGGAGCGGGCATCCCGCTCAAGATCCCGGGGATACTGGACGCGTATGTCGAGCACCAGCCCGCCACCTACCCGCTCTACGTGGCGGGCGCGCAGGAGGGCGACGACACGACGATGCACTTCAGGCCGCGCGACTTCATGGAAGGCGACCTGCCACCCCTCAGGCGGCCCCGGTTCCTCCCGATCATCGCGTCGAACGTTCTCGCGGCCACGCTGCTGAAGAAGTCCAACGGGAGGGTGGACGGCTTCATCGTCGAGGGTCCGACCGCCGGCGGCCACAATGCCCCGCCTCGCGGCAAGCTCACGCTGAACGAGCGGGGTGAACCGGTTTACGGCGAGCGTGACCGGGTGAACCTGGAGACCATGCGGGGGCTCGGCGTGCCGTTCTGGCTCGCTGGCGGCTATGGCGGCCCCGGCGTGCTGCGGGCGGCGCTCGAGGAGGGCGCGGCTGGTGTGCAGGTCGGGACGGCATTCGCCTATTGCGAGGAGTCGGGCCTTCGGGACGACTACAAGCAGGACGTGCTCAACCGCGTGGCCGCAGGCGAGCCCCTGGTGCGCACGGACCCGGTGGCCTCGCCGTCTGGCTTTCCTTTCAAGGTCGTCCAGCTCGAGGGCACGGCGTCGGACGAGGCGGTGTATAGCGTACGGCCCCGCGTTTGCGACCTCGGCTACCTGCGGGAAGCCTATCGCACGCCCGACGGCCGGATCGATTTCCGATGTCCCTCCGAACCGCTCTCGGTCTGGGTCTCGAAGGGGGGCCGCGAAGAGGACGCGGTTGGCCGAAAGTGCATCTGCAACGCGCTTGTCGCCACGGCCGGTGCCCCGCAGGTGCGCGCGCGGGGCCGGCTCGTCGAGGCCGGCATCATCACGGCCGGCGACGACCTCGCCGGAATCGGCCGCTTCATGCGCCCAGGCTCGACGCGCTACACGGCCGCCGACGTGATACGGGTCCTGTTGGACGAAGATGATTAGAACCCGAGGCGCATACCGACCTGGAGCCTGCGCGGCTGGGCGGCGGCTACGGGGTCGCCGTAGAAGGGCGAGGTCAGGACGAAGCTGTAGGCCGTGAAGTTGACGCGGTTCAGCAGGTTCTGCCCCGAGAGGTACACCTCGAGGCGGTACCGCTTGTCCTCGGCGCCTCCGCTGAAGCCCGGTGAGAGGCCCCCGCCTCCTCCGCCGACGGTGACCATCACCGATGTCCCGCCCGGACCGCCCTGCTGCCGCGGCTTCCCGAAGCCCCACGCGTAGGACAGCCTGCCGCCGAGATCGATCTGCATCTCGCCGCGCGCGGCGTTGCGCGTCACGCCGGCCGGCCGGTCGGCGAACAGGCCGTCGCCGTTGTCGTCGCGCCCGGTGGTGATGTTGTACGGCATGCCGGACTGGGCGCGCACGTTGAGGCCCAGCGTCATGTTCCGGACCGGCTGCATGTTGAACGACGCGCCCACGCGGTGCGGGACGTCGCCCATCCCCGGTCCCCACTCGGTCGCGAGGTTGTCGCCATTGGCGGGAATGGCGAACGCGCCGGTCGTGTCGGTCCGGTTCCGGCTCCACGTGTAGTTCACGGTGAAGAAGGTGCGCTTCCAGTCCATGCGGACGAGGCTGTACATCAGGCTCACCGACTGGGAACTCGACGAGGCGTCCGACAGCAACTCCACGTCGTTGGCCAGATCGGGGTTCGGCCTCGTGCCTCCGACCGGCGCGTTCAGGTTGCGGCCGCGCAGCAGGTCGCGCCCCCAGCCGAGGGAGTAGGTGGCATTGACCCGCCCGTTCTTCGAGACGGCGCGCTCGACGCCGACATTCGCCCGGTGCGCCGTCGGCAGCCAGAGGTCGTCCGACCAGAGATAGCGGTTGGTCGGCGGCACGACGCCCACCTCTCCGGGAACCGGGTAGGAGGGATTGACGATGTTGACCTCGCGCTGGCGAACGCCGTCGAAGAGCAGCGTCTGCTTGTAGAGGTCGCCGGCGATCCAGTCGTAGAAGTAGCCGTAGCTGCCCCGGAGGGTGAGGTTGCCGCTCCGAAGCGGCGACCACGCGAAGGTGGCGCGCGGCGAGAGGTTCCAGCGGTCGCCGACGTGGCTCTGCACGCCGTAGCGCACGCCGCCCGTGAGGAGCAGGCTGCGCGCGACACGCCAGTCGTCCTGCGCGTAGACGGCGGCCTGGAACGTCGAATACGTCAGGGCCGGGTCGCCCGTGCGGCGGCTCCATGCCGACGGCCGCCCGGTCTCGTAGTCGGCGAGGCTCGCGAAGGTGTACGTGCCGAGGTAGTTGCTGATGTCGTCGGAGGTGAACGACCCGCCGTCGACGAGCACACCGGTGCGCCACGAGTGGGCCCCGCGCACGTAGTCGAGGTCGGAGGCGAACTCGAAGGTGAACCCCTCCTGCCCGCCGCGCCGCTGCGCGCCGCCGCCGGTGAAGGCGTCGTTCACGCGGATGGTCGGCGCCTCGGTCGACGCCTCGCTGCGGCTGTCGGAGAAGCGGAGCTGGAGGCGCGACTCCGTGAACATGCGGCGCCCGACGGGTCCGTTCTCCGACATCCGGATCATCGTGTTCGTCGACGTGGCCTCGTAGGCGCGGCTGAACAGGTCGTACCCGCCGACGCCGAGGTTCTCCGTGTCGCTGGTGTCGAAGTCGACGCTGATACGGACGGCGTGATCCCTGGTGATCGCGTGATCCAGGCGGCCGTTGACGTTGAAGCTCTCGCGCGGCTGCCGCAGGCGCGTGTCGGTGTAGGTCGAGCCGTCCGGGGCCACGGCGTACAGGTTGGGCGTCGTGTACTGGTAGCCGCCGCCGCCGTACAGCGAGAACGACGTCTTGTTGGGCTTGAGGGTGCCCGAAAGGCTGAAGCCGTACCGGCGCAGCTGCTCGTCGGCTTTCTCCGGCGTGAACGCGTTGCGGGCGTTCAGGGACTCGTCGAGGAAATTGAAGTCGGCGCTGCCCCGCAGCGGCCCCATGCCCGGCATGGTCATGATGTCGATGAACATCATGCCGCTCATGCCGCCGTGGTTCTGGGCGGCGAACATGTCCATGCGCGGCAGGCGAATGGAGCGGATCTGCGACTTGGGCGGCAGGCGCCCGCCGGTGAAGCCGTCGACGCGCAGGACCGATCCCGGCGGCGACATGGCCTTGAGCACCGCTTCCATCTCGTCGGGATCGTCGGGCAGCGCCTCGATCTGCTCGCGCGTCAGGATGGAGCTGAAGGCGCTGCCCCCCGGGTCGAGCGCCGAACTCTGCCGATCGCGGCTGACGGTGAGGTCCTCCTCAACGCGCTGGATCCGCAGCGTGACGCGGCGGCGCGCGTCGCCGCCGCGCACGCGCACGTCGCGCACAATGGCCGTCTCGAACCCGGGGAACTCGACCTCGATCGTGTAGCGCCCGTCGGGCAGATCGCCGATGACGGCGACGCCGGTGCCGCCGGTCGCGACAGGCGTCGCGCCTTCGGCGCCCGCCGGAGCGTCCTGGGCGACGACCCGCACCGAGGCGTTCGGCACCACCAGGCCCGACTGGTCGATGACCGTGACGATGATGCGGCCGCGGCGCGGCTGGGCCTGGGCCGCAAGTGGCGCAGCCCACGCGGCCAGCAGGACCAGTGGCAGCAGCCCGAGTACGGCAAGACGGACGGTCCGCGGGCGCGGGTCCTGTCCGAGCCGTTTCCATCTGTCCTCGGGTGACCTTCGCCTGTCCTCCCTGCGGGCAGATGGAAAGCGCCTCGGCCACCCACGCCCTGCGGGTGACGAATCGGTATGGTGGGCTGCCAGATGGGTCGCTCGCACTGCAGGACCGCCTACTTGGAGGTCTGGAATTTCCTGGCGTCGATCTTCGGGTTCACCTTGACGGTGTCGAAGATCATCTCTTCGGTCGGCTTGCCGTCGATGGAGCGCTGGATGCGGTGCGGCAACTGCACGCCGCCGACGCTCTTGTAGTCGCCGTAGTACACGCGGTACTCCACCGTGCGGGCCTTCGCTTCGGCCTCCTTGCGGCGCGCGTCGAGGTCTTTCATCAGCTTCTCCCGCTCTTCGGGCGACATGCTGCCGCCGGGCGCCCCGCCGCGCGTGACGGTCATCCCGCCGCCGCCGGCCGACGCGGTCCCGCCGGGCCCCATCACCATCGTGATCGGCTCCCTGTCCATCCAGCTCAGCATGAGCGGCAGGTGCGTCCCGGCGTCGATGAACAGCTTCGCCGCGAACCCGCCTTCGCCCTTCACCTCGATGACGTCCGCCTTGCCGTCGGGCGACTCGGCCTGCCCCCCGTCCGACAGCTCGACGGGGTACGCCGCCGGCGACATCGCGAACATTCCCAGCGCGAGCTTGGCGAATTCCCGCTTGTTCGCGACGAGGCGTTTTTGATCGAACTCCACCTTCTGCTCGGCCGTCAGTTGCTCCGGGTTCGTCACCCCACCCGGCCCGGCGATGCGGAGGTGCACGAAGCCTCCCCCGGAAAGCGACGGCGGCCGGTCGATTTCCTCGATCACCTGGCCGCCGTTGAACCCGGTGTTTCGGTAGACGCTCATGTTGCCCATGGCCGCGATCACGGAACGCATGAGGTACTTGTCGGGCAGTTCGAGGGCGATTTCGAATTCGTTCTCGGCGCTGGTGCCATTGGGCAGCGCGCGCACGGTCCGCCCCAGGGCGGTCAGCGTCTTCACCGCCGCGAGCTTCTCACCACCGAGGGCGGTCCGCGCGCCGGCGAGAATCTGGTCCACGTCGCGTCCCTGGCCCGCCGCCATCGAACCGGCGGCCGCCAGGGCGATGGCCACGCCGGCGCCCAGCATCCTGTTCACGTCTGCCTCCAGAGAAGCACCGAGCGGCTTCACCCGCCCTGCCAGCATTAGACGATGGAAGGCGGGCCCGCGGCCGGGCCCGGGCAAAAAAAAAGCCCGTGCCGGGGCGCGCGAGGCGCCGGGGGCGGCACGGGCTGCACGGACTCCAACCGGAGGCGGTTTCAGCGCCCGTTCTCGCGGCAGGTTCAGACCGCCGCGCGCAGGTGATGAAACCGGTCCTATGACAGGACGTTGATCACGATCCGGCGGTTCTGCGCGCGATCGGCTCTGGTCTTGTTCGGCGCGACGGGCTTGTCGGGCCCGTAGCTGATCACGTTCATCTTGTGCAGTGGAATCTGGTGCTGGTCGCGGAGGTACCGCATCGCCGCTTCGGCGCGCTGGAGCCCGAGCTTGTCATTGAACTCCTTGGGGCCGGTCCCATCCGTGTGCCCTTCGATCTCGAAGAACACGTTCTGGCCGTCGGCCTTGACGCGCGTGATGAGCTCGTCGATGCGGGCCTTGGCGGCATCCGGCAGGTCCCACTTCCCGGTGGCGAAGTCGGCCGAATCGGTCGACAGCGTCACGCTGTAGATCAGCTTGCGCGACGCCGCGTCGACGGCGACGGCCTTGGCATCGGCGACGCCGGCCTTGGAATCGGCGTCCGCCGCGGCCTTGCGCGCCGCGTCGGCCGCGCCCTGGGCGGCGCCGGCCTTCTGATCGACCACGCCGATTTTGCCCTCGTTGGACTTGGTGCGCTCCTGGGTTTCCTCAACCGTCTTCGAGAGCGACTCGACCTTGCCGTTCACGCCCGTGATCTGTTCGTTGACGTACCCCTTCGTCGCGCACGCCGGAAGCGCGAACATCACCGCCGCCAGCAACGCGAGGCCTGCTACCTGCTTACGACCCATGACCTGACTCCTTTGGCTACAGAGTTCCCGTATTGCTGCCCGCGATGTAACCTCCGCGGGCCCGCACCACCACATTCTTCTTCCGCACCCCGACTGTCAGCGCATGCCATCCGGCGCGGGGGCTGGCCTGGAACGCAATCAAGTACTGGTGACGCAGCTCGGTCAGGATGCGCTGCGCCACCTGGCTCGTTTCAGCCGCCGTGCCCGCCGTGAACGTGGCGCCGCCGGTCCACCTCGCCAGGTCGTCGAGGCTCGCCTGCGACGAGGCGGCGGTGGAGGGGCTGACGATGTCGGGCATCCCGCCAATCCGGTCGACACCCACCCGGATGGCGACGACGTAGACCGGCACGTCGATTTCGCTCGCGATGCGCGACACCTCGGGCGGCGTCAGCACGCTCGCCGTGTCGACGCCGTCCGTAATGACCACCACGGCGCGCCGCGGGCGGGTGCGGCTGGCGAGCGGGCGGGCCGCTTCGGCGATGGCGTCGTAGAGCGACGTGAGGCCGTAGGGCTTGAGATCGGCGAGGGCGGCCAGGACGGTCACCGGCTGCGCCGTGAACGACTGCACCGTGCGCAGGCGCTTGTCGAACCCGAGCAGCGCCACCTCGTCGCGGTTCGCCTCGAGCCAGCCGACAATCTGCCTGGCGGCATCGTGGGCCGCGTCCCGCCGGCCCGCGAGGTTCATGCTTCCGCTGTCGTCGATGAGCAGGGCGATGCTGACGCCAGTCGCCTCGGATCCAAATTCCACGATCTGCACGCGCTCGCCGGCCACGTCCAGCTCGAAGTCGGACGGCAGCAGGCCCAGCACCGGCCGTCCGCGGCGATCCTGCACGACGGCCGTGATGCGGACCAGGTCGACGCCGCTCCTGAAGGTCGGCTTCCCCGCCTGCGCCTGGAACGCGGCGCCCGGAAGCTGCCACTGCTGGCCGGTGGCCCCGTCGCCTGCCGACCAGAGCACGGCCAACATCAGCGCGAGCGTTCCGATGGTGACACTCCTCACGCCGAGATCATGTATCAAGCGCCATGCCAGCGCTGTGCAGAACAGAACACGCCGGAAGTTATTGATGGATATCGATTTCGCTGAAACGGTCCGGCTGGTGTGCCAGCCGGACCGTGTAAGAATTACATCAACATCAGGCGCAACGGCGTGGATTGCCGAAGGCCTGGCCCAGGGCTAACCCTTCGAGAAGGTGTGGCAGTTGATGCAGTCGATCCTCTTGTCCCTCACGTGCTTGTCGTGGATGAACGCGAACGATCCGTTCTTCGCGCCGTGGCACGACGCGCACAGCGGCTTGCCGTTGAGCGTGGTGCGCGGCGTGTAGCCGAGGGCGGCGAAATCGAGCCGGTTGCCGCCGTGGCAGGAAGAGCAGGTGAGCGCCTGCGACGCCGGCGCGACCTCGTGGTAGAGGCCCATGAAGCGCTCGGTCTCGGCGAACCCGTAGCCGTTGTTCGGCCAATCCACGTCGATGAGCCCCTGGTTGACCGCGTTGGTCAGGTTGCCCGTCTGGAAGAAGATTCCGATCTTCAGCGGCAACAAGTACTTCGTTGTCGGATCGATCGGCTGGCGCCCGGTGTGCCGCTTCATCGCGGTGATCTTCGCGCCCGGCTCCGTCCTGCTCCCCAGCGGACCGGCCATGAGCACCAGGCCGTTCGCCTGCGGCACGGCCTCGCTTCTGAACTGGTAGAAGCGCGAACGCCCGTTGAAGAACCGGTAGACGGGCGTCGCGTTGGACTGCATCACCATGTGCGGTTCCACGAGCCCGGTCACGTGGCTGATCTCGCCGGGCAGGCTCCAGTCGCGCCGCATGTCGGTGGGCGCCCCCTTCGCGAAGACGGGCACGTGGCAGACGTTGCAGGCGACGCGCGTCGCATGCGCGTTGAGCCGCGAATCGTCGTGCGGCAGGTTCGAGTGACAGTTCGAGCATTCGAGCAGCGCATCGGAGTCGCGCTGCCGCATGTCGACGCCGCGCCCGGCCATGCGGTGAGCGGTCGTCGTGTGGCAGCCGGTGCACTCCAGTCCGGCTCCGCCCTGTGAGGGAGGCGCCATGTGCACGTCGAGCGCGGTGGTGGCGTTCCGGTGCGCTTCCGAGATGTCGCCGCGCTTGAAGTTGTCGCCGCCTCCCGCCTTCGTGTGGCAGTTCAGGCAGGCGTCCTTGCCGGGCAGGCGCAGATCCACGGCCGCCTGCAGGAGCGACACCGACATCTTCGCCGTGTCCGGCACGAACCTGAACTCGGTGCCGACCTGCTGGAGCGTCCGCTTGTACGAGGGCGCGTGGCAGATCAGGCAGTCGATGTTCTCGAGCTGGTCCTGGGACGCGATCGGCGACGGCTTCGCCCCGAGCCCCGTGTGGCAGCGCGCGCAGCCGCCGTCCACCTCCAGACCGTCGACGGTCCTCAGCTTGCCGAGCCAGTTGATGTCGGGGTAGATGCAGAAGTCGTTGATGCCCCCCTTCTTGCCCGCCATCGGGGTGTTGAGGCCCTCCGCATCGGAGGCATCCCCCAACCACTGATAGTGCACCGACGCGTGGAAGGCGGTCGCCTCGTTCATGTGGCAGGTCAGACAGGTCTTCGTGCCCTCGAACGCGTTGAAGCGCCCCGCGTGCGATCCGGTGACCGTCGGCGCGTTCGCGATCGTGACCGGCAGCGACGCCGTTCGGGTCGCGCCGCCCGCGGTGTAGGAACTGCTGATGGTCACGGGCTGGTCGCTCGACACCGCGCCCGTCGTCAACACGCCCCCGCTGATGGACGCGAACGACGAGCTCTCGCTCCACGCCGCGGCCGCGGTCACATTCTGCGTGGTGCCGTCGGAGAAGGACGCCGTGGCGGCGTAGGCCGCCGTGCTGCTCTCGGGCACCGTCGCCGGCCCGTCGATGGCCAGACCGGTCAGGCTCTTCGTGGTCCCGCTGTCGCAGCTCGAGGGTGCCCCCGAGACCGCGCGTTCAATGAACGCAGTCCCCTGGGTCACGCGCACGCGGCAGGGCACGGGGGCGAGCTTCTCGAAGACCGCTCTCCAGCGGCCGTTGTTCTCGACCTTCGCGGTCCCGATCACGAGGCCGCTCGCCGCATTCGCGATCGTGACGGACGGTCCGCCAGGCGCGGTTCCCGAGAGGTAGAGCTTCTCCTTGCTCCACGATGCCCTGGAGATCGCCAGACTGGCGGCCTCCGCCGCAGTGGCGGCGCACAGGAGGGCGACAATGATGAGTGCTGTACGCGAGCGGGACGAGGGGGGAGTTGGGGGCATGCTCTCTCCTGCCAGTTGTGGTGACGCCGACGTGCAAGTTGTGTTCAACCAGGCGAATAGCAAGGACGGTACCAGCGACGGGATTCCGGCAACCGGCGAGTTACGTGGGGATCTCGACCAGCGCTTCGGCGACCGATCGATTCGGATTTGTAGGAATGACATGGAGATTCCGCCAGCCGCGAAACAATTCTGACGCGGCGAGCGGCGTTTGGACGGCGCGGCGATGTGCGCTAATCTGGTGGCGTCCATGTTCCTCAAGCGCGCCGGACTCCTCCTCGCCGCCCTGCTGGCGTTGGGCGCCGCGCCACAGCATCCCCTGGCGCGCGCGCGCGAACTGTACAACCAGCAGCAGTACGACGCCGCGATCGCTGCGGCGCGCGAGGCGGGGGCGAGGCTGGAACTGGCCGATGCGGCCGCCGTCGTGCTGGGCCGCGCGCACCTCGAGCGCTACCGGGGCGCGCCGGCCGAGGCCGATCTCGCGGCCGCCCGCGAGGCGCTTGTCGCCATCGACACGAGCCGCCTCGAGGCGCGCGAGCGCCTCGAACTGCTCATCGGCCTCGGGGAGCTGCTTTACTTCGAAGGGCATTACGGCGCGGCGGCCGAGCTGTTCGGCTCGGCCCTCGAGGGCACGGGCGCCGACGCCGCCGCCCGCGAATTCGTGCTCGACTGGTGGGCGATGGCGCTCGATCACGAAGCGCAGGCGTCGAGCGACGACGATCGGCGCCGGATCTACGTCCGCCTGCTCGCGCGCGCCGAGCCGGCCGCATCCGGCGACGCGCCGCTGGCGGCCGCGATGTACTGGGTGGCGGCCGGTTCGGCGGGCATGGACGATTTCGGCCGCGCGTGGCACGCGGCGATCGCGGCCTGGGTTCGGGCGCCGCTTGCGGCAGGCTCGCGGGCTCTGCTTCGGGCCGACCTCGAGCGGCTCGTGCAGCAGGTCGTCATCCCCGGCCGCGCGGTCATGCTGGCGGCCGCCGCCGATCCGAAAGAGACCATCGCCGCGATGCAGTCCGAGTGGAACGCCATCAAGGAGCTGGGCCTCCGCCGCTGACGTGCGGAGGGCTATTTCTGCGCGAGGGCGGCCGCGAGCGTCGCGGCCTTGTCGGCCAGCTGCTCGGCAAACACCAGGTTCTTCACCTTCAACGCGTCGTCGGCCTGCTGGAGGAACCGCCTGGCGGTGTCGTACTGCTCGCGGCGGTCGGCGTTCAGCGCGCGGTAGTCGGTGCGGTCGAGGTCCCGCGCCGCCTGGGCCATGCGCGCGCGGATCGCCTTCTCCACTTCCGTCACGTTCGTCGTCGTCTGGAGCGGGGGCGCCGGCGCTGGCGGGGGCGGCACGGCCTCCGGGTCCGCCTTCTCCGCGGGCTTCTCGGCGGGCTTCTCCGGCTTCGGCGCCGGCGGGCGGGACATTGGCCTGACAATCACCGGCACCGGCGCCGGCTCGGCGGGCGGTGCGGCCGGCTCCTCGACGATCTCCACGGGGATGATGGTGTGCGGAGGCGGCGCCGGAGGCGCCAGGGCGGGCCCTCCCGGGTCGCCTGTGGCCTGCGCGCTCACGCACGCCGATGCCGCGATGGCGAGGGCCACGACGGCGAGGCACAACAGCCGGCTCATGCGCCTATTATCGTCCATCACGCGCGGGGAAGCGTCAGGCGGAATGCGGTGCCCTTGCCCGGCGACGACTGCACCTCGATCTCGCCGTCGTGCAGCTGGACCGTGCGGTAGACCATCGACAACCCGATCCCGCTGCCGCCCGAGCGGGTGGTGAAGTAGAGGTTGAAGATCTTGTCGAGGTGTTCGGGCGGAATGCCCGGGCCGGCGTCTTCGACGACGACCTCGACGAAGCGGTCGCGCGGAGCCCGGCCCGCGATGCGCAGGCGCCCGCCGTTCGGCTGCGCCTGGCACGCGTTGAGCGCGAGGTTCTGCAGCGCCTGCTGCAGCATCGCCGGGTCGGCGCGCAGCAGCGGGAGGTCGGCCGGGCAGTCCACCTGGACCTCCACGCCGGTCTTCTGCGCCTCGGCCGTCACAATCGGCAGCATCGCGTCGACGACGGCCCAGAGCGCGACGGCCTGCAGGTGCAGCTCCTCGGGCCGCGTGAACCTGAGCAGGCCCTGCAGCATCTCGTCGAGGCGCCTCAGCGTGGCGGCGATGATCGCGACGCTCTCGCCGGCGGCGCCGGCCTCGCGCCCGCCGCTCGAGATCTCCTGTTTCACCAGCTCCAGGTGGATGGTCATCGCGTGCAGCGAGTTCTTGATCTCGTGCGCCACGCCGGCGGTCAGGCGGCTGAGCGACGCGAGCTTGTGCGAGTAGCGGAGCGTCGACTCCACCTCGCCCAGGTAGCCGAGGTCGCGGCACATCAGCATGACGCCGACGACGCTCCCGGACGCGTCGCTCACCGCGTGGGTCACGATGAGCCTTCCGCCGCGCCTGCCCGCGCCCTCGCCGGCCTGCGCGCCGGCCGCCGCGGCTTCGTGCTCCACCTGCACCGGCCCCCGCGACCGGCCGTCGGCGCACGTCTGCTCGACCAGCACGCGGCAGGGATGCGCGGCCGGCCACATCTCCGAGAGCGCCCGCCCGGCCGGCGGGCCGGCAAGATCGCGCCGCATCGCGGGGTTGGCGAACAGCAGCTCGCCGGCGGGCGTGAAGAACGCGATCGCGTCCTCGAGGCGGCCGACGACCGATTCGAGCGTCGACTTCTCGCCGGCCAGCCGCGTGCGGTCCGCCGAGAGCCGGTCGCTGACCGCGTTGAAGAAGCCGCCGAG
Organism: Vicinamibacterales bacterium; assembly: GCA_046496425.1. Taxonomy (GTDB): domain Bacteria; phylum Acidobacteriota; class Vicinamibacteria; order Vicinamibacterales; family JAKQTR01; genus JAKQTR01. Next base: position 12,551 of record JAWOGY010000028.1, read on the forward strand.
CTCTCCCAGTTCGTCCTGGCGCGGGAGGTCCAGCTTCACGCCGAACTCGCCTCGCCCCAGCCGCGACAACCCGCCCTTGATGAGGTGGATCGGCCGCAGGAGCGAGTTGGCGAGCAGCATGGCGAGCAGGCTGGAGGCCACCAGCGCGGCCAGGGCGGCGACGATCGCGGGCCCCAGCGCCTCGTCGAGATCGGCGCGGGTGAGGTCCAGGTCGACGCCGATGCGAATCGTCCCGAAGCGCTCGTCGCCCGCGAGCAACGGCTGCTGGATCTCGAGCGTCCGCCCCTCGTCGGCGTAGATGGCCCGCAGTTGCTGCCAGGGGCCGGCGTCAATCAGCGCGTCGAGGCTCGGGCGCGCGGGCAGCCGCTCGCCGGCATGCCCCGCATCGCTGTGCGCAATGACCACGTCGGCGGCATCCACGATGGCCGCGTAGGTGAGATTGGGGGAGTAGGCCGAGGATTCGAGAATCGATTTCAACCCCGGGTCCGCGCGCAGGGCGGCGTAGGGGTCGGCGCTTGTTGCCGCCACTTCCCGGGTGCGGTGGTAGATCGCGTTCGCCAGGAACCGTCCCCGCGACCGGCTTTCGTCCAGCCTGACCCGCGCTACGCCGGTGACGTAGAGCCCGCCGAGGACGACGACCGCGGCGCCGACAATCGAGGTGACGGCGGCCACCTGCCGGGCCTTGAGGCTGAGGCGCATGGCCTAGGCGCCGCTCCCGCCGTCATCGAGCCTGAAGCGGTTGAGCTTGTTGTGCAGCGTCTTGAGGCTGATGCCGAGCAGTTCGGCGGCGCGCGTCTTGTTGTGGCCGGTGTGCTCGAGCGTCAGCATGATCAGACGGCGCTCGGCCTCGTCGACGGTCATGCCCGGTTCGAGGCGCTCGCCGCCGGCCGCGGCGGGCAGCGCCAGGCCCAGCGGCGGCAGGTCGCCAACGTCGATCAGCCGGCCCGCGGCCATGATGGTCGCGCGCTCGATCACGTTGCGCAGCTCGCGGACGTTGCCCGGCCAGGCGTACTCGTCGAGCACACGGCGCGCGGCGGGCGCGAGGCCCGCCACGGACCTGGCGTTCTGCGCGCTGAACTCGCGGATGAAGCTGTCGACGAGCAGCGGCAGGTCGTCCATGCGCTCGCGCAGCGGCGGCAGGTGGATGCCGACGACGTTGAGCCGGTAGTAGAGGTCCTCGCGCAGCGCGCCCTTGCGCACGGCGGCGGCCGGATCGGCGTTGGTCGCGGCGATGACGCGGATGTCGACGCTCTGCTCGACGCGGCCCCCGAGGCGGCGGAACGACCGCTCCTGGAGCACGCGCAGCAGCTTCACCTGCGTCGACGGCGTCATCTCGGCGATCTCGTCGAGGAAGAGCGTGCCGCGGTGCGCGAGCTCGAAGCAGCCCGCCTGCCGCTCGATCGCCCCGGTGAACGCGCCGCGCTCGTGGCCGAACAGCTCCGATTCGAGCAGCGTCTCGGGAATGGCCGCGCAGTTGAGCGGCACCCAGGGCGCCGCCGCCCGGGGGCTCAGGCGGTGGATGGACTGCGCGACCAGTTCCTTGCCCGTGCCCGATTCGCCGGTGATGAGCACGGAGGCGGTCGCCGGCGCCGCCTGCTCGATGAGCCGGTAGACATCCCGCATCGGGGCGCTGGCGCCGATCATCGGCCCGAACGAGCCGTGCTCGCGCAGCTGCCGGCGGAGCGTCTTGACCTCGCGCAGCGTCGCCTGGCGCTCGATGATCTTGTCGAGGAGGATGCGCAGGCGCTGGAAGTCGACGGGCTTCGCGAGGTAGTCGTAGGCGCCCTGCTTGAGCGCCTCGACGGCCGTGTCCACCGTCCCCTGCGCGGTCAGGATGACGGTGGTGATGCCTGCGCCCTCCTGCTGCAGGGCGCGGAGCAGGCCGATCCCGTCGAGCCGCGGCATGACGAGGTCGCTGACGACGATGTCCGGGCGGAAGCCGGGGATCTTCGCGAGCGCGTCCTCGCCGTCGAAGGCCGCCTCGACGGCGTAGCCCCAGCTGGTCAGCAACTGCTGGAATCCGACGCGCGCCGCCGCATCGTCCTCGGCGACGAGGATGCGGACGCGGTCATCCGGTGCGGTGGTGTCGGCGGCCATGGCTGTCTGCCTCCATTATGTCCATCTGCCCGATTCCGGGCCAGCGATGATACACTCCGCCGCGACCGAGGGGGGAAAGGGCATGTCCCGTCGCGCGATTGGCGCCGCGTGCGGCCTCGCGGCCGCCGCCATTATCCTGATGCTCCCCGGTGTCGGCACACTGGAGCCCATCGGTGTGCGCGCGCTGGCGATCATCGTGCTCGGCGTCGTCTTCTGGGCCACGGACGTGCTGAACGCGGGCATCACGGCCCTCCTGACGCTGGGCCTGCTCATGATCGCCGGCGTGCCGGGCCAGGTGGCGCTCTCCGGGTTCGCCGCCTCGGGGTTCTGGATCCTCGTCGCCGTCCTGTTCTTCGGCTACGCGATGGACAGGACGGGGCTGGCGCGGCGCATCGCCTACCGGATCCTGCTGGCGTTCCCGCCGACGTACGCGGGCATCCTCGGGGCGTTCCTGCTCATCGGCTTCGTGCTGACGCTCGGCATCCCGTCGATGACCGTCCGCACCGCCATCCTGATGCCAATCGCGTGGGCGCTCGTGCAGGCGCTCGGGCTGCCGCTGCCGGGGCGCGGGTCGGCACTCATCATCCTGAGCACCTTCGAGATGGCCGTGCTGCCGGGGTGCGCCCTGCTGACCGGGGCGCTCTGGGGGCCGTACCTCGCGGGCCTGTTCGCGAGCCAGGGCATCCCGATCGCGTGGCTCGAGTACGCGCAGGTGATGTTCGTGCCGACGCTCGTCTGGTGCGTGATGGTGCTTGCCGCCAACCTGATCGTGCTGCGCCCGGAAGGCGGCCTCGGCGTCACGCACGCGGTCATCGGCGCCGAACTGGCGACACTCGGGCGCATGAGCCGGCACGAGCGGCTCACCGCGCTCATCGTCGCCGCGTCCATTCTGGCGTGGGCCACGCAGCCGTGGCATCGGGCGCCCGCCGAGGCCATCGGCATGGTGGCCCTGACCGCGCTTTTCGCGGCGGGCGTGCTGCAGGCGGCCGAGATCGGCACCGGGATCCCGTGGCCGCTGGCGCTCTTTGTCGGCGGCATGCTCAGCCTGGGCACGGTCATCACGACGTACAAGATCAGCGGATGGGTGGCGGGCCTGGTGGTGCCGATGCTGGCACCGCTCGCCGGCAGCGCCTTCGCGCTCGCTGCCGGCATCGGCGTCGCCGTGATGGCCATGCGGTTCATCGACCCGGTCGGCTTCATCACGATGGCGACGTTCTTCCTCGCGCTCGTGGGTGTCGCCGGCAGCTGGGGCCTGTCGCCGCTCGTGCTCGGCGGCATCATCCTGCTGCCGCTCCACGTGTTCTGGTTCAGCTACCAGAACATCTGGATCGTCATCACCGAGGGCGTGACGAAGCGGCAGGCCTACACCGACGGCGACCGCATCCGGCTGGCCACGGTCTTCGCGGGCGTGACGATTCTCGCGCTGTGGGTGGCGGTGGGGTACTGGAAGGTGACGGGGATCATGTAGGGGCTAGGCGCTAGGCGCTAGGGACTAGTAAGACACCGACGCGGGACCCGGGACTCGGGACTCGGACGCGGAACGGAAGGCGCCGGCCGGGTTGCTCGCGAGGCGAGCGATCGGGCGTCAGTTGTGAGCGTGTCCCTCGAAGCGGGACCGCCACGCGAGAGACCCGGCCGGCGCCGAGACGCCGCAACCGGGAGGTCTGGAACTCGAAGGAGGCGGAATGAGAGGCAGGACAATCCTGGTGGTGTTCGTCGCCGCGCTCGCCGCGGGCGGCGTCGTCGGCGCGCAGATGACTCCGTGGCTGCAGTGGACGCTGCTGCCCAAGTCGCAGGTGGCGGAAATCGTGGGCGAGGCCTCGGGCGAGAACGCGTGGAAGATGATCATGGAAACCGGCGGGTACGACAAGGACCGCGCGCCGGAGGAGTTTTCGGGCCTCTTCTACGAAACGCAGTTCTACCTCGACACGGTGAAGCGGTACGGGCTCGCCGGAGCCGAGGTCGTGTCGTTTCCCGGCGGCCAGACGTGGGACGCGGTGAAGGGCGAGTTGTGGGAGGTGACGCCCATCCGCCAGAAGCTCGCGTCGTACCTGGACATGGCGGCGATGCTCGCCACGGGGAGCACGACGGGCGAGGCGTCGGGCCAGCTGGTCTGGGTCGGCCGGGGCATGCCGGACGACTACGCCGGCAAGAACCTGGCCGGCAAAATCGCGGTCACGGAGGGAAGCGCGGGGATGGTGCACCAGACGGCGTGCCTCGACAGGGGCGCGCTCGGCGTCATCTCGATCCAGGGGACGCGGCCGCTTTTCGACCCGATGCAGATCGGATGGGCCAGCGTCCGCGGCACGCCCGACAAGCCGGCGAAATTCGCCTTCCAGATCCCACCGCGCGAAGGCGAGTTCCTCAAGCGCCGCCTGCTCGCCGGCGAGACGATCACCGTCAGCGCGAAGGTCGAGACCGCGATGCGCCCCTACACGATTCAGGACATCGTGTGGCACATCCCCGGGACCGATCCGGCCGCGGGCGAAATCATCTTCTCGGCCCATCTGTTCGAGGGCTACGTGAAGATGGGCGGCAACGACAACATCTCGGGCAGCGCGGTGGTGGTCGAGATCGGCCGCACGCTCAATACGCTGATTGACGAGGGGCGCCTGCCCCGCCCCAGGCGCACGATCCGCTTCCTCATCGGCCCCGAGTTCTCGGGTACCGGCCCCTGGGTGAAGGCGAACAAGGCGCTGATGGAGCAGACGCTCTGCAACATCAACCTCGACATGGTCGGCCTGCTGCTCAGCCGCAGCCAGTCGTTCATGTGCATGATGCGGACGACGTTCGGCAACCCGCACTACCTCAACGACGTGATGGAGAACTACTACCGCTTCGTCGGCGAAGGGAACCGCGAGCGGATCCAGAACCGGAGCACCGCCTACCCGGTCCTCAACCGCATCGTCGCGCCGACGGGCGCGGATGAGCCGTTCTACTACAGCATCGAGACCCACTACGGCGCGTCCGATCACGAGGTGTTCAACGACTGGGGCGTGCAGGTGCCGGGCATCATGATGATCACCTGGCCCGACCGCTGGTATCACACCTCCGGCGACCACGTGGACAAGACCGACCCCACGCAGCTCAAGCGCGTCGCCGCGATCGGCGCGGCGGCCGCCTACACCATCGCCTCGGCCGACGATGAGATGGCGATCAGGATCGCGAGCGAGACCGCGGGGAACGGCGCGCAGCGCGTCGGCCACCAGCTGGCCCGCGGCCTGGCCGAGATGGAGCTCGCCACGGCCGACACGCTGGCCGGCGCCTACAAGTCCGCCCGCGAGCACATCGAAGCCGCGGTCATCAACGAGAAGGACACGCTGGAGACGGTCAACGAACTCGCGTCCGACAAAGCCCGCGTGGCCGCCCACGTGGCCGCGCTGCAGAAGACCGCAGAGCTCACCGGCGCCGCGCAGCTCGCGGCCGTCGACGCCCAGATGAAGGCCCTCGCCGCGCGGCTGAAAATGGCGCCCGTCGTGCTGACGCCCACCGAGCTCGAGCGGGCGGCCTCCGCGATGGTGCCGAAACAGACGCCGAAGGTGACATCGGATGGCTACCAGGGCTACCGGCAGTTCCTGACCGGGGTCGACGTCGCGAAATTCCGCGGCCTCGACACGGCGGAAATGAGCCGGCTCGTCAACGGCCGGCACAGCCTGCTCGACATCAGGAAGATGCTCGAGGCGCAGGCGCCGGTGAAAACGGACCTGCAGCAGATCATCGACTACGCGGGCGTGCTCGTGAAGGCGGGGCTCATCGAGATGCCCGCGCCGGCCGCAAGCGGAAAGAAGCCGGCGCGAAAGTAGCGGCCGCCTGCGGACGGGTGCATACTGGTTTGTACAGGAGGCATCCATGATCCACCGGGGCCTTCGATCGTCCGTCGCCGTCGTCGTTGCCGTCGTCATCGCCTGCCTGGCCGTACCGGGGTGCGGCCGGCAGGAACCTGCCCCCTCGACGCCCATTCAGCTGGTGGCCGGGCCGTCTGCACTCGCATCCGGATCGGCCGCCGCAGTCGCCGCCGCGGCGGGGAAAGCGTCCGGGGTGATCGCCTTCCCGCCGCGCAACGAGCCGTACGCGTTCCGCGAAGACCTCGAACGGAAGTACCGGGACGGCCTGGGGCGTTCCCTCTCCTCGACTTCCGTCGATCTCGAGGGCGACATCGTCTGGACGCAGGAATATCTGCGCTATCGCGTGAACCAGTGCGACCACGCCACGGCGGAGCAGAAGGTGTTCGACCAGATCGACGGCCGCGGCATCGCGCCGGTGTGCGGGAACCCGCCATCGGGCGGAGTCGTCGCGTTCCCGCCGCGCAACGAGCCGTACGCCTTCCGCCAGGAGCTTGAACGCAAGTACCGGGACGGCCTCGGCCGCAACCCGACCTCCTCCTACGTGGACATCGAAGGCGCGATCGTGTGGACGCAGGAGTACCTCCGCTACCGCGTGAACCAGTGCGGGCACGCAGCGGCCACCGCCAAGGTGCTCGCCCAGATCGACGGCGGGGGGATCCCGCCGGTCTGCAGCAGCGGCGCGGAGGGCGTCTGGGACGGGAGCGCCCCGACCTACTGGAACGCGCCATTCACGATGGACATCTCGCTCAGGGGCGCGCAGCTCGGCGGCACGTACAGAGATCGATACGACCTCGGCTCGATCTGGGGCACCTACGCGGGCGGCGACGCCATTGTCATCAACGTCTACTTCGGCGACGGCGGCCTGGTCTTCACCGGGGAGTTCGACGGGCCCGACACGATCACGGGCACGATGCGCCCCAGCATGATCAGCCGCACCTTTCCGTTCGAAATGACTCGCAGGCCGTGATCCCGCCCGGGGGGTTCGGGCCGCCCTTCGATCTTCCGCCGGACCGGCGGGGACGATAGAATCCTCGTCATGCCGAAACTGCTTCGGGTGCTTGGCTGGGGGGCCGTCGCGGCCGCCGGCGCCGTGTCGGTCCTCGTGGCCGCGCTGCACCGCGGCGAGTCGATCAACGCCCTCTGGCTGGTGACGGCGGGCCTCTGCACGGCTTCGATCTCCTACCGCTTCTACAGCAAGTGGCTCGCGGTGAAGGTGCTGGTCCTCGACGAGCGCCGCGCGCCGCCGTCGATCACCCAGCGCGACGGCAAGGATTTCGTCCCGACGAACAAGTGGGTGGTCTACGGCCACCACTTCGCCGCCATCGCCGGGCCGGGGCCGCTGGTCGGGCCGGTGCTCGCGGCGCAGTTCGGCTACCTCCCGGGCATGCTCTGGATCCTCATCGGCGCCACGCTCGGCGGCGGGGTCCACGATGCGGTCATCCTGTTCGCCTCGATGCGCCGGTGCGGCAAATCGCTGGGCCAGATGCTCAAGGACGAAGTGAACCCGGTTGTCGGCATGGTCGCCATGATCAGCCTGCTGGCGATCCTGACGATCCTGCTCGCCGTCCTCGCCCTCGTCGTGGTCAAGGCGCTCGCCGAGAGCCCGTGGGGGCTGTTCACCATCGCCATGACGATCCCGCTCGCGGTGACGATGGGCGTCGCGCACACGATCGGAAAAGTGAGCGTGCGGGCGGTGACGATCTTCGGCGTCACGGGCCTGCTCGCCAGCGTGTGGGCCGGCGGCAACCTCCAGGCGTGGGGCCTGACGCCGTGGTTCGACCGGAGCGGCGAGTGGATCGCGTGGGCGATCATCCTCTACGGGTTCGCCGCGTCGGTGCTGCCGGTGTGGCTGCTGCTCGCGCCGCGCGACTACCTGAGCACGTACATGAAGCTCGGCACCGTCGCGGTCCTGGCCGTGGCTGTCCTCATCGTCGCCCCCGAGCTGCACATGCCGGCCGTCACGCCGTTTGTCGACGGCACGGGGCCCGTGTTCGCGGGGCCGGTGTTCCCGTTTGTCTTCATCACCATCGCCTGCGGGGCCGTGTCGGGCTTCCACGCCCTGATCTCGTCCGGCACGACACCGAAGCTGGCCGACCGCGAGTCGGTCATCCGCAGCGTCGGCTACGGGGCCATGATCACCGAGATGCTCGTGGCGCTCATGGCGCTGGTGGCCGCCTGCGCTCTGCAGCCGGGGCAGTACTTCGCCGTCAACGCGGGCATGAGCAAGACGCTGCCTCCGGCCGAGGTCGTCCAGACCATCACGGCGTCGGGCTTTCCCGTGACGGTAGCCGAGATGGACCAGATCGCCGCCGACATCGGCGAGAAGACGATGTTCGGACGGACCGGCGGCGCGCCGACATTCGCCCTCGGGATGGCCAGGATGTTCGCCGAGGCCTTCGGCCGCGGCTGGATGGCGCTCTGGTACCACTTCGCCATCATGTTCGAGGCCCTCTTCATACTGACCACGATCGACGCCGGCACGCGCGTGGGCCGCTTCATCCTGCAGGACTTCCTGGGATACCTGTGGAAGCCGCTGGGAGACACGCGCAACTGGGGCGCCAACGTGCTGACGAGCGGGCTGCTCGTGTCGGGCTGGGGGTACTTCCTCTACATGGGCGTGATCGACCCGATGGGCGGCATCAATACGCTGTGGCCGCTGTTCGGGATCGCCAACCAGTTGCTCGCCGTGATCGCCTTCTCGCTGGGCACCTCGGTGCTCATCAAGATGGGCCGGGCGCGGTACGCCTGGGTGACGGCCGTGCCGCTCGCCTTCCTGTTCGCCGTCACGTTCTCGGCGGGACTCATGAAGATCTTCTCGCCCGACCCGGCCCTCGGCTTCCTCGCCGGCGCCCGCAGCTTCGCCGGCAGGATCGCGGCCGGCGGCTCGCCCGAGCAGATCGCGCTATGGCAGAAGACCGTCCACATGAACCAGGTCGACGCCTTCGTCGCCGGCCTCTTCCTCGTTTTCGTCGCCGTGATCGTGGCCGGATGCGCGTACGACTGGTACCAGCTGCTCACGCGGCGCAAGCCGGTCGAATTGCACGAATGCCCATACGTGCCGCTGCCGGAGGGGGCGCGGGGCTAGCCCTTCGACTCGCCTGCTATCGCCGCGCTCGCTCAGGGTGCGCCGTTCCGGCGCAGGGCTAGGGCATGGGGCAGGGGGCAGGGCTTGCGAGAAACAACGGGCCGGTCGGGGAGCTCCCCCGCCGGCCCTTCTTGCTTCTTGCTTCTGTCTTCTGGCTTCTGTCTTCTTTTTAGAACCGGAAGCTGAGGCCGCCGACCAACTCGAACTGGTTCGTGTACTGGGCGTCGCCGATCACGTAGCAGCCCCACCACGGGTCGCACCACCAGCCGGCCACGTCCGACTTGATGTAGGTCGGCGTCCACTGGAGGCCGACCTTCATCCCGACGTTCTGTGACGCGTTCAGCTTCAGGCCCGCGCCCCAGGTCGTCGAGAACTGCGAGTTCGACTCGGTGGTGGCCGACGTCCCGTCCAGCCTGTCGTAGGACACGCTGCCGTAGTTGGTCACGCCCAGGCCGCCCATGATGTACGGGCGGACCTTCGCTTCGGAGTCGCCGAAG